>JBKPPH010000354.1:0-7635 GCA_046733535.1 Acidobacteriota bacterium
CGGTGAGAGAAGGTAGCCAGGGGTGAAGCACGGAGCACACCGCCGTGCGTAACCCCTGGATCACTCGGCAAAAAATTCGAGCCCTGTAAGGGCGACAGAGTTCGTTTTGCGACACAGCCACATTGTGTATCAACCGCGCAGCGGTGACAG
Source organism: Acidobacteriota bacterium (assembly GCA_046733535.1). Lineage (GTDB taxonomy): Bacteria > Acidobacteriota > Blastocatellia > Pyrinomonadales > Pyrinomonadaceae > PSRF01. The sequence continues at coordinate 151 of JBKPPH010000354.1, forward strand.
AAGGTAGCCAGGGGTGAAGCACGGAGCGCAGCGCCGTGCGTAACCCCTGGATCACTCGGCAAAAAATTCGAGCCCTGTAAGGAAGTCCCTGCGAGGCTTCACGAACGTGATGAGATGATGCGATTTGACAGATATACTGGCGAAGCGGCTGCAAGTAAAATTCATCAAGGCCAGTAAAACTGACGCACCTTCCGCTTCGGAGACGGAGGCTGCGACAATGGGCTCCCGGAAGATGAGAACGAAGGCGGCGTCATGCGACCTTTTTGGTCTGTATAAATGCACATTTCATCTGTCGAACAACTCCATGCGGTCATGACGGAGCTACACGATTGTCCGTTCGCATTAGACCGTGCCGCATTCGACGAAGTGAGGCACACCTGGACTGGCTTCTTTCTCCGGCCGCTTTGGGACGATCCTCGCGCTGAACATCGGGGCTTCTCGATACTCTACGTTCATAGTCGCCTGCCGGTAGCGGAGGCAACTCTCAAAGTCTCAGGTGTCGTAAAATGCGTTGTCGCCGACCTTGCGCGTATTGGTCGCTACAGTTTCAACCAAATCGAACCGACCGCAAACGGCGTGCGGCTTCACTTCAATGAGAATCTCGACATTGATCTCGAACTTCCAGTTATCGACGCGACCTACGAAGAACGACCGGTACCCGGACTGTGCGCAATCTATCGACAGTACTTTCTTCTACAATCGGGACCATCGATCGAAATGGTCGCCGTATCTGGAGATCTTCAACCCGGAAAACGGCCATCGTAAGCGTGCACAGTAACGTTACTCATTCCGCAGCCTGAAGCGCGGCAGCCGGCAAGATATCGCTCGGGGTTTGCGCTGGCTCGTCTCTTTCCCACTTCACCAGTTTCAAATCGAGAACGAAGATCGAATAGATCACCGGCACCAGCAGCAACGTGATAAACGTGGCTACACTCAATCCTCCGATCTGCGCGTAACACAGCGGTTCCCACAATGGTCCACCGTGCGATGCGAGCGGGAACAGTGCAATCACCGTTGCGCCCACTGTTATCAGCACCGGACGCAAGCGCATGATGCCTGCATCCAACAACGCTTCCAGCAGCGGCTCGCCCTCGGCATGTTTCTCTTCAATGCAGTCGAAGAGCACGATGATGTGACTGACAATCACACCTATGAGACTCACGATGCCGCCAAATGCCATGAACCCGAACGGCGCTCCCATGATCCACAGCGCTGCCAACGCGCCCACCATGCCAAACGGCACCGCCGCAAAAACGATGAACGGTTTGATAGCGTTCTTGAACTGCAACACGAGCGCCAGGAAGATCGCAGCTACCGAAATCAGCATCACGATGGTCAAGTCAATAAACGCTTTAACCTGCTCTTCTTCTTCACCGCCAACCTCCATGCGATAACCCGCCGGAAGCGTCTGTTGCAGTTCTTCGAGTTTGGGCCGCGCGGCGGACATCACCTCCGACGCGAGTTTTCCCTGGGCCGGCATCGCCGCAATCGTGATCGTGCGAAACTGGTTGCGCGATCTCATCTTCTCGATCTGCATGGCGTACTCAGTCGACGCGACCTGTCTGAGCAACACCTTTTGCCTGCTCTCGTCGCCGTACACGTACAGATTCTTCAGAGCGCCCAACTGTGCCCGCTCCTCCATCCTCAGCCTCGCGACTACCGGAATCTGCTTATCGCCCTCACGCAACGTCGTCACCTGTTTGCCGTAAGTTGCCGCCAGCGAGGCCATCGCAACGTCGTGGTTTGTCAGTCCCACGAGATTCGCGCGATCGGGATCCGTTTTCAGATGAACGGCGAAACTCTGATCGCCCCAGTCGTCACGCACTCTCTCCGCGATCTGCGTCTCTTCGAGAATCGCTTTGACGCGGCTCGCATACGAACGCAGCATCTGCACGTCGTGGCCGCTCACACGAATCGCCACCGGCAATCCGACTGCCTTACCCGACTCGAGCTGCCGCACGTCGATTCGCGCGCCTGCGACTCTCGCCGACAAAGCCTCCTGCAAGGGATGGATCAACTGCTCGGTATCATGTTTGTCTTTGACCTGAATAATGATCTGCGCGTAGTTCAACTGCTGTAGCTCAGGTACAACTGAAAACCAGAACGTTGGTCCACTACCGCCGAGAAACGTCGTGAGCGACTGCAGGACATCGCGCGGTTTGCCGTCGCCGTCCGTGTGGTGCTTGCCGTATTCGTCGATCACTTCGCGAACGATTGCTTCCGAGTGGGCTGCGGCGTCGTTGGTCGCAGACAGTGGCGCGTCGTTCGGCAGCCAGATATCGACGTAGGACAAGTAAGACAAATCCTTCGGGAAGAACTGCGTCTTCAGTTGACTCATCAGCACGCCGCCGACCAGCAGAAGTCCCATCGCGCCGGCCATAACTTTCCAGCGATGATTGATGGCCCATGTGCCAACGCGGTAGTACTGAACCGCGAAGCCTTTTTTGCGGCGCTCTTCGATCCTCTTCTCAGCTTTCGGACGCAGCAGGTAATAACCCAGCAACGGAATGAACGTCATGGACACTACTCGCGAGGCGACGAGCGAACAAACGAGCACGATGGGGAGCGAATAGAGAAACTCACCCACCGCTCCCTTCAGCATCATGAACGGAAGATAAGCGAGGATATTCGTGATGGTCGCGTAAAGGATCGCTTTCGCGAGCTTCGTTGGGCCACGCCACGCGGCCTTGGATCGTTTGTGTCCCTGCGCCAGGTCGCGCTTGATCGCGTCACCCGCTACGACGGGGTCATCCACGAGCAAGCCGAGCGCGATGATCAGCGTCGCAATCGACACTTGCTGAAGATCGATGCCGAGCACGTACATCATCCCGAGCGTCATTGCCAGAGTGATCGGGATCGATAAAGCCATCAGCAACGCCGAACGCCATTCCCAGAACCCGATCAGCGCAATCAGCACAACCAGAATAATCGCTTCGTACAGGCTCCTCATGAAGAGATCGATAACCTCCTCGACCTGCAACGGCTGGTCTGAAGTGCGCGCGTAGATCAGGTCTACCGGAAGCTGCTGTCTTAGCCCAGCTATGGCAAGGTCGATCTGTTTACCGAACTCGTCGATCTGTTCTCCGGACCGCATGTGCACGGACAACGTCACCGCGCGGCTGCGCCGCCAATTCCCCTGGGCGTCGCGCGAAGTGAAGTAGTTCAAATAACGCGCCGGCGTTTCGTAACCTCTAACGATGTGCGCGAGATCACGCAGATAGACAGTGGATCCATTAACGGCGGGAACCAGCACGTCGCCAATCTCGCGTTCGCTCTTGAACTCGCCCGACGGATCGACATTCACGTTTTTTCCCTGGACGTTGACTTGTCCGCCAGGCGTGGTGATATTGCGGCCTGCGAGTACGTTCTCGAGATAGCTCGGCTGCACGCCGTACGAAGCAAGCCGCTCCTGCGAGTAGACGAGGTAAACCGTCTCGTCAAGATTTCCCGAGCGCGCTACTTTCGACACCTGCGGCACTGTTTTGAGCGTCTTTTCGATCAGATCCGTGAAGTCGTCCATTTGGCGATAGGTATATTTATCGCCCGCGACGGCGCTCAACTTGGTCAGGGTTTCCTGTGGATTGTGGACCAGGAACGGCGGCCACGCATCCGGATGGAATTCCGACGACTGCATACGTTCAGTTACGAAGTCTTCGACATAAGCCAGGATCTCCGGTTCAGTTTTGCTTGAGACACCGTCGAAGGCGATGAAGCCGTCGCCATTGATGACGCGCAGATCAGCGGCGAAGCCACTCTCTTTGGCAAACGCCAGAAACATGTCCATTGGCGTGCGCAATAAACTGCGGTCGACAGCGTCCGCAATCGTAAACACGAGGGTGAACCTCGAGGGGTCGTTCGGATTGCTCGTGCTCGCACGTTCGGTTTCGATCGCGGACTGGATCGCTTTCGCGCGCAGCGCAATCTCTTCTTCATCTGTCTTTGGGCTGGCGACCGTTAGCATCAGTGCCGGCGTGTCGCGGAAGTCTTTGATGAAATTGATTGGACCGGCGCCGGCGGGCAGATCGGTGATCGCATCGAGTTTCAACTTGATGTCGTCGAATTCTTTGCCTGGTTCCTTCAGGTTCTCATCCAGTTCGAAGGAGATCACCGCGACGCCGGTGCGAGAGATCGATTCGATCTTGGTCACCTTCGCGTTCGCCGCGATCCGTTCTTCTACCTTTTTGGTGACAAGCTGTTCGACCTTCTCCGCACTCGCGCCGGGCCACGGCACCAGCGACACAGCCGTGCGCACCTGGACCTCCGGATCTTTGCGGTGCGGCATACGCAGGTAGCCGTACACGCCCCAGATGCAAGTGCCGACGAGCAATACCCAACTGACGTGACGCTTCTTGACGAAGAATCGCGCGGTGTTGCGCTTGCGGCTTTTCTTTTCTCCGTTTGCTTTGCGGTGAAACATGGCTGTATGTCCGTTCCTGGTCTGTATTCGTTATTGGACCGCTAACACTTGCTCGCCGTCGGCGATTTGGCTGACGCCGGTCGTAACGACGAGTTCTCCTGTGCTGAGTCCGGTCTTGATCACAATCGCATTGCCGACGGATTCTCCGAGGGTCACCGGGCGCAGTTGAGCGAACGCCTTTCCTTCGCGCTCCTCCATCACCATCACGGCGTAGGCTTCCGGGTTCTCGGGCGCGTGCGTGATGGCGGTGAGCGGCACGATTAGCGACGCCGCTTCTGTGGCCGTTCCTTCGCTCGCGTTGAGCGAAGCAATCATTCCGGGTTTCAAGAGTCCCTGCTCGTTGGGAATCGTGACTTCGACTTCAAACGCGCGGCTGCTCTGGTCCGCGGACGGAGAGATGCGCGAGATGTGTCCGGTGAATTCAGTTCCCGGTGTTGCGTCGCTCGTGATCGTCAACGTATCGCCAAGCTTGAGACTCTTGAGCGACGTGTCAGGCACACCAAACACCGCTTTGACAAACGTCAAGTCAGCGAGAACAAATGCACCCACACCTTGTCCGACGAGCGTGCCCACCTCGATCCTGCGTTCGATCACGACCGCACTCATCGGCGCCTTCAATTGTGTGTCCTGAAGCGGAATGCCGGCCGAAACCGTCGTTGCTTCCGCAGTCTTGATTCGCGACTCTGCCGCTGAGATCTGCGCCTGCGCTGTGGCTACTCTCGCTTCCGAAGCTTTCAACTGGCCCTGGGCTGCTTCCAGTTTTGCAGCGGCGATTTCGTACTGCGCCTTGGTCGCGTCGTAGTCCGGCTTCGTGATGCTTTGCGTTTCAAACAGCGCGCGCGCACGTTCGTAATCGAGTTTCGCTTTTTCAAAGTAAGCTTTGACGTCGGTCACCTGCGCCCGAGCCGTATCTACCGCGGCGATCACTTCATGAAGCTGAGAACTGCTCATCTCGAGTGCTGACCGCGCTTCACCAACCTGCGACTTCGCTTCGTTTACTCGCGCCGCATAATCACTCTGGCGCACGCGCGCGAGTGTTGCGCCTTTGTGCACGACGTCGCCGGCCTGGATGTAACGCCACTGGCCCGCCGGATCTTTTTCGCGCGCGATGTCGTCGATGTAACCGGCCACTTTGAAAGCGACTTCAACCTGCGCCGCAGGCTTGATACTCGCCGCGTAACGAACGTTGCTGACTGACGAGTGCGTCTCGACTGCTTTGACCTTGACCGGTTTTGCCGGCTTCTGTTTTGCGACTTCCTTCGAGCAGCCAGTCAGCAAACCGATCAGCAGCAGGGCGGCAGAAAGAATGTGTTTGTTAGTCATTTGTCTTCCCCTAATGCTTTTTCAAAATCAGCCTTGGCGGTCCAGAACGAGAGCAGCGCCTTTTGATACTCGTAGTCGGCATTGGCGAGCGATGTCTGCGCCGTCAACACGTCCTTCAGCAGCACGGCGTCAAGTCGGTACTTGTTGGCCGCGAGCTGCACGTTTGCTCGCGCAGTTGTTTGTGCAAGCTTCGCGATGCGAATGAGCTGGCAGCTTTCCTGCAACGTGCGAAACCTGCTGTTCACTTCCAACAACACCATGCTCTCAGCTTCGAGAGCCGTGTTCTCAGCTTGCGTAATGGTGCGCCTCTTCTCTGCGACTTCACGCTTCTTGCGTCCCCAGTCAAACACTTCCCACTCAACCTGGATACCGACTCCGTTTGCGCTGCGCGGCACGAAGTTGGAATAGTTCACGGTCGTCACAGTGTTGAGCGTCAGACTGACGTCAGGAATGAATTCCGATTTCTTCACGCGCTTATCGAGGTTTGCTTGTTGTAGTCGCAGACGCGCTTCGCGAATCTCGGGACGTTGTTCGAGCGCACGTTTACGCGCCTCCATCAGGTCCGTTTCGCGCATCGTGGCTTGCGCGGTTTCGAGGCCGTCAGTGACACTGAATTCGGTCGTCACGTCGCGTCCGAGAAGGTGGTTGAGTTGTTCCTTTTGCGCGGTAAGCGAGTTGTTCAGAGCCAACACTTCGTACTCGGCTTTTGCGACTTTTGTTTGCACGTCCATCAGATCGGTCTTTAGTGCGACCTGCTGGACCACATACTCGCCCGTCACACGATCCAGTTCGTGATACAGCTTTACTGACTCTTCAGCGGCCCGCACCGCGCCCTCGGTTTGCAGAATCGCGTAGTAAGCACGCTTAACTTCGTTAACTAACGCCTGTTCTGTAGCGCGCAGTTGCGTTTCGGAGATCTCTACGGCGAGTTTCTGCTGCTTGATCTGAAAACCGATGCGGCGCAGTTGCGTAATTGGCTGCGTCACTTGTCCGACGAGCAGCGCGTTGATGTTCGTAGACGATTTGATGACGGTGTCTTGAATCGGCACCGGAACGTTGCCGGGGTAAATGCCGAAGACGCCTCTTTCAAAGGTCGTGTCGATGGAATGGAACGGCTGCGTAACCAGAGAACTGATTTTGAAAGATGGCCGCCGTCGCGTGCGATAGGCGTCGAGTTTGTCGCCGGCCTTTTCGATTTCGAGCCGCGCGTTTTTCGCCTCGCGGTTGTTGTTCAAGGCTGTTGCGATCGCCTGGTCCAACGTCAGAACGCGGCTGGTTGGGCCGTTGTCCTGGGCGTTAGCCTGGTGAACCACGCCGGCGATCAGTAGTAGTGAAAGAAGAAGTTTGGCTACCGTTCTCGACCGCTTCAGTGATTTGCTCCACGAATAAGTGTGCCGCATCGCCGCCTCCGACCGGTAAATTCTTGATTGGATACGCGTCAACAAAACAGAGAAAAGACCCACCCAAACGGGCGGGTATGTTCTGAGCACAGCGCGGAAGGCGCGAAATAAGATAGCCACGGGCAGGCGCTGAGCAGCGCTGAAGGTGCGACATTAGGTAGCCAGGGGCAAAGCGCGGAGCGCCGCGAAGCACAGCGCCGAAGGCGCGCAATAAGGTAGCCAGGGGCAAAGCGCGGAGCGCCGCGAAGCACAGCGCCGAAGGCGCGCAATAAGGTAGCCAGGGGCAAAGCGCGGAGCGCCGCGAAGCACAGCGCCGAAGGCGCGCAATAAGGTAGCCAGGGGCAA
>JBKPPH010000355.1:0-7441 GCA_046733535.1 Acidobacteriota bacterium
GAGCAAGCGCGTCGTGAAGAACGCTGTGTATGCCGGCGCGATCATCACTCACTACCGCACGCAGCACGCAAATTTTCAGCAGCCAACGCCGTGGCCGTTCCCGTGTACGGCAGGCGAGACGGCAGTAGTGATCGATTACAACGGCGACGTGCGCGCGTGTGAGTTGCGCGAGAAGTTTGCGACGCTCGCAGATTTCGATTACGACTTCGGCGCGTTGTGGTCCGCGAACGAACGGCAGGCCGAGCTTACCGCGATCGACGGCGGTAATGCGTGTTGGTGTACGCACGTCTGTTTCATTCACGACTCGATGCGCCATTCTCGCCGGGCGCTTTACGAGATTCCGAAAAACTATCTGACGCGCGAAAGCTGGTAGCTCGTGGCGAATCGAGACGACAAGGACGAGAATCGAAAAAGTGGTTTCGCGTATGCTGCGGCCCTCACGCTGTTTGCTTCGGTCGCTTCGTTTTGCGCGGCCGGATGGTTTCTCGATAAGTGGCTAGGGACGGAGCCGTGGTTTCTGATCGGCGGCATCGTCCTGGGTTCCGCTGCGGGCCTCTTTGAATTCGTCCGCCTGAGTTCGAAAACTTATTAGCCGCAGATTTGCGCGGATGAACGCAGATCAGATCTGATCTGCGTTCATCCGCGTAAACATGCGGCCTTACTCGACAAGCAACTAAAATCCCAGTTAAAATCAGCGGCTTCGCGAATGCTCGACTCCATTCACACCAGAGTGTTTCGGACTATGGTTGCCACGACTGCGCTCGCGGTCCTGGTTTCCGCGTTCCTGGCGCCGTGGCGCGTAAGTACCGGCCTGCTGGCCGGTGGTTTGCTCGCGCTCTTCAGTCATAGCTGGTTGAAAAATTCAGCCGCCGCCGCCATTCGCCTGTCAGCCACCGGCGGCACGCCGCAATGGAGAATCGCACAGTTCGTGCTGCGCTACGTCGTCATAGCGGCCGTCATTTTCGCGGCGTACACTTTGGATCTCATATCGTTGCCCGCGGTCTTCGCCGGCTTATCGAGTTTTGTCGTAGCACTGATGGTCGAAGCTTTAAGAGAGTTCTATTTCGCAATCATACAGCGAGAGGAAACTAGTTGATGTTCTGGTTTCAGGAAGCGGCGCACGAAGCCGCCGAGCATGCAGAAGAGGCGGAGCACCACGCGCCGATAGTTGTCCAGCTAGTTAATCACTGGTTCGGCGAAGCCGCGCTTCGGTTCGAACTGGCCTACACCAAACCGGTTTGGGACAAGGTGCTTGGCTTTTTTGGCACCACACCCGAAGACGCGTTTGGTCCATACACAGCCGAGAACGCAATCCCGTGGTACACGGTGATGTTTTTTATCGCGTGCATTCTGAGCGTAGTCATCATCTGGATCTTGAAAGGGAAGCTGTCCGAGAGCGAACCCGGCCACGGTCAACAGACGCTGGAAGTCAGCGTGCTCGCCGTGCGCAACATGATCGAAGACATCATTGGTCCACATGGTTTGAAATACTTTCCGGTGGTGATGACCTTCGCGGTGCTGATCCTCGTGTCGAACTTGATGGGACTCTTCCCGCTGTTCATGAGTCCGACTTCGGCGACGAGTGTGACGTTTGCCCTCGGCTTGAGCTCGTTTCTTTACTACAACTACATCGGCATTAAAGAAAACGGTATATTCCGGCACTTGAAACACTTCGCCGGTCCGATCTGGTGGATTGCGCCGCTGATCTTTCCGATCGAGTTGATCAGTAACCTGATTCGTCCGTTTTCACTCGGCATCCGTCTTTTCGGTAACTTGTTCGCGGACGAAAAGGTGCTGGAAACGTTGTCAGGTCTTGCGCCTCCGTACACGTGGTTTGCGCCGATCCTGCTGATGCCGCTGAGCGCGTTTGTGGCGCTGATTCAAACGTTTGTTTTCATACTGCTCTCGCAACTTTATCTGAGCGAGGTGTCGCATGCGCCGCACGATTTCCATGCTGGTCATAGTGAAGACGAGAGCGAGGAGTTTATAGTTCCAGTTCTTACTTGATGGCTTTATCCCGTAGCGCGTGGTGAGCGGTGCGGCCAATGCGGCCGTAAACGTTGTCACGCATTCGAGATTGCATTCGCAGGTTTCGTCAGAGCACACCGGACAGTTCATAGCAAGTCGTGTCTGTGTCGCAGGAGCGCCGTTGTTCGAGGGGCGGTGGATACCGGATTCAGGCGAAATAATATCGTCGCGGTCTGCTCGAAGTGATGCAATCGAACTGTAAGTTGAAGGAGGAACGCATGAGCAGATTTAGAATGTTGTTGTTCGCCGTGGTGGGAATTCTCATGAGCGGCATGACGGTGTTTGCGCAGGCTGTAGGTGAGGGTGCCGGTGACAACGACTTTTCACTCAGAAAATATCGCGCGCTGGCGGCGGGCGTTGGTTTCGCGATCGCGGTGTTTGGCGGCGCGTTAGGCCAGTCACGCATCGGCGCGTCGGCGTGCGAAGGCGCTGCGCGGAACCCGGGAGCGGCTGGACGTATTCAGACGATGATGATTCTCGGTCTGGCGCTCATCGAGTCTCTGGTGTTGTTTGCGCTGCTGGTAGTCTTCGCGGTCGTCAAGGGAAGTTAATTCTAAGAAACACACAATGTTTGTACGGGCGGGATTCTTCTCGCCCGTATTTTTTTGGGCGGGATTCATAGGAATTACAGGATCAACAGCAGGTATGATAGGCTGACGTTCGATGAAGAAGTGTCCCAAGTGTGGAGTTGATTATCCTGATGCCACGACGCTGTGTCCCGCCGACGGCGTTGCACTCGAGAAAGATCCGGACACACTCATCGGCACCACTCTCGCCGGAAAATATCGCATCGATGAACGCCTCAACGAAGGAGGCATGGGCACTGTCTACCGCGGCACGCACGTGCTGATGGAGAAGACAGTCGCAATCAAAGTGCTGCGTCCGGCACTTGCCGCCGATGAAAAGATCGTGGCGCGTTTCTCGCGCGAGGCGCGCGCTGCTTCGCGTATCTCACATCCAAATGCTCTGAGCGTTACTGACTTCGGCGAGGACGAGAACGGAAACGTCTTCCTCGTGATGGAGTTTTTGAGTGGCAAGACACTCAAACAGGTCATACGGGATGGCGGTCCGCTGCCGTTAACCAGAGTAGTCGACATCACGCGTCAAGTCGGCGATGCACTCAACGCTGCACATGCGCAGGGTGTGATTCATCGCGATCTCAAGAGCGACAACATCATGCTGGTCGACACGATGAGCGGCGACCATGCGAAGGTCCTCGACTTCGGCATCGCGAAGATTAACGAGCCTGAAGGAGGCACCGACACTGGACTGACGGCGCCGAACCTCGTCATCGGCACGCCGCAATACATGTCGCCCGAGCAGTGCGCGCAGAATGCGGAGACTGACGCGCGCTCCGACATTTATTCCTTCGGTGTGATTCTCTACGAAATGCTGGTCGGCCACGTGCCCTTCTCCGGCGAGTCGCCGACGATGGTGATGATGAAGCATTTGCAGGATCCGGTGCCCTCCGTGTTGGAGGAGCGAGAGGATCTGCCTGCATCGGTTGCCCGCGTCGTGGCGCGCGCGATGGCAAAGGTTCCGGACAATCGTTACCAGAGTGTCGCCGAACTGGTCGAGGATCTGACAATCGCGTCAGGGATGACGATCTTTGGCGTCGCTCCTGCGGGTGCAACAAACGCCTCTGTGCCCGCGAGAAGTGACGATCCGGATGAAGTGACTGTCATGCGGAGAAGAGAGGAGCCGCTCGCTACTCCGCGACGCGCGCCGGTAACGGTCCCGGTGCAGACTGTTCCGCCGGCTCCCGCGGCGTCGAGTTTTAATCCGTTGACGGTGCTGATTCCCGCGGCGGTTGCGTTGATTGTGGTGTTTGCGGCGATCTACACGTTCACGCGAAACTCGCCCGCGAGCAGCACCCCTCCCAACACAAACGGGCAAGCGCCGACATTGGCGGCCGATCCGAACAGTCAGCCTGTGCAGCCGACACAACCTGCGACGGGGAAGCCGGAAGAGGGATTGCCGGCTGGGGGTTCGATCAAGCCGGCGGCAAACGTGAATGCGAGTCCGAATGCGAAGGAAGCGCTTTCGCCGGAGGCGATCGAGGACGTCAGCCCGGCTGCGAATGCAAACGAGAACGCGAATACGAACACGAACACCAACAGCAATCGCAAGGCGCCAGCCTTGCCGGAGCCGACACGTAGCCTAGTGCCGGAGACTGCTCCACCCGCGCCCGCGCCCTCAGCAACCAAGGCGCCGGAGAAGCCCAGCCCCACCGCAACTCCACAGTAAACTTTAGACAGGATCAATCATTTTTCTAGAAGACGTTCGTGCAGAGGCGCGCCAGCTCTTCAGCGTTTTCAATCGACATCTCAATCTCCAACACATAACACGGTATCGAGAACGACAGCGTCCGCAGCTTGACCGCATCCTTCGCCGTGGTGATCAGCGCTTCAGCGCCGACGTCTTTCGCCTGTTGAGCAAGCGCGTCGATCTCGTCCTGTGAATACACGTGATGGTCCGGGTAATACTTTTGCAGCGCGAGTTCAAACCTGTCGCGCCGCACGTGCTCGAAGAACGAGTGTGGATTACCAACAGCACAAAACGCCGCGACACGCGCCGGCGGCGTCAACGTCTCCGACGAACCATTCTTCAGCGGCGACACGCGTGCCGTGCGCATCTCCGAATGGAAAATCGGACGCCCGCCGGTGAACCTGCAAATCTCAGAACGCAGATCGTTGAGCTCACGAACCTGATCGCATCTTGTGATCACCACGCAATCGGCACGGCTGAGACTCTCGGGAGTTTCGCGAAGCCGTCCATAAGGCAGCAGCTTGCCGCCGCCCCACGGGTTGGTCGCATCGATCGTCACGATGTTCAGGTCACGCGCGAGACGCAGGTGCTGAAACCCATCATCCAAAACAAAACAATCAGTACCGAAATCATTGATCGCTTCGTGCCCTGCCGCGATGCGATCGGCGCTGCTGATCACCGCCGCAGATCCCACGAGCCTGCTGGCCAACAGGTACGGCTCGTCGCCCGCTTCTGTTGGCGACGCAAGCACGCCATATCCGTCTGAGACGATCACCTGGAGATGCGGATCCTTGCGCCCGTATCCACGCGTCAGTATGCAAACTTTTTGACCGTGGGCGGCGACCGTTCGCGCGACCCACTCGACGAGCGGAGTCTTTCCCGTTCCGCCGGTGGTGATGTTGCCGACACTGATCACCGGCCGATCGAGTTTCGTCGTGTGAAAAGTCCCGCGGCGATACAAGGAGAGACGAGTGCGCGTGACGGCGCCGTAGAGAAGGCTCAATGGGGGAAGAATTAATGACTTCATGAAGTGTGAGCGTTGGCTGCGAGGACGGAATCGGCGCGAGAAGTCTCGCGTTGCGTTCCGGAAAGCAGCGGTGTGATTAGTTTCATCGTTCTCATCGCAGCGCCCTGGTTGTTGGTGACTAGTACTTTTGCACGGCGGCCCAGCTCCGCTCGCTGATTCGGATCAGAGAGCAGCGTAGCCAACGCGCGCGTTAACTCCGCGCTGGCAGACGCACCTTCCGCGGGCGGCAACTGAACGATCGCCTCCGCCTCCTGCAATAGATCTACAATCGCGTGAAAGTTATGAGTATGTGCGCCGGTCACGACTGGCGCTCCCACCGCAGCGGGTTCGAGCACGTTGTGGCCACCTTTATCAACAATGCTACCGCCGACAAAAACCACCGTCGCGAGCGAGTAGGTTGCTGGTAACTCACCGATCGTGTCCAAAAGAATGACTGTCGCGCCGGCGTCGTTCGGACCAGCGGGGTCCGTTCGTCTTGCCCAACTCAACCCGGACGACTCGATCGCTGACGCAACTTCATTGAAGCGTTCCGGATGTCGTGGCGCGAGCATCAGCCGCACCGGTTGTTTCGTTCTAAGCTGCTTGAGACTTTCGAGAATGATCTCTTCTTCGGGTGCGTGTGTGCTCGCGGCAAGGATTAGCGGCGCGCCGGATTGCAATCCAAACCTCTCTTGAATCCCGCTTGTCTTGTCAGCCAATTCACTTCCAAGCGCGACATCGAACTTCAGATTGCCGGCGTTGAAGAGCTTTTCGCTAGCCATGCCCAGGGCCTGCAATCGTTGAGCGTCAGTCTCTGACTGCATGACGGCGATGCTGAGACACGACAGCACGCGTCTCAAAAAGAACCTGATCAAGCTGTACCTGCGATACGACTGCCGCGAAATTCGTCCATTCACGAGTGCGACGGGAATCTCTCTCCCTTTACACTCGCGCAGGAAGTTGGGCCAGAGCTCAGTCTCCATGATGAGCACAGCAGCCGGGTTGATCCGGTTCAATCCCCGTCGAACGGACCAGCGCCAGTCAAAGGGAAAATAAAAGACGCTTTCGGCGACGTTGCGGAAAACATCCCGCGCCAGCTTTTGTCCCGTCAACGTGATGGTCGACACAACGAGCGCGTAATGTGGAAACTCCTGTTTGAGACGTTGCGCGAGCGGGCGCGCAGCCTGAGTTTCACCAACTGAAACACAGTGAAGCCAAATGACCGGCTTCCCCGGCATCGCCGGAACTGACCCGAGGCGTTGGCGCAGACCGGCGATGTATTTGCCGTGCGCCAGTGCTTGAAAGAGAAAGTGAGGGATCAGAACGAGCAGGCCTAGCGATAGAAGAAGGCTATACAACAGATACATGTTTGGTGGGAAGCCGCAGATTTGCGCAGATAAGCGCTGATCAGATCTACGTTTATCTGCGCAAATCTGCGGCTACTTTGTCCTTATTTCGCTCGCTCGATATACCGCCCTTCCGTAGGATCCACGCGAATTCGATCGCCTTCATTGACGAATGGAGGGACGGTGATCGTCACTCCGTTTTCCAGAGTGGCCGGCTTGTTGACGTTGGAGACGGTCGCGCTCTTCAAGGTCGGTTCTGTCTGCGTGACTGTCAGTTCCATCGATGGTGGCAGATCGATTCCGATCGGAGCACCGTCGTAAAACTCTGCCTGGATCTTCATGCCCGGCGTTAGCCACGGAGCGGCGTCGCCGAGCTCTTCTTCGCTCAGGGCAGTCTGTTCGTAGTTCTCAGTGTTCATGAAATGGTGATGCGAACCATCGGAGTAGAGATACTCCATTTCGTGCTGTTCGAGTGACGCTTTGTCGATTGTGTCGGCCGAGCGGAAGCGATGCTCGAACGAAGCGCCGGTGCGAATGTTTCGCAGTTTGGTCTGAATCATCGCGCGCAGGTTGCCGGGCGTGTGATGTCTGAATTCAAGCACCTTGCACGGCTGGCCCTCGAAAACGATCACCATGCCGCGTCGAATCTGTGTCGCAGGAATTGCCATATAACTGAAGTCTCCGTCTAAAAAGGTAGGATCTTAACAAAAGGCGTAGTGTAAGGTGGCGATCTGTGGGTTGTCCAGTATGAGAGCCGCAGATGGTCGCAGCTTAACGCAAATCAATCCGCGTT
>JBKPPH010000356.1:0-7862 GCA_046733535.1 Acidobacteriota bacterium
GGCATTCGTCTCCGCTGAGATGTGCCGCCGACCGGCAGCCTCGCGGATTTTGCGCCGCCACCACTCGCGATCGATCTCCTCGTCGCGGTGGGTC
Organism: Acidobacteriota bacterium; assembly: GCA_046733535.1. GTDB lineage: Bacteria > Acidobacteriota > Blastocatellia > Pyrinomonadales > Pyrinomonadaceae > PSRF01. The sequence continues at coordinate 95 of JBKPPH010000356.1, forward strand.
AGGAAACGTAATGCGATTTGTGAGGAGTCGCTGAATAGCGCCTGTCCAATGAGATTTCCGCGTTCGTCCGTCACTCTAACTATCGAACCGCCCCGCGCAGCAACCCCGACGACATCGCTTCGATAAATCCACAGGTGACCCTGCCGGACGCGATCCGCGCCGCGTTTGTTGACCTTCACTGTCTCCATTACGCTGCTCAAACTATCATGAAAATCGTGTAATCCTGTATTCTAGGTGCAAGCATGACGACTAAGACCGAGTTTCCAGTCGACTTCAATCCCTACAACACGCGCGCAATCGACTACGACAAAGACCTCGGCGCGCCGGGCGAGTTTCCGTATACGCGGGGCATCTATCCGAACATGTATCGCGGGCGTCTCTGGACCATGCGCCAGTACGCCGGCTACGCGACTGCCGAAGAATCAAACGCCCGTTACAAATACCTGCTCGCGCAGGGCACGACCGGTCTCTCCGTCGCCTTCGATTTGCCGACACAGATCGGCTTGGACTCAGACGATCCACTCGCGCTCGGAGAAGTCGGCAAGGTTGGCGTCGCGATCGACTCACTCGAAGACATGGAGCGCCTGTTCGCGGGAATTCCGCTCGACGAAGTTTCGACGTCGATGACGATCAATGCGACGGCGGCGATCTTGTTGTCGTTGTATCTCGCCGTCGCTCGCAAGCAGAACGTTCCGTTTCATAAAGTCAGAGGCACGCTGCAAAACGATATCCTCAAAGAGTACATCGCTCGCGGCACTTACATTTATCCACCTGCTCCATCGCTGCGTCTCGTCACCGACATCTTCGGATTCTGCGCGCGCGAAGTGCCAAACTGGAACACGATCTCTATCAGCGGTTATCACATTCGCGAGGCCGGCTCGACGGCCGTGCAGGAAGTTGCTTTTACGCTCGCAGACGGAATCACGTACGTCGAAGCAGCGCTCGAGGCAGGACTCGAGATCGACGACTTCGCGCCACGCATCTCGTTTTTCTTCAACTCGCACAACAACCTGCTCGAGGAGATCGCGAAGTTTCGCGCCGCGAGACGTTTGTGGGCACGCACGATGCGCGATCGTTTCAAAGCGCGCGATCCGCGCTCGCTGATGCTGAGATTTCACACGCAGACTGCCGGTTCGTCACTCACGGCGCAACAGCCCGAGGTCAACGTCGTGCGCACCACGATCCAGGCACTCGCTGCCGTCCTCGGCGGCACGCAGTCGTTGCACACCAACTCGATGGATGAAGCGCTTGCCTTGCCGACTGAGTCAGCCGCGCGCGTTGCGTTGCGCACGCAACAGGTCATTGCTTACGAATCGGGAGTGACGGAGACCGCGGATCCCCTCGCCGGTTCGTACGCGATCGAGCATCTGACTGACGAGATTGAAGAAGGTGCGGTTGAGTACCTGAAAAAAATTGAAGCGATGGGCGGGATGCTGCGTGCAATCGAAAAAGGTTACGTGCAACGAGAGATCCAGGAGTCGGCTTACCAGTACCAGCGAGCTATCGAATCACAGGAGCAAGTCGTCGTTGGCGTGAATCGTTTTCAACTCGCAGCAGAGCCCCCGATCAACGTCTTGCGGATCGATCCCGCGCTTGAACAGGCACAGATTGAGCGTGTACGAGCGTTGCGCGAGCGTCGTGATGCCAACGCGGCGATGGCGGCGCTGAACAAACTCGAGCAAGCAGCGGGAACGACTGATAACCTGTTTCCGCACATTCTCGAATGCGTCGAATCGTATGCCACTGTGGGCGAGATCAGTAATACTTTGCGGCGTGTTTGGGGCGAGTATCGAGAGACATCGACGATTTGAACAGAATTGACGCGGATGAATCGAAGAGAATTCACGAAGACCTTAGGCTTGAGCCTCGCGGCCGTCGGTATCGGCGGCGTGCCCGCGCTCGCGCGCAACCCGTTTTCATACTTCTCCATCACGATGGACGACTTTCACTGGGCCAACGCGGTCAAACTCACCGCAGCGGAACGCAACCAGTCGATTCTCGACACACTGCAAGCAAACTCAATCAAAGCCGCACTATTCGTCGTCGGACGCAATATCGACAGCGACGAAGGCAAGCAACTCCTTTCACCGTGGGACAAGGCCGGCCACTTGATCGGGAACCACACCTATTCACATCGCAACTACAATGCTCCCGAAACCAAGGTCAAAGATTATCAAGAGGACATCCTGAGAGCAGAGGCTCTGCTGAAAGAGTTTCCGCGATTCAGAAAGTACTTCCGGTTCCCAATGCTCAAGGAAGGCGACACGGCTGTTAAGCGCGACGCGATGAGATCGTTCTTCGCCCAACACGGCTATCGCGTCGGTCACGTCACGATCGACAACTCCGACTGGGCCATCGATCAGCGACTGACCGCACGTTTGAAGAAGGATCCAAACGCTGACGTGAAACCGTATCGAGATTTTTATCTCGAGCACATGTGGGCGCGTTCGCTCTATTACGATAACCTCGCGCGACGCGTGCTTGGCCGGCCCGTGAAGCACACGGTGCTAATGCACTTCAATCTCCTGAACGGCCTCTTCCTCGGCGACCTGCTATCGATGTACAAAGCAAACGGCTGGCGACCAATTGATGCTGAAGAAGCGTTCACCGATCCGGTGTTTTCAGCCAAGCCAAAAGTCCTTCCGGCCGGCGAGAGCATTATCTGGTCCCTGGCGAAGGAGAAGGGAACGATAGCAAAGTCGTTGCGCTATCCCGCCGAGGACGGCGATTATGAGAATGCAAGGATGGACAAACTGGGACTATAGATGTGAAACGAATTATGTTAATCCCGTTCGCGTTGATCCTGATCGCGACGAGCACCAGAAGCCAGGAACCCAGCGGAATCGGTCCCGGGCGTGGGGGTTTCGCCCCGTGGCTGTCGTGGGCCAGATATACAGTTGAGGGCGAAGAGTTCTCAGTTAGTTTGCCGGCTCTTCCGGCTATGACAACCGAAAAAGTGCAAACGCGAACTGGCAAGAGTCGGTTGGAACGACATCTCAGGATATCTGGAGACGGAGTGCTTTATACCATCGATGCGTTCGAAAAGGCTGAGCCGGGGCAGTCGTTGGAAGAATTTATCGCGGAACAAAGTGGACATTCCGGACATGACCCTGCGACTGAACGCAATGTGACTATCAATGGTTTTGCCGGTAAAGAGTATTCATCCGGAAACAAAACCCCGTCTGCCACCGTGCAGTTTTTGGCTACGGAGCAGCACTTTTATCAATTCGCCGCAAGTGGCGCGACTGCAGATGATCAGCGAGTACAGCACTTCTTTTCCTCAATCGTGCTCAGTAAGGAGACAGCTGGCATTAAGGTTTTTGATGGGACAGGCGGTGACAGGATATTCACCGGAAGAGAAGTTGATGTAAAACCCAGGTTGCTGGAAAGGCCCGAACCCAGTTACACAGAGAAGGCCCGCTCCAACCGGATTGAGGGCACTGTTATCCTTAAGGTGATTTTCTCAGCGACGGGACGCGTGGAAGACATCCGGGTGGTTTCACATCTTCAGGATGGGTTGACGGAGCAAGCGATCAAGGCTGCGAAAGGACTCAAATTCATCCCCGCGATGAAAGACGGAAAACCAGTCTCGATGTGGATGCAACTGGAGTATAACTTCACTCTCTAAAAATGGCCCACCTGGATAAACTCGGACTATGAAGAAGCTCCTTTCACTGCTTACCTGCACGCTAATCCTCCCCGTCGCAGTCGCGAACGCTCAAACACCCGACAATCCGCCGTGGGACGTTTACACAGTCAAGGATGAACATCTGTCAGCGGCGCTACCAGCTCTTCCTGGGATGCAGACGATCAAAGAAGTACGCGGCCGGCCACAGAAGGATCGCAAGAGACTCCTGCTCAAGGTTTCTGCGAAGGGCGTCGTTTACACGATTCAGATTGTCGAGAACCCGAAGCCGCGAATGTCTTTGGATACGTTCATTCAGGACCAAACAACGGCTTACCCTCCCGGCAATCTTACTTTCGCAAGCGATTTCGATCTCGAGGGCAATGCCGGTAAAGCTTTTGTTTATCCTGACGGAAAGGGCATGGCGCAATTCTTTGCCACGGACGACCGGCTTTATGACGTTCGCGCTTATGGCGCGCCCGTCGATGACCCGAAAATCAAGGTGTTCTTTTCTCATCTAACATTAAAAAAGACGAAATGGAGTATCGAGGTTTCTGACACCGTCCAATCCGGGCTTTTCGAGAGCGAGCCGGGAAACATTGTCGCGTCAAAGGATGCTGGTATAAAGGCCCGTCTGGTTAAAAAACCGGAGCCTACGTACACCGACAAGGCCAGAAGCGAACAGATCACCGGAACTGTAATTTTGAAATGTGTCTTTGCAGCCGACGGCACGGTGACCAACATCCGTGTCGTTAAAGGCTTACCCTTTGGACTGACGGAGCGAGCCATTGCGGCTGCACGCCAGATCAAGTTCGTTCCGGCCATGAAGGATGGCCACAACGTTTCGATGTGGATGCAGCTCGAATACAACTTCAATCTCTACTGATAACTGATGGCCCACCTGCTCGAAGTCAGAAATCTTCAAACGCACTTCCCCACGCGCGCCGGGCTTGTGCGCGCGGTGGATGGGGTCGATTTTTATCTCGATCGCGGAGAGTTGCTGGGACTCGTCGGTGAGTCGGGTTGTGGCAAGTCGATCACGGCGCTCTCAATCATGCGTCTCATCGCGCCTCCGGGAAAGATCGTCAACGGTGAAATACTTTTCGACGGCAAAGACCTGCTGAAACTCTCTGACGCCGAGATGCGCGAGATGCGTGGCGACGACATCGCGATGATCTTTCAGGATCCGATGACGTCGCTCAATCCCGTTTACACCGTGGGCGAACAGATTGCGGAAGCGCTGCGACTCCATCGCAAGATGTCGCGCAGCCAAGCGCGCGCGGCGACGATTGAGGCGATGCGCGAAGTCGCGATTCCGGATCCGGCGCGCCGCGTCAACGATTACCCGCATCAACTCTCCGGCGGCATGCGACAGCGCGTCATGATCGCGATGGCGCTCGCCTGTAATCCGAAGCTGCTGATTGCCGACGAGCCGACAACCGCGCTCGACGTGACGATCCAGGCGCAGATTCTCGAGTTGTTAGACGATCTTCGAAAACAGCGAGACCTCGCCGTACTCTTGATCACTCACGATCTCGGGGTCGTGGCGGAAGTCGCGGATCGTGTCGCAGTGATGTACACGGGGCGGATAGTCGAGGAGTCGGCCGTCGACGAGCTGTTTGCGCGACCCAAGCATCCTTACACTGAAGGATTGCTGCGTTCTGTGCCAAAACTCACGAGCACGGAGGTGGTGCAAAAGGAACGGCTCGAAACGATCGAAGGCGTCGTGCCGAAACCCACTGACTTGCCGCCGGGTTGTCACTTCGCGCCGCGCTGTCCGCATCGCATGCAGCGTTGCACGGAAGGATACATTCCCCTTTACCAGCTCGAGAACAGTGTTCAAGTACGCTGTGTGCTTTACGATCTCGCTGCCGCAGTCGCGGCGGACCGCGAAGGAGTTCATGAGCGCTCAAGTTGAAACAAATCAACAGCCACCGCTGCCGGCAGAGATGCGCGAGACGCTCGTCAGCGTTCGTGGCCTCGTAAAGCATTTCCCCGTCGAAGGCTCCGACGACGTGGTGCGTGCGGTTGACGGTGTGTCGTTTGAAATCTTTGCGGGTGAGACGTTGGGTCTGGTCGGTGAATCAGGCTGCGGCAAGTCGACGGTCGGACGTTGTTTGCTTCGTTTGATTGAACCGACAGCCGGCGAGATCTACTTTCAGGGCCGCGACATACTGTCGCTCAACAGGAAACAGCTGCGCGAGATCCGGCGTGAGATGCAGATCATCTTTCAGGATCCTTACGCGTCACTCAACCCGCGCATGAAGATTGGCGACATCGTCGCCGAGCCGCTGATCATTCATAACCAGGGCGCGAAGAGCGAGCGCCGCGACCGCGTCGCGCACCTCTTGCGACGTGTAGGACTCGATCCTGATTACATGAATCGTTACGCGCACGAGTTCTCAGGCGGGCAACGCCAGCGGATCGGCGTGGCGCGAAGCCTCGCGCTCAATCCAAAACTGATCGTCGCCGATGAGCCTGTTTCTGCCCTCGATGTTTCAGTGCAGGCGCAGGTCGTCAACCTGCTTCAGGAACTTCAGGAAGAATTCAAACTCACTTACTTGTTCATCTCGCACGGACTCGCGGTGGTGGAACACATCTCGACGCGCGTCGCGGTGATGTACCTCGGCCGGATTGTGGAGATTGCGGGCGCCGCGGAGTTGTATGCGCAACCTCTGCATCCTTACACGCAGGCGTTGTTGTCAGCGATACCGATTCCCGATCCGAAGCAGAAGCGCAGGCGAATCATTTTGCAGGGTGATGTTCCGACGCCGATAAATCCGCCGTCGGGCTGCCGCTTCCGAACGCGTTGTCCGCTCGCGATCGAAGATTGTGCACACATCGATCCGGAGTTGCGCGAAGTATCGCCCGGCCATCACGTCGCATGCATTCGCGTCCCCGGCTGGGGCCACAAAGACGAAAATGACTCCTGAGCTCTTTTGGACCGGCTTTGCCCTCAAAAGTCGAAAATCATTCTTGGCCACAGTCAGTACAGAGAGCGGTAGCGACCTGGTCAACGATGGGGTCTAGAATCATTAGCAAATCTCGCATGCTAATCACTGACCAGGTCGCTACCACTACCTGCACTGACTATGTCCAATCTCGACGTCCCACTTTTGAGGCAGAGCCTTTTGGACCAACTGAAACCTTGCGCCGCGCGATGCCGTAACAAGGTTCACAACCTTCCCCGAGGAGACTAAAACCATGAGTGCTCCAAACGAGCAAAGCTTTCAGGCGCCGCCACCACCGCGAGAATCGGAGCCGCCCGCAAGGCGACCGGTCAAGATACGCCCCATAGCCGTCGGCTTATTTGTTCTTGGCCTCATCGTGCTTGTCGGAGGTATTACGAAGTTAATTGCCGGCGGCATTGCGACGGGAGGCGCGATCTGTTTCGCAGGTCTGCTGTTGTTTTTACTGACCTTTATTCGGTTGCCAACCGTTCCTCAGACCGAGGCGCCTCTTTCGTTGTTTGAAAAGGTAACGGGAATTTTCTACGGACCGGCGCGCGTGTTCCGCAACCTGCGCGAATACCCACACTGGGCTGGAGCGTACGTCATCATTGCGCTGCTCGCGGCGATATATTCGTTTTCATTTGTCCAAAGGATCACGCCTGAGCGCATCGTCGAGCATACAACGCAAAAGCTCGCGGAGATGGGGCCGCCGTTTGCGCCGCCACCTGAGCGTATCGAGGCGATGAAAACCACTCAGTTGGAATCGTTCAAGAACCCGGCGCAACGCATCGGCGGGGTCGCAAGACAATTCGTGGGCCTTTTCGTAGTCGGCACGGTCCTGGCGGCGCTGTCACTGCTCGGCATTCTCGCCTTTGGCGGGAGAATCAATTTCTGGCAGGCACTCGCAGTAACTTTTTATTCACTGCTGCCGGTGGTCGCGATTCAAAAGCTGCTTGGACTGGCGATACTCTACCTGAAAGCGCCGGAAGACTTGCATCCGATTCTCAATCAGGAAACGACGCTACAGGACAATCTCGGGATCCTGCTTTCGCCTGCAGATCATCCGGTGTTGTTCGTGATGGCAAGCTTCATCGGCCTCACGTCTTTTTACGGACTGTGGTTGCGCGCCAAGGGATTGCATTACGGCGCAACGAAGGCGAGTAAAAGCGCCGGCTGGGGCGTCGCGATCACT
>JBKPPH010000357.1:0-18537 GCA_046733535.1 Acidobacteriota bacterium
GTGCAAACCAGCGCGCAACTGCTGGGTGGAAGATCTCGAGATTCATAAGGGACGGACATTATACTTCGGTGACTCTGGCTTGCATAGCTGAATCACAAGCCCAGGCGTGAAACAGTAAACAGAATTACGAAGATTTTTTAGACAGGATCACAGGATTTTGTAATCATAAGAAATCTTGAAAATCGGTCTCACTCACTCAAACTGTCGCCTGAACTGCTCAAACTGTTCTTTGAGTTTTTCTATCTCTGCAGCCAGCGCCTCAACCCTGTCCTCCAAACTCGAGCGCCGCGATGAGCTTGACGACGCAACGCGCTCCGTTTCGGCTGCGAGCGCTTCCACATTGATCTCACCCGATAACAAGTGCGCGAACCGGCCCTCCTTCTGTCCGGGCTGACGCGGCAAGCGTGCGATGAGCGGCTCAGGCTCACGCGAAATCAGCCCGTTCAGCGTTTCCTCAACCTCCTCCAAACTCGAAAACTCATGCAGCCGTGAAGCGCTCCCCCGCAACTCCCCGAGCGTCTGTGCTCCTCGCAACATCAGCACACACATCAACGCAGTCTCCGCGTGATTCAAGTGCATCACTTCCGGCATCACGTGCTTATACTTCGGCACACGGCTCGTGCTGCCGTAAAAGACGTACGTCAGGTTCTTCTCGCGCAAACTTTCGAGCGCGTCGGCAACCTGTTGCTCAGAATACGCGGTGACTGGGTTCCGGTTGTTCTTCTGATTGCACGCAAGCGTCAGGGCGTTGAGCGTGAGCGGATAGTATTCGGGCGTAGTCACCTGCTTCTCGATCAGCGACCCCAACACGCGCGTTTCGATATCGGTCAAGATCGTTGGCATGAAAAGAATGTCTCACGCAACGGCGCAAAGACGCAAAGAGATCGCCAAGAAAAACCTTTGCGTCTTTGCGATCCGTTGCGCCTTCGCGTGGAACCGTGCTGGAAGATTACTGGTCGTCGTCGACGGTTGATCTTTGCCCTTGTCCGCGCGATTCGCCACGACCCACGCCAAGGTTGTCGTAGTTCAGCGCCGCATTGAACACGAGGAAAAACTCACCCTGCGTTTGATGTCGCCACATCGGATTCGTCGCAAACATCACCACGTGCCCGCGCCCAACCGGCACGTCCACAATCGCCGGACGATTCGCGAGTTCGTTGGCGCCCGCAAGCATGCCGCTGATCAGAAGGTTCTTCTCGTCAGATACAAACCGCATGACGATACGCGGCCGCAACTGCGGCGGCACGAAGAACGGACTCTCGCGTAGCTCCTGGTCCACGTCTGCTCGATCCGCAGGATCAGCAGGTCTGGGCTGCGGCATCGCCTGAACGACGTCCGGATCGTTGACGCCACCGCGTCCGGAAGGACGCGACGCACCACCGCCGCCTCCCTGTCCGCCGCCACCGCCGCCACCGCCGCCACCGAAACCACCACCTCCCGCCGCTACCTGAAACAGCGGCGACTGGTTGAAATAAATCGGGAGACCGGCATCGTAGCCGTAAGCAATCGGACTCTTCTTGTCAGAGAACGTCGCGTTATAAATCGAACCACGAGCCTGTAGCCTCTCGGACGGCTGGATCGAAACGCCGCTTGTGATGCCGTAATCGATCGGCACCTGTGAGACGCCGGCAATGGTGATGAACAGGCCGCCGTCTTCGATGAACTTTTGAAGGTTGGCGACACCTTTGACAGTCATTCCGCCGCGCATGTCGTCCGTCTGATCCGGCGAGTTGCTGAAATTCGGCGTGACGGCCGAGGCCTTCCACGGAATCGGATCTCCGCGTTGCGGCATGCCGTTGACGATAGTCTGGGCCGAGCCACCGACGGGCGGAAAGATCAACACGTCAAACTTCTCGCGGAGATTCGGCGTGTTGCGAATCACGTGATCCGAGATGTACGTGTAAGGGATTTGCAGCCGGTCAAACTCAATGCGGTACCAGCCTTCGTTCTGCGTGTTAATCCAGGTGTGAACAATCGCGATGCGTGGCACTGCGAGTTCGTGAGTCTTCACCTCCGGCAGTTTGTCGACGCCGACTGCTTTTAGACCAAGTTCGGTTACAGCCGATTGCAACCGCGTCCGCAGGTCTTGCGGGTTGCCATCCTTCTTCAGAATGAACGAGCCGGTATTGAATTGCTGATCGCCGATCTTGAACGACTCCTCAGCGGCGCTCATCTTCACGTCTTTCAAACGGAAACGAAGCGTCGCGAGCGTGTTGTCGGTGTTGTGGTTGATGACGTACGCCACCGACGAATCAGGACCGGTAAGTTGACCGGTGACTTTTGCGTCGGCAGTTAGCAGAGTTACAGGCGCGTCGAGAACGCTCTTATCGACAACGCGCACGGTCTTCACGTTGCGCATCGGCCCCATCGTCCAGCCGGTGTCGTCGTACGGCGACGGGTCGCTGACGTTGTAATACTGCGTGTCGAGCAGCATGTCGGCCATGCGCGAATACGGTTGGTCCATCCTGATGATGTAAGAACCGGCTGGGTATTTCTGATCCTTCACGCTGAATTCTTTCGTCGCGCGGTGCACCTCGACGCCCTGCATCCGCAGCAGGTTGACCATGTCGGCAGCTTCGACCGGACGCGTCGTGTCCCCGGGAATGATGTAAGCCGCCGGCCCTTCGTTCGCGGCCTTCGCGACAGCGCGTTTGCTTTTGACGTAGAAGTTATTCAGGAAGCGCTCTTTGTCCTTCGCGACGAAGTTCATGGCGAACAGGATCGCCGACTCTTGCATGTTGATGTTGTTGCGCATGGACCAGTTGACGCGCGGAAAGGGCGGGTTCGGGCGATACCACACGCGCGACGTCTGATTCGCACCGAGGGTGCGTTCACGTGTATCGGCGCCGCCATTGCCGAATGTCTCGTAGAAACGGCCAATCGAGTTGTGCCCGGTCGCGATGTAGAGCATGTAGTTCGGCGCCCAGCCATCGTAAAAACCGTGCGTCCAAACACCGGGAACGCCACGCTTCGTCATCTCTTCGATCTCGTGATAAGCGAGTAGCTGAAACTCGTCGATCGCGAGCGGATCGAGCCACGCGTTGTATGGACCCGTGCCCGTCATCGTGTAGAGATAAGGCACCGATTCGTGGAGATCGTGCAGCACGGTCGGGTGATACTCGAGAAACGTCCGCATCTGGTTGCGCGTGAGGGCGAGCGCCATTCCGAGGCCGTCGCGGTTGTTGTCGTGCGCGACGTATTTGCCCCAGTAAAGCAGTGACGGCACCGGTTTGCCGGAATTCGCTTTGCGATAGTTGTAGAGGTCGACCATTCGATCGCGGCCGTCGACCTCGAGCGCCGGCGTGATCATCACGATCATGTTCTTGCGAATGTCTTCGATGAACGGTGAGTCTTCGACCGCTAGACGGTAGGCCATTTCCATCAGCATTTCGGGTGAGCCGGTTTCCGGAGAGTGTATCGAGCCTGACGCCCAGTAGAACGGCTTCCCTTCGGCCACGAGCGTGCGTGCTTCTGTGTCGCTGATCTTTCTTGGATCCGCGAGCTTTGCTGTTATCTCCTTGTAACGATCCAGCTTCGCAAGATTAGCTTCGTCGCTGACCAGCACGAGCATCTGCTCGCGCCCCTCTTCGCTCTTTTCCGGCGCGGTGAGCACGCGCACGCGCGGCGACGCCGCTGCCAGCTCGCGGAAGTAACGGTAAAGATCTTTTGTGTAAGTGAGCTTGTTTGGCGTGCCCACAACATATCCCAGGACTTTGTCAGGGGACGGGACCTTGTCAGACATCGGCAGATGATCGACCAGCTCCGTCATGAAGTACTTCTCCGTCGTGTACTCCGCGATCTTCGCGCCGTAAGCGGTGTTGAGCGGAGACTTTGGAGTGGTGTACTTCGGATTTACGGGCGCGGTTTTGGCGGCAGTCGACGTTGTGGCGGCTTTTGTCGATTCGTCACTACTGCGCGTCTCGCTTTGCGCGATCGCTAAAGTAGTCACGAGCAGCACGAACACAACAGTAGCGAGCAGTCTTCGGAGTCCTGAGGACATGATGTTCTCCTTCGTTAAGGTAGGCCTGATCCGTGTAGATCTTGCTTTGGCGATCCGTCTAATCCGCGGCTACAGATCGCTTGCACAACGAAATCCCGAAAGCATCCAGCGCTCATGGGCGTGAAAAAAGTTTCGGTACGTCGCCCGGACATGCAACTGCGGCGTGGCGAACGACCCGCCACGTAAAACTTTTTGGTTCACGAACCACTTATCGTTGTATTCATCAAACTCGGATTTGAATCCCGGATACGGCACGTAATCGGACGTGGTCCACTCCCACACGTCGCCGATCATCTGCTGGCAGCCGTAAGCGCTGGCGCCGGCAGGAAACGCTCCGACGGGTGCAACCGACCACAAATCGTTCTCGAAAAGATTTGTATTATCGCTGCCGGGACCGGCGTCGCCCCACGGAAATGCATTTTTAGTTTTGCGCCGCGCATCATAACACGCCGCCTTCTCCCATTCGCCTTCGGTCGGCAGTCGTTTGCCGGCCCATTTTGCGAATGCGGACGCCTCGAAGTAGCTGACGTGCGAAACGGGTTCGTCTTTTCTGTTCGCGGCAGGATGAAGACCGGAAAAGTCTCGAATCATCCATTCGCCGTCGTGGATTTCCCAGTACAACGGCGCGCGCCACTGTTCGCGATTGACAGCCTCCCAACCTTCGGAAAACCACCAGCGGAAGTTTTGGTAACCGCCGTCACGAATGAATTCGAGAAACTCTCCGTTCGTGACGAGCGCTTTGTCGATTGCGTACTCTTGCAGGAAAACTTGATGGGCGGGCTTCTCGTTATCGAAGGCAAATTCGCCGAGCGTGTTGTGGCCTAATGTGAAAAGGCCGCCTTCGATTTCCACGATTCCTTCGACCTTTGTCGACGGCTGCGGCAACGTTTTCATCGGCGCGTCGAACTGATCGCACAGGAGATGTTTGATGTCGTAAACGAGCAGCTCCTGGTGTTGCATCTCGTGCTCAAGCCCGAGCCGCACCAGCGAACGCACAGTTTCGGCGTCGGGTAACGTGTCCAACGATTGCAAAACCGAGAGTACCTGCTCGTCGATGTGGTTTCGATAGGCAACGGTGTCTTTGACAGTCGGGCGTGATTTTGTACCACGCTTCGGACGCTCGATTCGCTCGCCGAATCCTTCGTAATACGAGTTGAAGTAAAAAAGATAATCCTCGGAATAGACGCGATAACCGAGCTTATGTGCTTGCAGGACGGTCTCGAAAAACCAGGACGTATGACCGATGTGCCAGCGCGGCGGACTCATAAAATCGGCCGTTTGGATCACGTAGTCCTCGATTTCGAGCGGCGCCACGATTTGCATCGTGCGCGCCCGGACCTGCGTGTAGAGATCCGCGATAGACATGGTCTCCGGCGCTGAAAAGTCACGTACTGTTGAAGCCATGATTTTTGTTTCGGCAATAATACTCCAGATCACGCAGAATCAAATCACGCCTGCGTGGTCTGGGAACTGGTAACGACGATCGAGCGGGGGCCGGGGGGAAGAACGCGACCGATTATCTGTGCTTTCGGGTAGTTTTTACTGAGCGCGGTCAGGAGAGCCGCAGCGTTATCTTCATCGATGGCGATCAGCATGCCACCCGCGGTTTGGGGATCGAAGAGTAGTCTCACCAGGTTTTCATCAACCGACACGCCAATCTCGATATCTGCGCCGACATACTCTCGATTTGTCTTGTCACCGCTGGTCAGCATTCGTTGAGACGCCAGTTCGAGGGCGCCTTCGAGCAGCGGGACGGCATCCGCGTTAATTTCAATCGTGACTTTGCTCGCGCGCGCCATCTCCCACGCGTGACCCAGGAGCGCGAAGCCCGTCACGTCCGTCGCGCCTTTCACGCCGAAGTCGCGCATTGCTTCCGCAGCATACTTGCCAGGCGTCAGCATCGTTTCGACTGAACCGGCGACAATGCGTTCGTCCGCGCGCGCGTTTTTGATACCTGTGGAAATCACGCCTGTGCCGATCGGCTTGGTCAGAATGAGAACGTCGCCGGCGCGCGCACCGGAGTTCGTGGCGATTTTGTCCGGATGGATGACGCCCGTCACTGAATATCCAAACATGATCTGTTCGTTGTCGACGCTGTGACCGCCAATGAGAGTGACGCCGTATTTGTTTATCGTCTCGAGACCGCCACGCATGATCTCGCCGAGTATCGCCAGATCCACGCCTTTTTTCGGAAAACACGTGATTGCCATAGCGGTGATGGGCGTACCGGCCATCGCCCACACATCGTTGATCGAATTGAGGGCGGCGATGCGTCCGTAGTCGTAAGGGTCGTCCACGATGGGAGTAAAAAAGTCGAGCGTCTGCACGAGCGCAAGGTCGTCGCGGAGGCGGTATACTCCGGCGTCGTCGGCCGTATCAAAACCGACAATCAAATTCGGATCGGCAGGTTGTACAGGTAGCCCGCTCAAAACTTGAGCGAGTAAGCTCGGGCTAAGCTTCGCCGCTCAACCGGAACACGAAACCATCTCCGTCAGACGCATCGTCGTTATCACCTCCTTTCTTCTTGTGATCCTGTAAAATACCAGCCAAAGGAGTTGCTTGCCAAAGAGAATCATTCGCGTTGGTCCGGCGGGCTGGTCGTACAAAGACTGGGAAGGCGTGGTTTATCCACAGAAGCCGGGCAAGTCGTTTGATCCGCTCGAATATCTCGCTCGATTCTTCAACACGATTGAGATCAACAGCAGTTTCTACCGCCCGCCCACACCTTCGACAACCAAATCGTGGATAGATCGTGTCGCCGCGAATAAGGAGTTTGCCTTCACTGCCAAGCTGCATCGTGTGTTCACGCACGAACGCGGCAAAGCGACGGCTGAGGATGAAAAGGCTTTTCGCGAGGGAATGGACGTGCTTACCGATGCCGGTAAGCTCGGCTCTCTGTTACTCCAGTTTCCGTGGTCGTTCAAAAATACTGCCGACGAGCGGATTTACCTCGCCAAACTTCTCGAGCAGTTTTCGGATTATCCGCTCGTGCTCGAAGTCCGGCATACATCCTGGAACACCGAGGAAGTTTATGAGTGGCTGCAAGAACGTGGCGTTGGGGTTTGTAACATCGACCAACCGGTCTTTTCGAAATCGATTCGGCCGGCGGCGCTGACCACCTCGCCTGTCGGTTACGTGCGGCTTCATGGAAGGAATTATCAAAACTGGTTTCGAGAGAAGGCGCCTCGAGATGAGCGTTACAACTACCTGTATTCGCTCGATCAGCTCGAGCCGTGGATTGTCCGAATCAAGGAAGTGGCAAAGCAGACTCGCGAAACGTATGTGATTACCAATAACCACTTCCGGGGACAGGCGGTAGTGAATGCAGTGGAAATCAAGGCGGCGCTGAAGGAGGAGGTGGTGCCGGCGCCGGAGCCGCTGTTCAAGGTTTATCCGAGGCTGAGCGATTCAGCGACGCCGGAGAGCGCAAGCAAGTCACCGACACTATTTAGCTGAAGCTTCGCTTTAACAGGATTTACACGATTGTTCAGGATTTAGATCCGTTACGTTTGCGCCCTCTATTGCTCCCCATCGCGACGATCACGTCAAACTCATCCTTCGTCAACGGCATGACGGAGAGTTGCGATTGGCGAATGAGTGGCAACTGACTGAGACGTTTATCGTAGCGGATAGCTGCCAACGGGACCGAAGTCGCCAGAGGCTTCAGTGGTTTCAAATCGACTGCAACCCACTGCGGATCGTCGGCGGTTGGATCGGGGTAAGCACCCTTCGTGACTTCCGCCAGGCCCACAACTTCCTTGCCTTTACCCGAATGGTAAAAGAGGACCTTGTCACCCGGCTTCATGTTGCGCAGATTGTTTCTTGCCTGATAGTTGCGGACACCGGACCAGTCAGTGCCGCCGTCCTTTTCGAAGTCGTCCCATGAATAAGTGTCGGGTTCCTGCTTTACCATCCAATAGTTGTGTTTACTCTTCGTTACAGCTTTCATGAAAGTGACCGTGATCTTCTACAATTGGGTCTTAGACCATCTCGAGACGGAGACCAGACATGATCAAAGAGGGATCCACTGCACCTGCATTCAAGACTAAAGATGCGAACGGTGAAACTGTCAGCTTAAAAGACCTTCGCGGGCAGAAGGTAGTGCTCTATTTTTATCCCAAAGACGACACACCCGGTTGCACGAAAGAGGCCTGCTCTTTTCGCGACGCTTTTTCGCAGTTCAAAAAGAAAGGTATCACTGTGTTGGGAGTTTCTCCAGACAACGAAGCGTCTCACAAAAAGTTTGAAACGAAGTACAAACTCCCGTTCACCCTGTTGGCCGACACGGATCGATCGATCGCGGAGGCTTACGGGGTTTGGGGAGAGAAAAAGTTTATGGGACGAACATATATGGGCGTCCATCGAACCACCTTTTTGATCGATGAGAAGGGCAAGATCAAAAAGATCTTCGAGAAGGTAAAACCTGAGGATCACGCCAGTGAGGTGCTCGAGGCTTTCGCTGACCGGTGAATCACTGCCGATTGCCAATTGCCAAATGCCAATTTTTCAAGCGGCAATTGGCAATCGACCATAGCTGAAGGCTAGGCTGCCACCCAGCCTCCAATCTTTTCGGGTTCACCTTCAGGGTTTCTACCAGGCATTAATCCAGGCAAACAACTAAACGAACTCGGTACGTCGCGTTTCCGCGCAGGCAGACGCGGACCATCGTCCAACGTCGCCTCCACGGAATCGTTCAGGAAATATAAGCGTGTATTGTCTACGATCTGCGTTCTGATTTCGTGGGTCCAGAGCAGAAGGTTAGCTAACGCATCGCCTATCTCGTCCTTACCGAGTTTTGTTTCCTGTGCGATTTCACGCTGTGTTCGTGAGCCTCGCCGGATGGCGTCGCGTACGCGTTCCACCGGCGATAATTTGCTCATGGCCTTCGATGGGTAATGACTGGATGAATCGGCGGAAAGGAGCTCGGCAATATCAACCTGCTGTGCGATGTATTTTTTGCGAGCAGATTTGTATTCCTTCAAAGCGCGGCGGCTCTGTGTAACTTTTTGACGAATGCAACTCTTGCAATAAAGATTGCGTCCGTCTTTACGCGCGCGGCAAATTCCAAATTCAGATATCGGCAAATCATTTGAGCAAATCGGACAATGTTTTATTTGGGGGGACAACTGTATCTCAGTCATTTTTTCGGCACTCCACTGGGCATTAAAACTCTGACTGTAATGCGTATTCGGGCAACACTACACCTTGATCCGGCACTTACTTTCTTCCGGCAAAGACGTTTTATTTTTGAGTATTTTTTGGCGAAGGTCCCAACGGCGCGACGCCTAGATTGCCTTGCGTAACTTCCGCACGAGTCACGCCCCACACATCCCTGAGTTCATGTCGTCGAAGGCTTCCGGGCAATTGCGAGAAGTAAAAAAATGAGAGCTAGTAAACCTTCAAACGATCAAAACAGGCCGCTGATCAAAAACGTAAATTGGCAATCGATGTCAGCGAGGGAATCGCATTATAGTGATCGACACTATTTTTGCAACATCTTTTTCGGATTTGTTTCGGACCAAAATTAACTCCGAAATTTTGTCGATCGATCGTGACTTCTACAGCTCTTTTGTAAGCGCAAACAATTCAAGTGCGAGAGGATACGTGATCACATCAGAAACATGATGAGGTTCGAGTTTGTGTCTGAATTGTCCCAAAGTACGGTGTGAGACATTCAATTTTATTTAGAAATTTCGACTGCGCGTAAAACTCCAAAAAGCGTTCGCCGTATGTTTGACGCAAGTAGTTCGTATTTGTTTTCTGTGGTCCTACAATTAGTAGACAGCAGGAGAGTCGTTGGGCCATCGTGCTGAATCCGTCGCCGTGAGTCGTGATTCTTGTCACTGCGCTCGGTCGTTGTGTGAGTGAGGAATGAGGGCGTGAATAACAGTTAACGCATTCATACGAAAAGCTTTTTGCGCATGCCGCTCACGTGTGCAAACTGTTCTAAGTACGCGCTCGCAACAGGTTTGTAAAATTTAGACCCATGATTTCCACAAAGATTTCCTCAGCTTCTGTGGAAAACGCGGTGGAGCAAAAAGTTTTTATTTGCGGCTCGCGCGATCTTTCAAACGGTAAACAAACTTGAGCCCTGACCAGGTCTCATCAATGGCGCAGATCTTTACGTCGACGAGACCTGCATCGAGACCGATTCGCTGCACACATTGCTCGGCGAGATCAGTCCTCACACCTGAGCTCTTCTTCGGCCATGCGATCCAGATCATTCCATTCGTCACGAGCTTTTCCGATAGCTTAGCAAAGTTTCGCGCAAGCACGCGCTCAGACATGACAAAGAAAAGAACTATGTCGAGCGCTTTCGTCGGACGGCTTACGAACTCGACGTTGTCCGGCAGTTCTCCCAACTCGGCTCGGAAGTCTTTCGGTGCGTTGACCAACGCGATCCGCGAACCTTCTTTGATACCAAGTTTCTTTGCTAAGGGTGTTCCAGAATATCCAGCCATGTCTCACCACAGTTGAAGAAGTTTCCACCAAGTGAAGCCTGCCAAACTCCAGACAGCGATAGTGACTAAAGATGTAATCAGACCAAGCCACCACCAGGTTCGTTGCGTCGTATAGCCGGCGCCGAAGTAGATCGGCGCAGGTGTGGTCCCGTAATGCGTTAGGGAAGCGCCGAGATTAGAAAAGTAAGCCAAAGAAAGCACCGCGAGGTAGGATGGGGTTCCCGCCGCCAATATCACAATTAGAAACGGCACATACATCGCGGTGACGTGAGCGGTGATACTGGCAAAAACGTAATGCGCGTAGAAATAGATCAACAGCAGTGATGCGAGCGCCAGCCACCATTTCCAACCGGTCGTCAAACTGGCTGATGCTTCAGCGAACCGGTTGGTAATTCCTGTCTGGCCCAACGCTTCGGCCATGCGAAGCAATCCGCCATACCAGATGAATACGCTCCACGCCGATTTTTCCCTGATGAGGTCTTCCCAATCCAACACACCCGTAATGAGGAGCACGCTTATTCCGATTAGAGCAACGGCAGCATAGTCGATACCGTGGAATTTGATCGTCATCCAGAGAATCGACACCAGGCCAAACACCAGCAGCATCAACCATTCAGACCATTTCATCGGCCCCATAATCTTTAATTCTTTTGAAGCGAGTTCGCTGGCGGCCGGTGTGTGTTTGATTTCCGGCGGAAACACTCGATAAA
The DNA here is from genome assembly GCA_046733535.1 of Acidobacteriota bacterium. GTDB lineage: Bacteria > Acidobacteriota > Blastocatellia > Pyrinomonadales > Pyrinomonadaceae > PSRF01. Next base: position 11,172 of record JBKPPH010000357.1, read on the forward strand.
GCACCCACGGAACCAACAAAAGGCTCAACAGCGCCGGAACGATAGCCGCAATGGCCCAACGCGCGTAAGTAATCTCAATTCCCGTCACTTGCTGAGCGAATCGGGCAATGATCGGGTTAGACGCCTGACCGGTGAGAAACATCGCGCAAACGATGACGTTGCATTGATAAACGCTCGCCATCAGGAACGCTCCCAGGCGACCGGCTGTAGGTCCGGGTCTGGATTCGTAGGCCTCTGCCAGGCTTTTCGCAATGGGAAATATGATTCCGCCCGAGCGAGCGCCGGTTGACGGGATCACTGTGGCGAGCACCATCTCAGTCGATCCGAGCGCGTAACTGAGCCCGAGGGAATGACGGCCGATGGCTTTGATAAAGAGGAACGCGATGCGTCGTCCCAAGCCGGTCTTAATCATTCCTCTCGAGATGAAAAACGCAGCCAGTACCAACCAGACGACCGGATCGGCGTAACCAGTGAGGGCCTGGTTAATCGTCAGAACCCTGAAGACCGGTAGCGCTGTGACTCCGAGTAACACAACGGCGGCGCCAGGAATTGGACGCACGATCGATCCCGTAATCGTGGCGGCAAAGATTGCGAGCAAACGCCATGACTGAGGAGTAATGCCGGCCGGAACGGGAATCAGCAAAATAGCGGCAGCTACAAAGAGCACAACTCCCCACCGCAAGAGCCTGCTGCGAAATCCAATCGTGTCGGCGGGTTCGTTTTCGTGTGTTTGGGCGGGCAGCGACAATGGTTGTTCCACGCGATCGTCCTTTATTGGGCGACAGAACAGCTTCGGGATACTATTCCCTCAGACACTAGTTACTCAAGAGTTTTAATCGCGCGAGGGCAGCTATGTAAGGTTCTGGCGAACCCGACGACAAATATGGGTACTCTAAAAGCACGGGTGCAAATGGCGGACAAGTCAGAAAAGGTTACGGACAAACAAGTTTACTTAAACCGGCGGCTATTCATGCGGGCGGCGGTCCTGGCTGGAACTGCGACTGCCAGCACGCTGCTTTACCGTCGCCTGAATCCGCCTCCAGCGGAACGAGTTGAAGGCGACAAACTCGCGGGCGTCGATAAGGCGCCCAAAGAAGAGGCGATCAAAGAAGGTTATGCGGTAACAGACACCTTGACGCCGTTAGAAGCGATTACCAATTACAACAACTTCTACGAGTTTGATACTTCGAAGAGCGGCGTCGCTTATGCGGCAAAAGGTTTTGTGACGAGGCCGTGGGCGGTATCGGTCGAAGGTTTAGTGAACAAGCCGCGGGTTTTCGATCTCGATGAGTTGCTGAAGTTTCCGCTCGAAGAACGCATTTACAGGTTGCGCTGCGTTGAAGGCTGGTCGATGGTAATCCCCTGGATCGGATTTCCGCTTCAAAAGCTGTTAGAGAAGGTCGAACCGAATTCCGCGGCGCGGTATGTAGCATTTCAAACTCTTCTCGATCCTCAGCGCATGCCAAACCAGCGCACCGGCGTACTCGATTGGCCGTATGTCGAGGGACTTCGTCTCGACGAAGCTATGCATCCGCTAACCATCATGGCAACTGGGATGTATGGTGAGACATTGCCGCCGCAGGACGGAGCGCCGATCAGGCTCGTCGTGCCGTGGAAATACGGATTCAAGAGTATCAAGTCTGTCGTGAAGATAACGCTTACAGCCGATGAACCGCCTACAACCTGGAATTTGCAGGCACCGGATGAATATGGTTTTTACTCGAATGTGAATCCAAACGTCCCGCACCCCCGTTGGAGCCAGGCAACTGAACGACGAATCGGTGAATACGGCCGCCGCAACACGTTGTTATTCAACGGTTATGGCGAGCAAGTGGCCCATTTGTATCAGGGAATGGATTTGGTGAAGAACTTCTAATCACATGACCTTTCCTAAACTCATTGTCTTCGTAAACTCCCTCGTGCCTCTCGTGCTGCTCTTGTGGGACCTCTACAACAAACGAGTAGGTCCAAATCCGCTCGATTTCGCCACACGAACGACGGGAATGCTGACCCTCATCTTCCTCAGCCTGACTGTGGCGGTCACGCCGCTGCGGAAAATCTTCGGCATAAACTCTCTGGTGAAACTCCGCCGCATGCTGGGCCTATTCGCATTCTTCTACGGCTCGCTGCATCTGCTCACTTACGTCTGGTTCGACCGGCTTTTCAACTTGGCAAGCGTCGGCCAGGACGTGGTGAGGCGCCCGTTCATTCTCGCCGGAATGACCGCGTTTCTGTTGATGGTTCCGTTAGCGATCACGTCAACCAACAAGATGGTGAAGCGGCTCGGCGGAAAACGCTGGGCGAAACTTCACAAGCTCGTTTATGTCGCAGCGATCGCTGCCGTGGTCCACTTCTGGATGCTGGTAAAGTCTGACACGCGCTTGCCGTTGACGTTTGGCTTTATCGTGCTGTTCCTGCTCGGATATCGGCTGCTCGTGAAGTACGCGCCTGCTCATCAGCCGTCGACCGGTCTCTTTCCACGCCAGTAGTAATCGTAGTCACATTCGCGGCGTTCGTTTAGAATGGCCGACGATGCCGGACGAGCGAAGAAGCAGCGAGCGAAAGACGATCCTTCTCGAAGCAAGGTGGGAGAGCGTATCGCGCCGTCATGAAGCTCGGGTTGACGACGTCAGTCTCGGCGGTTGTTTTGTAAATACCTACGCACAGGCCGAACTGGACGAGGACGTAAAACTCGAAATTCAACTTCCGTCGGGCGAATGGTTGCCGCTGCGAGGAAAAGTTGCGTCTTATCAACCCGGAGTTGGATTTGGAATGTCTTTTACTTCGCTGAGTGAGCACGAAGCGGCTGTGTTGAAAGAACTGCTGCTGGCGGCGGGAGAGAATGCGAGCTAGCGTTTTTTACGGCGCTTCTCATCGTAGAAAACAATACTGTAAATCAGCACGAGACCGGCGGCAGCGGCGAGCAGAAACAGGATCATTGCCAGTCCCGGATAGCCAAAGATCCGAAACGAAGTCTCAACCCGCATCAGCATGGCGGCGCCGACGATGAGGGCCGCGACGACGAGTCCCAGCGTGATGCGATTGGCAACCTTCTGTAGTCCCTCCAGCACAACCTTCTCGTCGATCGCGTCAACCTTGAACCGGAGCTCGTTGTTTCCGACAGCATCGAGAATTCTGTTAACGCGAGTAGGAAACTTCTCAGCGAACTCCTTTAGATCCACGACGCCAGACAGCAGATTGCTTGGAGCAACACTCTTGATGATGTTCCGTTGCAATATTTCGTTCGCACGCTCGCGAATGATGATGTTTGGGTCGAAGTTTTCATCGAGCGTGTAGACAACGCGGTCCAGGTTCAGAAGCGCCTTTGCGAACATCGTAAACTCAGGCGGCAACCGGAACCAGCAGTCGGCCGAAATTCTTGTTATATCGAGAGTGACTTTGCCTGCATTAGCGCGACTCAAAACCGCATCGGAATTGTCAGCCACAAGGTCCGTAATTCGTCTCTCGAAAGCGGCGCGATCGAAGCCTTCCTTCGCTTCACCCATTCTCATCGCGGCTTGAGCGGCCATCTCGCCTCTTCCCTCGCTGATGGCGAGCAGAAGTCTCAGTAAGTTGTCCTGAAAACTGCGCGTCACGCGCCCGACCATGCCGAGGTCGAGCAAGGCTATGCGATCGTCATCGGTGAGAAAAACATTTCCGGGATGGGGATCGGCGTGGAATATACCATCGATGAGAAATTGTTTGAGATAAGCAGAAAACAACTCTTCGGCGAGCAGGCTTCCATCGATCTCGAGCAACCGCAGCGGATTGAGCGCCGTGATCTTTTTGCCCGCGATGTATTCCATCGTCAGAATGCGTGTGGTTGTAAAATCCTCGATTGGCTCGGGAATAACTATATCTTCAAACTCCGCGAGGTTCTGTCCGATAGTGCTTAAATTTCTTGCTTCGATGGTGAAGTCGAGTTCGCGAAGAAGGCTCTTCCGCAAATTGACCAGCATGTTTTCAAACTCGTAACGTTTTCCGAGTTCCGTATGCTCATCGAGAAAATGTCCGATCTCTCCCAGGGCCTCGAGGTCGCCGACGATCAGATCGCGAATGTCGGGGCGCTGAATTTTCACGACGACAGCTCTGCCGTCCCGCATGTAAGCTCGATGCACCTGTGCCAATGATGCAGCGGCGAGTGGAACAGGATCAAAGTCGGCGAAAGCTTTCGACAACCGAACGCCGAGTTCGCCAGACACGATTCGTTCGACCTCTTCATAAGGGAACGGCTCGATCTGGTCCTGCAGTCTTTCCAGCGCGTCGAGATAAGGGCCAGGTAACAGGTCGGCGCGAGTTGATAGTAGTTGTCCCAGCTTGATGAAGGTTGGACCAAGCCGCTCGAGGTCCTTGGCCAGATCTTCCGCAGATGCAGTTTGTGATTCCGCCGCGATTTCATCGGGCAGAACACTGCCTTCGAGTCCGGCCGCACTGATCAGGTCCGAGCGTCCGTACCTGATTAGCAGCATCGCGACGTCTTTGTAACGCTTGAGTCGCTCTGGTTTTAACGAGACTACCATTTCATGCGCACCGTTTGGTCCAACAAACTGTATTTAGTTCGAGACTTTGTCGCATCGGCAACAGAAGTTTAACGTAAGGGTCACACGCCTTGGCCCACTCCCGATGATCACTGCGGCGAAGAGGCGTTTACACGTTTGGCGGCGGCACGATCGATCGCCTCGCGTAATCCTTCCGCGCTTAAAGTTCTGAGTTGAATCCCGTTGATAAAGATCGTCGGCGTGCTGCCAATTCCATACATCTCTCCGTCTTCGATGTCTTTTTGCACTTCAGCCGCGTACACGCCGCGGTCCAATGCCGCATCAAAACGCGTTCGGTCCAATCCGATTTCAGTCGCGTATTTCTTCAGCGAAGGGACATCGAGGGCCTTTTGGTTCTTGAAGAGTAAAGCAACGTACTCGAAGAATTTTCCCTGAGCGTTAGCGGCGTCGGCCGCCTCCGCTGCCTTGCGCGCGTACTCGTGCTGGTTCAGCGGGAAATCGCGAACGACAAACCGCACCTTATTGCCGTAGGACTTTAAGACCTCATCCAGCACCGGATGCATTGCGGCACATGCGGGACATTGAAAATCCGTGAATTCAACGATCGTTACCGGAGCATTGATATCGCCGCGCGATGGATCATCGTCGAGGCTGATGTTTTGGACGGGTGGAGTCGGCTCAGTTATCAGCCACTGTATGTTGGCGCCCTTGCGTAGTTGCGCTGACAGTTCTTTCTCGAGACGCTGTCTGGATTCGTTCTGCAAATAAGTCGCGATCTGACTTTTTACGCTGTTCAGATCTCCGGAGATGCGGGCCTTGTTCTCTGAATAAAATTTTGCGATCTCTTCTTCAGTTGGGTTACGAACTTTGTCGCTGATCTGAGTCCGTATTATTTCTTCTGGTCCAATCTGGCGACGTTTTGCTTCGTCCAACAGCAACATGTCGTCAACTAATTGATCCGCCCGTGTCTTCGCTACTTCGAAGACTTCAAGTCTCATCCTGTAGATAATTGGTTTCAGCCTTTCAAGGAGAGCATCTGCTTTCAACGGTTGGCCAGCGACTGTTGCGATAACTGAATTGCTGTTGAGCGCCGGCGAATTTACATCAGCTCCCATGCCGACGGGGTTAGTCTTTCTCAAATGGCTCACAAGCTCGTCGGCAAGTTTGTTCTCGGCTTCGTCGTGAAGATACGCAGCTACCTGCTGATTGGCGACCGACGGATCGACGCCCTCGAATTGTGAGCGATTGTCGTCAATGAATTTCTTGATTTGCGCGGGAGTTGCTGCGGGCACGCGACTACTTACTTCGAGTTCGTACAGACGATGACTGTCGATGCCTCGTCGCTTCGCTTCGAGTTGAAGCAACATTGTATTGATTTGTAATTCCAGCACGCTCTTGCGCGCAGCGGCAATCTTATTTTCGAGCTGCTCGAGTTCTTGCCGTAGTGCAGGCTCGAGATCGGCGGTCGTGAAGGTTTGGCCGTTGACCGTAACGAGAGAAATCGGTCCGGCTGGCGCCGGCTGAGTCGTTGCGGGTGGTTGAGCCGCTGGTTGCGGTTGCACGGTTGTGACGGGCGCCTTGCGATTAGTCGCTGCTCTTCGTCTGGCAGTTTGCGCCAGAGCGGGAGACCACAAGCATGCAATCAGGGATAACGCGACGATTTTGGCCTTCATTGATGGACTCACAGCTCGGGATGATAGGAGAACAACAGTTAGAGCACAAATAAAAGAGAGGCGCTGCCTTTGTCAAAGCAGCGCCGTGAGAGGGCCATTAGGGAGATTGAATCAGTGATTACGGATGATGCTTCGCCGCCGGCGTTTTACGGGTGTTCGAATGGACAAAAGATCGCTGTGACGGCCGTTCAGAATGAACGCCAACCCCTGGTGTGTTACGCCAAGGAGACGGGCCGCTCGTGTAACACTGCCTCCCGACTCTTCTAAAGCGCGACGAATGAGGTTGCCTTCGTAGCGAAGTACTTCAGCGTCCAGAGAGAACCCGGGTGCGAGCGATATGAAATCTTTTGTTGCTGCATTGGCGTCAGCCAGTGAAACAGAGAGAACGCGTCGCGCACATTCGCCGAGGCGAGTTTTGATGCTCAGGTTCTGTGAGTTCGAGAGAAGCGACTCAGCTGTGCGATAGTAGTCTTGCAGCGCGTCTGGCGGCAGGTAGTCGCTCAATTCCTCGATTGCAGTGACGGCAGCAATACCGCCACGGTCAGGGTTGCCGGCGTTTTGAGCAATCTCGACTGCTTGGTCCAAAGTTGTTTTAGCTACTTGAGTTTGCTTGAGGCGAGCCAGCGCTTTACCATGCGTGGTGAGTGCCTCAGCTAAGACGGTTTGTTCACCGCCTCGTCTTAATGCCTGAACCGCCCGTCGAGCAACTCTCTCGGCCTGCTCGTAGCTACCCTCCATGAGGAAGACCTGAGCGCGTGTATCTTCAGCACCTGCAGCGCCGCCGTGATCTCCAACGCTTAGATGCAACGTCCGTGCGCGTGTTAAGTGCTCCTGAGCCTTATCGAACTTTCTTATAGTGCCAAAGAGAAACCCCACGTTGTTTTCAACGCGAGCTTGAAACCGCTTATGTCCAGCCTGCTCGAAATGGAAACCCGCCGCCGCGTATTCAACCAAAGCCTGGTCGATATATTCGTCTCGACGCTCTGAACTACCTAAGGTTCGGAGCACAGTAGCATAGGAGTTGTGAAACTTTCCCTTGAGTGCGTGATTAGAACTGACATCGAACAGCGGAGCCGCTTCGGTATAAATCTTTAACGCATCATGATCTCTGGTCGCTGCTCTTTCAACGATTGCACTATTCAAGAGTGCCCTGAGACGCTGCTCACTGCTCGTTTCACCCAAGCTCTCCAGAAC
>JBKPPH010000358.1:0-4608 GCA_046733535.1 Acidobacteriota bacterium
TGAGAGTCTCGGGTGATCGCAAAAACCTTAGCAGCACGTTCGCGATCGCTTGTCCCGAGACTTCTTCGAGTATCATGCCATTGACGCGGTCAAAAACCACTTCGCCACAGTGGCGCGATGCGATGACCGGCAGTTTCCATGACTGTGCTTCCAACTGCGTTAATCCGAAGCCGTCGGAGAGTGTTGGAAGAATAAAGACGTCGGCGTCCCGGTAATACTTGTCGACGTCCACGCGGCGCACGGCGCCAAATGATTTGATTTGCGGATGCTGGGGAGCGTCGATCTGACGTGGTCCAACAAACCAGAACTCGACGTCTTCACCGGCAAGGAGCTTGACTGCATCGAGCAACTGCCCGACTCCTTTTCGCAAGTTAATCTGCCCAAGAAACAGAACGCGAAGCGGACGCTCTGAGTTAAAGGTCTGTGGATACTGGCGCTCAAAAGATCTCTCCGCAGTTTCGTAAGCGAGCGGAACAACGCGTATTTTATCTGTCGGAACGCCCTCAGCGAGCAGCGCATCTCGCGACCACGCCGAGTTGACGACGATCTGGTCCGCCAGTTCACATTCAGCACGCCATCGGCTCCAGTATTCTTTCGGCGCGGCTTCCCACGCGCTTCCAAACTTCTCGTGCAGACCCGCGACGATGCGTTCCTCGGCAGGTCCGGGATCAATCTGTCCGAGCACCGTTCTCCAGCCACGCTTTTTCGCGAACTCCAAGATCTGTTCCGCTGCATAGCTGTAAGCGAAGACGGTGTGGTTTCCATTCTTGCCGGCGCTTGCGAGTTGATTGACCGCGTGGCGCTGGAACCAATCATTCCTGCGAGTGATCAGCTTCCATCCGTTCTCGCGTGCGACAGAAGCTTTTAGCTCGAAGATGAGTGCGGCGATGTTTGGAGCAGTGACTCGCGCCTTCGCGAGTTCAGGATGAAACCTGCGAAACGTGCTTGACCAAAGGTCGGTAATGAATTCGCCGAGCAAGCCGCTACGTTGCAGTGCGCGCGGAACGGCGTAATGTTCTCGCGCGCCGAGTTGGCAGCAAAGCCACTCCGTCACAAGCTCTCCGGCATCGGTGCGCGACGCAACGCCAAATACGATCGCACCGCTCTCTTGCTGACCGGCAAACGATAACGATGGTTGGACCAGAGATGCGCCGGTATCATCGTCAATCCTTTCCAGATCCCGCGCCGCCGACCATGCCGTAACAACCAGAGCAGACGATTCCCGCACTGGCCCACGCCGACAACCCAAAGCGAAGCCGGATAACGAAGGTAGGCCAGCAACGCGAGGTTCGCGATGCTTCCGGCGGTGACGCGTGGATCGGCATGACGCTTCAGGTCGGTATTGTGAAACACACGCAACCACGGCGTCGTTAAAATCCTGCCGCCACGCGAGTGAAGCCGGATCGCGAGGTCGACCTCCTCCATGCCGTATGCGACCGGCAGCGGCACGTATCCGCCGGCTTCGAGAAAAGCCTCGCGACGGAAGATGCAGGCGCCGCCTGAAAAGTCGGCGGTCCACTGCGCGCTCCGTTCGTCGAGCGCGATCGCTTCGCCCGTGTGATAGAGCGCGGCACAGATGACGGAGGCGTCCGGAAACTTCTCGAAGATTTTGAGTGCACGTGCGAAGTAGTCAGAGTCGAGCGGATAAGAGTCGTCGTCAAAACTTGCCACGAACTCAAACTGCGCGGCGTTCATTAACTTGTTTCGCCCGCCGCCTGGCCCAACGTGCTCATCGCTGCGCAGAATGCGCACGTCCGGAAACGCCCGCCGAATGGCCTCCTCGCACTCAACCTGATTTGCATCGACGTGGACGAGTATTTCATCCGGCGCCGGCGAACAACTCTGAATCACACGCAGCGTCGCAAGCGTCTGATCGATGCGCGCGTACGCTGTAACGATAGCTGAGACGCCCGATGTCATTTTTGTAGGGGCGGCCCTCCGTGGCCGCCCCTTGGTTGATTTCCGAGCAGGGGTGGCCACGGAGGGCCACCCCTACAATATTTACCAAGAATTTTGGCGAGCGCCTGCGCGCCAGTGGCGTTGGGGTGAAAACTGTCGCGATAGAAGAACTCGCCGAGGTGTCCGTTGCTGGGCAGCAGCGCGGCCCAATCGAAGAACTCAGCACCTTCAAGCGTAGCGATCTTGTGTAATCGTGCGTTGACCATCTTGAAGTGTTCGGGCGAACCCGGGAAGCGGCCCTGATCCACCGGCAAAAGCCCGAGCACCAGGACGCGCGTGCCCAGCGCACGCAATTGTCTGAGCAGTTCAGCTTGATGTGCCGCGAGCGACTCGAGATCCATCAACGGCTTTCCCGGCTGTTCTTTCAGCAGCTTGAGCCGCGCCTTTTGTTTCAGCGCATCAACCGACGTTTGCTTCGCTTTGCGCCACCACGTCGTGCTGAAGTAGCAACGCGGATCCATCGCCGCATAACCACGCCATGCACGTGGCACCCACCACGGCCACGCACCGTCACGCAACATCGCCGGGCGAATAATGCTTTCAAGGCTTCCTCTGAATACCACCACCAGTTCCGGTCGCAGCGCAGTGATGAGCGGCAACCAACCAAAGTCAGACTCAATCGTCTGTCCTTCACAGGCAAGATTCCAAAGCCAGATGTCCGAAGCGTTCTGCCGTGCGTCGACGTTCATAAAGCCGGCGACGTTGAAGTCGATGTCGCGGAAGGCGGCAGCATCGATGGAGCGCAAACGAAATTCATGGACGTTAGAGCTACCCGCCGAACGAAGCTGCTTCACAAGCTCCGCAACGTGACTGATCCGTTTAGAGCCGACGCCCTCTGTTAGACTGTCGCCGAGAAACACCCAGTTGCGAGAAGTCATTGCTTCAGCCGTGCAACCAACACCTGGTGGTCCCGCCAAAATGGATACCACGATCTATTTCGCCCCAACACTCGCCTGAAAGGCTCCAACAGGTGCACGCGCCACCACGCCACGGCGCCCGGGCTTGAAGGATGCTCGCACCGTTCCCACGAGACAACTTCAAAGCCATGCGACTCCACCAGTTCGCGCAGGCCTGTCCGCGAGAACACCGAAATGTGACCGCACCAGCGCAGGTAGGACCACTGCGGACCAGCCAGTTTCGCCGCATAAGAATCAGCGTCACCAGTGAGCAGCAACACGAGGCCACCGGGTCGCAGATGCGGCTTGAACGATTCGACGAAGCAATGCGGATCGATTACGTGCTCAATCACGTCAAGCGCTGAAATGAGATCCGCCTGGTACAAGTGGGGCGAGGTGTCGAGAGTGGCGCGGGTCACGTCGAGATCTCTCTTCCTTGCCAGGCTGGCGCCAGACGCGCTGGGTTCGAGTCCGTGCTTGCGCCATTCATCCGAGAGAGTTGATAGAAAGACACCGTCCCCACAACCTACATCGAGAATAGTTTTGCCGGAGACGTGTTTTGTCACGAGCTGCTCCAGGTGTTTGTAGAACAGCACGTAGCGCTGATCGTTTTCCTGTGAGTCGAAATAAGCATCAGCCACACGCTCGTAAGCTGTCGTAAGCACGTCGCCGCATTCCCTCGCGTCGTTGGCCCACACACAACCACACCGCGGGCAGCGGCGAAGCTTCAACTGCGGTAGTTGCTTGCGTAACGTAACGTCCAGAAACGGTTCGTCCAGATCGTCAGTCGAAATCTCCAGGAACGGATTTGTTTCTTTACCGCAGATCCTGCAGTTCATACGAATGCGGCCTGGAAACTTTTCGAGAGCCGATCTATGTCGAATTCGTCCAGCGTGCGCGTTGCGTGCGGAGATTGTTGTGAGCGCCGTTTTGCGCCGCTTGCGCCCATGATTCGACGAAAGCATCGAGAGCGTCTGGATTGATAGTCGCCAACCGAGGCTTAAGATCGTAACGTTCGGCGACGCGAAACACAGCAGACTCTTTCGGCGCATGGAAAAACACGCTCTTACCGGAAGCCAGGTATTCAGGAAGCTTCGTCGGAAGTGAATAGAGCGAGATACGAGCAGACTGTTTGCTGAAAGCAAGCGGCAAGTAAAGTAAGTCCGCCGCTTTCATCGTCTCGAGGCACTCTGTATGCGCGCGCCGGCTCAACAGTTTCACCGCGCGCAAGGATGACAACGCGGCTCGATGCTGCTCTGCTACTTCCCCCATGACCACGAACTCGATCGGTTTTCCATTTCGTCGGTTGTGGCGTTCGATGGCCTCGGCGAATGCGATGACGGCGTCAAACCGAAACACGTTAACGTCGCCAGCTAAAAAAACTTGCCTCGACTTTCTGCCGTTGGTCCGTTCGAGTTGAAGCGAGTCTTTGCGCACGCCGTTGTGCGCGACGAGCCAGCTTTTCCCGAAAGCCTCCTCGTAGTGTGCTGCCATTTCACGCGAAACCGCGAACCGCCCGTTGGCACGATTGATTGCCTGGATCAGCAAGCGGCGCCGCCAACGGGAATAAGGGAGTTGATGACATTCGTGATGTCCCTGCCAGTCGTCCATCACGAACAGTACAAGGTTCAATGCCGGATACTTTTTGTGAAGCGCTACGGCCGCCGCAAGAAGCCACGGAGTGACCGGCACCACGAGTATGTTCTTGATCGCGTTTTTTTCGACAACTTCGGCGAGCACTCGAACGGTCTCT
>JBKPPH010000359.1:0-23927 GCA_046733535.1 Acidobacteriota bacterium
CGGTGGTACACGATCGTGCTCGCTTCGAGCGTTTGTGGAATTGGGAATATCGCTTCGAAGCCTACACACCGGTGCCCAAACGAAAATTCGGCCATTATGCTATGCCTTTGCTTTGGCGCGAGCACGTGATTGGCTGGGCCAGCCTCTCGGTAAATAACGGTGAACTCAAAGCTGATATTGGCTACATCGCCTCACCACCACGTGAGCGTGTGTTCAAGCGCGAACTCGACGAAGAACTCAACCGCATGCGTGAATTTTTACGTCTTTGAAAACGCGCGAAACAGGTGTGCAAAACTCGCTCAATATGAGTAACCTATGCGTCACGGATTACAAAGGAGAAGGACGTTTATGAGTGAAGACAGAGAAGACAACACCATCTACAAAGTGGTCGTCAATCATGAGGAGCAGTATTCGATTTGGCCCGCCGATCGCGAGAATGCGCTCGGCTGGAACGACGCGGGCAAGACCGGCACGAAGGAAGAGTGTTTGGCTTACATCAAGGAAGTCTGGACTGACATGAGACCGCTGAGTCTGCGTAAAAAGATGGAAGAGCAGGCGAATGCACAGGGCCTCGATTCGTAATGAGCAGGAACGTGAATGAAAAATCTCCGACGCGTTGGCTGCCCGCGTTCAAGGAAAAGCCGGACGCGCGGTTGAGGCTGTTTTGTTTTCCTTACGCCGGCGGCAACGCTGCGAGTTTTCGCGGGTGGGCGGACGCATTTCCACGTTCCATTCAGGTGTTGGCAGTGCAACTTCCCGGACGGGGCGAACGTCTTTCAGAACCTACTTTCAAACACCTGCCGGACATGGTCCAGGTACTTGGACCAGCACTGTCTCCCCATTTCGATAAGCCGTTCGCGTTCTTCGGACACAGCATGGGCGCGCTAATCAGTTTCGAACTCACCCGCTGGTTGCGCCGGTCCGGAGGCCCAATGCCGGTCCATCTGTTTGTCTCCGGACGACGCGCGCCGCAACTCCCCGACGAAGAACCGGCCAGCTACAATTTACCGGAGCCGGAGTTTATTGAACGCTTACGCAAACTGAACGGTACGCCGCAGGAGGTATTGAACCATCCTGAGTTGATGCAACTAATGGCGCCGCTGCTGCGTGCAGATTTTTCGGTGTGCGAGACGTATCAATATGAAGACGAACCGCCGCTCAACATTCCGATAACTGCATTTGGTGGTCTCGAGGACTTTGAAGTTTCACGCGACAAGCTCGAGCCATGGCAAGCGCATACGACTGCGTCCTTCTCTTTTCACACCTTCCCGGGCGATCACTTCTTCATCCACAAGTCGCAAAACGACATCATCCGCATAGTAAATAAGAAGCTCCCGGTCCAATACGCCGAATAGCTACTTAACGTATTCCCAATGCCAGGGCTCGTAAAAGTAAGGACGAAATCCGAAACGCTCTGCATTGTGCACGAGCCAACGGTAGGCGGGAGTGTTGACCTGTATCGCGCGATTTGAATCCTTTGTATCAACGGGATCGCCGCCAACGTAGAGGTCCAACGCGCGGCCAGTGAAGTGTGGGCTGTTGACGGCTAGGCCGGCCCGGCCGGAATTGGGTGACTGCTGCCGCAACCGATCCTGATACTCACGCGAGCGAAACGCGGAAACGATCTTTAAGTATCCGCGGCCAAGCTTCAGGTCCGCGTCAGCAGCAGCAAACATCTCTTTGTATGCCGCATACGTGTTGCGCTCGACCTGGCGAAGTTCCGCTGCTCTTCCCGGATCGTAAAAGTCAGCCGGCGGCGCGGTGAGCAACTGATCGGGCGTCGCGGCTGTTCGATCTTTGAGGCGGTTGCTTTGCCACTGCGAGACCAAACGCATCAACGAGTTTTCATCAAGCACACCGTCAGCACTCAAACGAGATCGCTTTTGCCACGCAGCAAGCGCGGCGGCGAAATCACTCGACGTCGAGTCGTGATGCGTGTTCACGGTTTTGCTAATCAACAAATCGTAGAGATACCAACCTCGCTGTTGCTTTCCGCCAAACGTCCAGTTCAGTTCGTTTCTGAGCGTCGTATTTCTCGCCGCAGCCGCAGCAAACGCTGACCCATCCGGCCGTGGCGCCTGACCGTTATTACTGCGCGCCGGGAATGATGCAACCGCCGCAATCACTGCGACCGCCGCGACAACAATCGTGATGTGAATTCTGACACGCTTCATAGCTCACAAGGGCCTGCAAAAAAAGGGCCCGTTATCGACAGATGCACTAACGGCGTCTTCGGTTCGACGCTTTTTTCCGTTTTGTGTTCACTTTGACGGATTTTCTGGAGGGCTTCGCCTTCACCGATTTGTCCGGCGCATGGTGTGCTTCTTCAACGGGTTTGCCCGCCTCCTCCAGCGACGCCGTGATGAGCTCGTCGCTGGGCCGCGTGCCGTTGATAAAAGCAAACACGTGATAATTGGCGTTGCGCTCGCGTATGACCTCGATGCGCTGCTCGTTCTTCAAACGCGCCAGTTCGGCCATCAAAAACGTTTGTTCAGCGGCGCTCATGTAACGGTAGTCGATGTCGAACGCGAGCCCGGTTGAGTGCGGCGGCGTGTCGATGAGCACCGCGTTCCGGTTCACACGCCTCAACGAACGTTGATACTGTTCGGGTCGCACGAGTGAACTTACCGGAAGCGGACGATCGAACTGCTGATGATACGCGGACGCCACAGCTTCGAGGATCTTCAACGCCTGCGGCCTGAGCGAACTCAGCATGCTTATCTTCAAGGCCTCGCGATCAGACGGATTATCGAGATTGTACGAGCGTCCGCCGAAATTCTTCGCGAGTGTTTGCAATGACTCGTAATCGCGGAACAGTTTCTGACGACTGCCAGGATTTTTATAAAACTGATCGAGCAACGCTCTCTCTTCGTCGTTCGATTCGCGTTCCTGCTCAAGTTCGGAAATCTGTTTTTGGAGCTCACTTCGTTTCGTGCGTTCACGTTTTGTCAACTTGCCTGCCTGAGCGTTCAGCGCTTTGATTTCGCTTTCGAGACTTGATTGCTTGTCGGCGAGCTGCCTGTATGCGTCACTCAGTTGTGCTTCGTTATAAAGCTGAATGTTGTGACCGTCTTCATATCGCGTGAACACATCGTCATCCGCCCTCTCACCAACGCCGAACAAGACGTAAGTGTCAGTGACCCACGGCACCGTAACCATTTCGCCGCGCTGGATCATCGCTGCGAGATCGAGAAAATCCTGACAGGTGTGGACGTCGTACCTGCCGATCTCGGCCACTTGCGTCGCCAAAAACCAATGGCGGTCGCTGTAGTGTTTCAGTTCCGGTGGGATGACGAGTGCGCCGCCGGGTTCGATTCGCTCGGCTCTGACTTTCTCGACTGCTTCAGCCCAGCTCGGCGTCGGGTTCGTAAAGCTCAATAAAACCGGCTGAATTCGGTTGACACTCTTGAAGCGGAACACTCCCCACGCGCCAGCCGCAACCACGACGCAAACGAGTAATAAAAGTAAAACCCTCCTGCTCATGAACAAACATTTACCACATCCAGTACACGGATACGAATCGTACCTGTTCTAACTTCTCGGGTGATGGCGTTGCAGTTCAACTTTTTCGACGAAGAACAAACGAAGCCAACTGTTCTCGAAGGGTTCGGCTACCGGCGCGCTTTGATCGATCGAACGGAGGAGGATGAGTTGATCGCGCATGTGCGGGAGTTGCCCTTTCGTGAATTCGAGTTTCACGGTTACCTGGGCAAGCGCCGCGTGGTGTCGTTTGGTTGGCAATATGATTTCTCCGGCGGTGGCGCGCTTCGCAAGGCGGACGATATTCCTGACTTTCTCCTGCCGCTGCAAGAGCGCGCCGCGAGGTTTGCGAAGCTGGAACCGCAAGCATTGCAGCATGTGCTGGTGACGGAGTATGCGCCAGGCGCGGGAATTGGATGGCATCGCGACAAAGCGGTGTTTGGGCAGGTCGTGGGCATCTCGCTGCTTGCTCCGTGCGTGCTGCGCTTTCGTCGGAAGCTGAATGATAAGTGGGAGCGTGTGAACGTCCCGGCGGAACCACGCTCCGCATACTTGTTGAGTGGTGCCGCACGGTTCGAGTGGCAGCACAGCATCCTGCGAGTTGACGCGCTTCGTTACTCGATCACGTTCCGGAATGTCCTGTAACAATTTAGGGAACTCGTTTGGGCTTCTTTGCGGCTGGAGTTTGCTTCGGCTGTTGCTGCGCTTGCAAACACACGTCTGCTAACGCAAGCGTAGACATGGCACGGTGAAATTTGTCAGTCAACGCGCTGCTTTGAGATAGTGAGGTGTCGAAATCGATCTTCGCCATTTCACGAAACGCACTTTCCGGATTCAACCCCGGCATGTAAAACCGCAAGAGGTACTCGCCGCCGTACTGCCCTCCCCTGCCTCGTCGCTCCGGCTTCCTTTCCAAAGCTTGATCATCACTTACAAAATCCGGCGCCTCGATGCGGTTAATGCAATTGATAGCATCTTGCAGGATTGCGATTGACCGGCTGAGATCTATCTTCGCGTAGAGATGAGCTGCCGTGAGCAGCGCTCGGGCCGCAAAGATGTTCACGCCCGCTTTCTTCGCTTCAGCTATTGCGGAGTCGAGAAGCTCTTGCGCGTGGGTTTGCGCATCGCTTCTGGTCACGAGGCCGCGCGCGATCTCAGTAAAAAGAAAAGCACGTTGCTCGTGTCCTTCAACTTTCGCAGTGAGTGTCTCGGCTTGCTCAAATTGCTTGTCTTTGAGGGCGGCTGAGGCGCGGTAAAAGTAGAGCCACTCGAGTAAATGCGCGCGTAGCGTTGAGTCGCTGATCTTTTCGACTGCCTGAATCACGTTCGCAAGATTCTGTTTTTCAGATCCGAATACTGCTGTGGTGATCAGTCCATCGCGCACGTCCAAATCTGGCATTTTCAGCGCCGATTCGATTTGTTCGTCAAACGTTTGCTCCGGCTCAGACGAAATCTCCTGTCCCGGTTGTAGCAACAGCTTCTGCTGCTCAACTGAAAGTGAGACCAGAATCTTCTCTCGCGCCTGCGTAAGCGCCGGCAATAAGTCAGGCAAACTTTGATGTACTTGTGGTTCAAGTCGTATCAACCCTCGCAAGAGATGCACTGAACCAGGCAACAAATTCACACTCGCACTCCGATACGTATCGACTTCATCGAGCGGAGCTTCCAACACTTGTTGCGCGCGGCGCAGCAGCACTTCCACAAACCGCCGTTGCAGAGACTCGTTCGTCACGAAATTCGGCGGCACCACATAATTCGGCACGCTCGGCGTGTTGAGCGTGTCGCGCCAGGCGAACGGATACGCCTGCAAGTAGAGAAACTCTCGCAGCGGCTTGTCGCCATACACCGCGAGCGCTTGAGCATAAAGTTGATCGGCTGCTTGCTGGTTAACTTCAGCCAGCCGGTAAAGAAAATGGGTCAGCATGAAACCAGCCGGATAATTCAAACTCGCCCGCGCAAGATCAAGCGCCGCGTTGATGTCCGTCGGGATCAGCGTGATTGCGGAATTGACCAGCCTCTCTGCTGTTAAGACATTTTCGAAAGCATTCCTTGTTATCGGGGTGTCGCTCTCATTAGCGGGCTTCAGCATTTGGCGTGTCAACTCTCTGGCCCATGCCGAATCGCGTTTAGCCACCGCGCGAATCACGACGTAGCGTTGGTCAGGCACTTGCAGTCTCAGCGCCAACGAGCGAGGGGCTTTCTGCTCGTTCTCTTTTTCAGCTTCCGTAGCTAGTTCAAACGCTTCAGTGAAAACTGCACGCGCCTTGTCCTGCTGGTGCGGCCATAAAAGATCCGCTGCTCGAAGAAGAACCGCAATGCGTTGGACACTATTATTGAAAGTTTTAGTGAAGGCGATCTGCTGTTTGATCATCTCGAGCGCGTTGTCCCGAGTACACAGCGGAGACTTTGCGGCGCCCGCGGGTTTCGATTGGGGCAATACTTGACGCGCAGTTACTACAGGTATAAAAAGCAGCAGCAACAGGCATTGAACAGTGATACTCATCTTCTGTTCCTTTGAGGGCTCGCAAAGCCTAAACGCCGGAATAGAACAACTGTTCCGCAAATGTCGTGTGAGATTCTCAGGGCTTTCTAAACACCGCATCATCGATCGCGACGTTGTGTTGCAGCTCCTGCACGTTGACGACGAAGTTGAAATTTTCAAATGCAAAGCGGATCTTGAACGGGACCTTCACCCCATCGACGTCTTTGTAATCGTCCAGGTGTACTTTGACGAACACGGTGCCGCGGTTTGGTTCTTTGCGCGCCATGTCCCAGCGTACGAGCAAACCGCTGTCGACGTCGAAGAACAGTTTTTCCGCAGGACCTTTGGCGGGCTTGCCTTCGATCACATAAACGTCGCGGCCGCTTAGCCGTGCCTTCCTTTCCAGTTTCATGCTCTCGAAGAGACTCTTGATTCTGCCCACGCTGTAGACTTCTGCGTCCCGTTCCATATCGGCAATCTGCTGCGGGTTGGAGTCAGTCAACGTGCCGCCCGGTGTTTGTACCCAATGGGTTTCACCGTCGAAACCTTTCTTGAGTGTTCCGATGCGGGGAAACTCGATCACACTGAGTGTCTTGTGTGGCTCCTTTCGCCAACCCTCGATCGTTCCAGTCATGCCGGAAAGTTCCCACGTGCCTTTCAATTTGTAGCTCGTGATGCCGGTGATGGCGTCCTTGCCGCCGAGCGCCTCTTCGTAACGTTGCAATATCTCATCGACAACGGCTTGCTCAGTGGGCGAGGGAGAAGCAGTGGGGTTCGATCCGGTGGTTGGTTCAGAACGAGTACACGAGAGTTGTATGGTTAACAGGACAGCGGTCAGTAACAGCGCAAATGGACGGAGTTTCATCGTGCTTACTAATCGGGATGTTAACGCGGTGTGATTACTGCGGCCCTGCGTCTTCACCAAAGTGCTTTGCCAGCGCGGTAAGGTATGAATCGATTGTCGCAGTATGTCCAAAGACGTAACGCGACATGAAACGGAAAACCACGTTCGACACCTCACCGTCTTCTCTGATCGTCACACGCGTGCCGCCGTTCTCCGGGGCGAGTACGTAGGTCCACTGCCCGGAATAGCCGAGATCGGTATCGCGAATCCGCGTCACCATGCGCTCAGGCGGAACATCTTCGGTCAATTCGTAGTTGACGGTTCCGTTTTTTCCGACTTCACGAAAGTACACTGGACCCGACTGGTGCGCTTCGACCTCGACTCGTTTCACATCGGGTCGCCAGGCCGGCGTCGACCCAACGTCCCTGATCACACGATAGACATTTTGCGGAGATTGATGCAAGAGAATTGAGCGCGAAGCGACGTGTGTCTTCGGCAATCTTGAACCGATGATGGCCACGATTCCGGCGAGTAACGCCACGGCCGCAACCACCACGGCGATTATAATGATCAGCAGCTTCATTTTGTCTCTTTGGTGTTTAGCCGGCGTGCGGCTTGCGCTAGCAATGCCAGACCGCGTATCGCTGTCTTCCGCTCCTCCGGCGTGAGTTTGTTGAGTAGCGCCTGGACGCGTTCCGCGTTCAGGACCGAAGTGGACGCGATGGCTTCAGCTCCCCGCGTGGTGAGACGAAGCTCTCGCTTGCGTCGATCCGTGTCGTTAGGCTCGCTTGTTAAGTAACCGAGTTTGGCAAGTCGTGCAATGGAAGCGGAAAGAGTCGACGGCGCCACGCCGAGGTGTGCGGCGAGCGCACGTGGACTCAACCCGAAATCGCGATCAAGATGGACCAGAATCGAGGCGTCTTGAGAAGATATCCGCCACTTGGTCGAAGCCGCGCGTACATGATCGGCATGGCAAGCAAGATAGATCTGCGGATACAAACGTTGCACTTCGAATACATCGTCGTTAGCCATCGGGTCAGGATTATAGAAACGCAAAATAGTTCGTCAAACCGAACGATTCCAGTTTTGCCGGTCCATTCGCCGGATGGTCTGCGAGGAACACGTTAGTCCACTATTAAAAAAACCTGCGCAGGAGATTGAAGATCAGAGTCAACGCGACGGAGATGAGCAGCATCGATACGATGGGAATGTACACGTGGAAGCCGTCGCGCTCGTAGCGAATGTCTCCCGGCAGGCGCCCGAACCAACTCAGTCCACCTGAGTAGATCAACAGGCCGATGACGATGATCAAAACTCCCGCGACGATTACCAGCAACCCTGTTGAGCGGTCCATGCTAAATTACCCCGTGCTCTTCCAGAAGACGTACAGGATACATGATTTGGCAGGGATGCAACTAAAGCTCTTAATCGCGATCGCCTTAGCGTCGGTGTTGCTTGTTTATGGCAACAGCAAAGCGGTGCGAGCGTCGCTTCCGCCAGCACCAGCTCCTACTCCATACCCAACGCCGAACTATGATCCTGCTAGTTATCTTCCCGCTGTTCGAACCGGAAAGACAGTCACAGTCAGAGGCCAGAACCTCGCAGACAAGATTCAAGCCGCTCAAGACGATCCATCTGTAGGCACAGTAAAAATCGAAGGCGGCGGATCGATCGCAAAACAAGTCACACTGCGCAAGCACACGATCTTCGATAGTTCTACTTACTCCTGCGATGTGCAGGGAGTAACCGATCAAGGTCAGTTTCTTGTTGCCGATGGAGTAAGAGTCGAAGGCACCTGGCGAATGCCGAAAGCGTTGCTCGATTACTTCAAATATGGCAATGGACGGAACTGGCAAGATCCTTACTTGCTAAAAGTCCAGGCGCTCACAGCGGAACAATTAGCCGCCACCGGAACGACGATCCTGGAACCCACGTTCGTCAACGGCCCGCATCCAGCTATCGAAGTTTTTCAAGCGCTGGGTGACTCGGTTGCCTCACACACCGGATCATCTCGCGACATTGCCGTGATCGGATTTCACATCAAAGGCAGGCAGCAGGTTTACGACGGTGGAATCAGGTCATCGATACTATTTGGTAACTGCGTGCGCTGCACAGCTCAAAATAATTATCTTGAAGACACCGGTTCGATCGGGATCAGTTTCGGCGGCTCCGCTCTCGAGAAGAACAACTATTCAAATCAGGGACTGATCTGGCACAACGTCGCATCAGGAGTCGCAGCCGCCAACTTCGCAGCCGTCAATTCAGAGAACTTACTCGTGACCGAAAATTATGTTCGCCGTCCCGGCCATCACAATCCGCAGTTTGGCGGAGGCGTGTGTGGATTCGATCTCGAGACTAATACCCCTGCCGATCACAGTAAGAACATCGGCGTCTTCAACAATCTGTTTGACTACGAAGATGCGGCGTTTGGTTCCGCCGGTAATGCGATATGCCTGCAAGATCCGTATGCCGGACAAAACCACGGCAAGGTTACGGCAGCGAACAACATCGCGATCGGAGGTCGCGGAGACGTGCTTTATCGCTACATGTCGAACGGAATATTTATGGTTGGCTTAAAGCGATGTGAGGTTATCAACAACTACGTCTTCAGAACGGGACAGAATGCATTACAAGCTTATAAGCTGGATGCATGTTTGATTCAGGACAACGATTTCGAGTCGACCGGCGGTGGCGGTAACCCAACGGTCGTGCTCAACAATGTGGTGAATTCGATACTCCGGCGGAACAACTATCGGTCCCGGCCAGGATTAGCAATCAGTACTCAGCCCGGCTTCGTCGATAAGTGCGGCAAAGGAAACGTATTCGAAGATAACCGGACTGACGGCGCTCTTACATCCGCGACGCCCGTGTGTCCATAGCCCCAAGCGTTAGATCTTCCGTAGCTTGCGCAGGACACGTCCGCCCATCTTTCGAACTCTGAAAACTTCCCTCTCCGCGACCCGTACCCCCGACCCGATGCGGTCGTCGAGATTGTTATTACTTGCCTGGTATTGGCCTACGGTTTGTGAAGGCGTGTTGACGCGAGCGTGACAATCCTCGACGTAATCACGCATCCAGAATTGAATCTTCCGCATGCCATTCCGTTCAGCTTCAGCAAGCGCATCGTGGGTGGTCCACCCCTGATGTATTTTCCGATGCAGCGCGACGACTGTACCCGTCCGGTCCACTCCGTCTTTGCAATGGACAAACACCTTGCCACTCTCAGGCGCGGCGATGATCTCGAGGATGCGACGCATCTGTCCGTCGGCTGGCCGGCCCCAATTCGGCAGGGGCAAGTTGAAATAATTCAACCCGAATTTGCGCGCCTCGACTTCTTCCGCACGCGTGCTATCACTGGCGCCGCGCAGGTTGATCACCGTATTGATGCCGAGCGTAGCCAGCCGCTGCACGCCGCCCGCGCGCGGTTGCGCGCCGCGGAACAATCTCTCACTCACTTGCTCAAAGCGCGGCAACTCAGGATAGCTCGCCGCGCTTTGCGCCGGAATGGCAGTGCAAAGAAGCAGTAGGAAGAACGCGGGAGATAAGTAGACGTATGAACGAGGGGCAATGCGCATATAAACTCCTGTAGGAAAGCAAAACTTCGTCGTATGCTTTGCGGGAGATGGATTATATACCGACTTTGTACGAAAACCAGCTCGCGCAAGGCGGCGGCTGCTCGCGAGTCGAAGTTATGAGACGCATTAATCGCAAAACTAATCCTAAAGTCGCTGGCGGCTCGGTCCAGAAGAAGAACAACTGGATCCCCACTGCCGACTACTACAACTCTGAACAGAAGCTACCCATCGTCGATCGCAGAAGGCCCGGCAAGGGTTTCCGTCACCTTTTGAAGGCAAGGGACATTCATGACTTCATCAGCATCCTGCCGGATTGGAATGAACTCTCCGCCGGACTAAACGCGATCGTACTCGCACGGGGAAGTTGGGATGCTTTTGGCTATCACGGGCGCGGAGTCGTGCACGTCTGTGCCTGGGAGGAAAACATCTGGACGGAACTGAGCAAAGAAGGTTTTGAACAGGAGCGCGACATACTGGAGAAGCTGAACGTACCGTGCGAGCTATTCGACGATCGTGTGCTCTGCAAGTTTACGGAAAGCACCGCCCGCGCGCACCAACTCCTCGCCACCCTGCTGCACGAGCTGGGACATCATCACGATCGCATGACGACGCGATCTAAACTGCGTGCGGGCAGGGGCGAGTCGTATGCGGAGGCCTACGCGAAGGCGTACGCCGACCAGATCTGGATCGAATATCAGGAATTGTTCGGCGTTTTTTAGAACGGTGCTGTTACAACACTGATCGCCCGCTGACGGATCAGCGCGTAGATTTCGTCGAGGCCGGCGGGTGCGCCTGCCGTCATGTTCACTGCGCCTGTAGGAGTAACCAACACCGTGTCCTCGAGTCGCATGTGAATCTTCTTTTCCGGAATCTCGAGTAGCGGTTCGACGTTATAAACAACGCCCGCTTCGAGTGGACGGTTTCGGTCAGGCGGGTCAACGTCATGCACTGAGATTCCGATGGTGTGTCCGGTGTAGCGTCCAACTGCCTGAAACTCTTTTTGAAAGCCGTACTTCTTGTACACCTCTTCCGCAACGTCTTTTAACTGACTGATCGTCACTCCCGGTTTCATCGCAGCAATGATGGCATCTCTTGCTTCGAGAATACAGCGGTACATCTTCTCCTGCTCGGGTGTGAAGCGACCGGATACGGGCCACGTCCGCGTGATATCGGATGTGTAGTATCCATAGTCAGCGCCATAATCCATATACACCACCTCGCCGTCCATCATCTGGCGATTATTCGCCGAGTAGTGCAGCGTCATCGTGTTTGGTCCCGAAGCAACGATCGGCCTGAAAGCATCACCACGCGCGCCGCGCTTCGTATAAACAAATCGCGCAGCAGCCTCGAGCTCGTACTCGTACATTCCGGGTCGCGTTCCCTTCATCGCTTCTTTCACGCCTTCGGCGCCGATCTCGGAACTCTTTCGAATCAACTCGATTTCATACGGCGTCTTGATCCAGCGCATCTCATCTAACAACGGATTCAAAGAGTGCAAGGCAAGGTGCGGAACCATCTGCTGAACCACGCTGATCGCTCTCTTGGATTCGGAAATGCCGCCAGGGATCGATTGCGACAGCTCGAGCGATTCATAGTAGTCGAGCTCTTCGCGCGCATTCTGGACATTCCCCGGCGAACCCTTGAGCATATAGAGCTTCTTCGCGCGATCTCCCATGAAAGCGAACATGGGAAGAAACTCTTCGATCGGCATTACTTTTGTCACGCCATAAACCTCTTCCCGCTTTTCCATCTGCCAGATGCCCGGTCCCTCGGCGCGAATCTGTGGCTCGGTACGTCGTGGGACGTACAAAAACGTCGCCTTGGTTGGACCATTCATGACGAGGACTGCGCCGGGTTCTTCGATTCCCGTGAGGTAATAGAAGTCAGGAGCCTGGCGAAACTTAACCGGATAGAACTGCCCTTTGGCGGCGAAGATAACGGCAACGCCGTCGGCGATCTTCTCAAACAGTTTCGCCCTCCTCGCGACAAACTCATCTTTATTGAGCGGCTGCTGCGCGAACGTTGACCCAGCCAACGCGACGAAAACGAGAACAACGAACACATACCGGAGGGTGAAAGCAGAGAGTTTGCGCATGAGGGGCCCCGTCCTTTTCAGGTGTCGAAAATAATTACACGAGGATCGATAGTTAACGCGCAAAATGCCTGGAGATAGTGTCACCGGTTCAGGAAAATTTAAGACTGGCAATTCGCGGTAGCACCTTCACGCAGCATCTGGCAAAATCACACGTAACCCCACAATATGCGCGACACCGTGAGCGATTTTGTAGAACGAGACCCGTCAAACGGATGGGAAGCGGTTGCGCCGTCGATCATTGGGAAAATGAGTGAGTCGACCGTCGGCGCTGAGATTATTCGGGCGTGGACTGAGGTGTTCCCGCCAGGCGCAAGGATTCTCGACCTCGGCTGCGGCCCCGGCACACCGCGATCAAAGGAACTAATGAACGGAAGATTCACCGTTTATGCTGTTGATGCATCACCTACGATGGTGAACGCGTACCAGCGGCGTTTCCCCGAAGCCCGTGCGGTGTGCGAGCCAGTTGAAGAATCGTCCTACTTCGGTGAAATGTTCGATGGTGTGCTCTCGTGGGGTCTCATGTTCCTGTTGCCGCGTGTGACGCAACCCAGCGTCATTCATCGCGTTGGGAAAGCAGTGCATGCCGGCGGTCGATTCCTCTTCACCGCTCCCAGCCAGGTGTGTTCATGGGCAGATCTTTCAACGGGCGAGTTGTCAGTGTCGCTCGGGCGCGGTGCCTACATCTGTATCCTTGCGGACGCTGGCTTCAAGTTGATGGCGGAGTATACTGATGAAGGAGACAACCACTACTACGATGCTGTCAGACTGTAAGTGCCCCCAAAAAGCACGAAGGGCACAAATGTCTTTGCCAATCTTCTGTGCTTTGTTATGGCTAATTTCGGCGCCAGTCTTCGCACAGCAAGCTGAGCCGCCGGG
Source organism: Acidobacteriota bacterium (assembly GCA_046733535.1). Taxonomy (GTDB): domain Bacteria; phylum Acidobacteriota; class Blastocatellia; order Pyrinomonadales; family Pyrinomonadaceae; genus PSRF01. Next base: position 13,353 of record JBKPPH010000359.1, read on the forward strand.
CCCGATCGTGGTCCAGCCCGGCGCGCCGGGCCAGCCCAGCCGCACGCTGCCATCGTCGACGAGAGCTACATTGCCGCCGGCTTCCCCTGCGGATGTGCAGTTCATGCAGGGTATGATCATGCATCACGCCCAGGCCGTTGAGATGACAGCCCTAATCGACTCGCATACCGAGAACAAAGAACTACGCTCGCTGGGCGCGCGCATCAACCACTCACAGGCAGACGAGATGAAGTTTATGAAACGGTGGCTCGAGACGAGAGGAGAACCTGTGTCACCGCCGATGCACCACATGCCGGGCATGGATATGTCGAGCCATTCAATGATGATGCCGGGTATGCTTACGCCAACGCAGATGGATGCGTTGAAGAAGGCAAAAGGCGTAGCGTTCGACGAACTGTTTTTGAAGGGGATGATTCAGCACCACGAGGGCGCCCTGGTTATGGTGAAGAACTTGTTCGATACTGCCGGCGCCGGGCAGGATGCTGAACTTTTTAATTTCACGACCGATGTCGACACCGGTCAACGCGCTGAGATCAAAATTATGCAGACGATGCTGGGGGAAAAACCTCAAGAGGAGAAACGATGAACCGAGTACACGCTGTTATTTTCTGTTTAGTAATAACTTCCCTTGCTTTGTGCGCGTGCTTTGCAGCGACGACGCTGGCCCAAACACCATCGACACCATCGCCATCGCCGTCGCCAGACACCAAAGCCGCGACCAAGCAAGAGCAAGCTGATCCGTTTGCTCCCGAACCGGCAGCACCGCTACCGCCGGGGATGACGGGTTCGGATGTCAAGGATCCACGCGCCAAGTTGAAGGCCGGATTCTACGACGCGGGTGAAGCAGCGATGGGCATGAAGCACGTCATGCTGCTCAAAAAACCCGACACGTTTCAACTCGGCGTCGACGATCCCAACGATCCGAAGGTGAAGAAGACTCTGGGTCTACTCGGCATCGGCGACACCGCAAAGCTCCCAAAGACCTCGCAGCTAGTACTTGCTCAGCTTGCGTTTGCGAACTCGGACCTTGCGTTTCAAGGCAATCACGTGTTTCAGGGAAACTTTTATGGCGTCAACATCTACGACATCTCAAACCCGGCGAAGGCCAGCCTGTTGACTTCGATGATTTGTCCCGGTGGCCAGGGTGACGTTTCGGTTTACAAAAACCTGATGTTCATGTCAGTCGAACAGCCGAACGGCCGGCTCGACTGCGGCACACAAGGCTTCCCGCCGCCGCCTCCGAAACCCACTCCGGCGACCGAGGACGACGAAAACAAAAAGCCAGATCCTCCGCCGGCGCAAAAGGATCGTTTCCGCGGCGTGAGAATCTTTGACATCACCGACATCAGAAAGCCGCAGCAGATCGCCGCAGTGCAAACTTGCCGCGGTTCACACACGCACACGCTCGTTGTCGATCCGAACGACAAGGACAACGTCTACATCTACGTCTCGGGAACATCGTTTGTGCGTCAACCCGAAGAGTTGGCCGGGTGCTCGGGTGAGGCGCCCGACAAAGATCCGAATACGGCCCTCTTCCGCATCGACGTGATCAAGGTGCCGCTGGCGAGACCGCAGGACGCGAAAGTCGTCTCCAATCCGCGATTGTTTATGAACCCGGAGACCGGCGTTTTGAACGCTCTAAGCAGCGGCGGTTCCCACGGCAAGAATGGACCTGAAAAGCCGAAAGACACCAATCAATGTCATGACATCACGGTGTACACAGCAATCGGGCTCGCCGCCGGTGCTTGCTCCGGAAACGGAATCATCCTTGACATCAAAGACCCGGTAAATCCAAAGCGCCTCGATGCCGTCAACGATCCGAATTACGCGTACTGGCATTCGGCGTCGTTTTCGAATGATGGAAAGAAAGTCGTGTTTACCGATGAGTGGGGCGGCGGACTCGGTGCGCGTTGTCGCGCGACCGATCCGAACAAATGGGGTGCTGATGCGATCTTCCATTTGGAGAATAACAAGCTGAAGTTCGCGAGTTATTACAAGTTGCCTGCTGCCCAGGGTGACAGTGAGAACTGTGTGGCCCACAACGGCTCGCTCATTCCCATTCCGGGCCGCGATATCGAAGTGCAAGCGTGGTATCAGGGCGGCATCTCCGTGATGGATTTCACTGACGCGGAGCATCCGGTTGAGATCGCATACTTCGATCGTGGACCGATTTATTCGAACATGCTGGTGCTCGGCGGCCACTGGTCCGCGTACTGGTACAACGGCCGGATCTACGCATCGGAAATCGCCCGCGGTTTGGACGTGTTTGAACTGACGCCGACGAAGTTTCTCACTCAGAACGAGATTGATGCGGCGAAAGCTGTTCGGGTGGCTGAGTTGAATGTGCAGAACCAACAGAAGATCGAGTGGCCGCGAAACCTGGCAGTGGCCAAGGCATACCTCGATCAGTTGGAGCGGTCGCAAGCTCTGCCGGCAAATCGAATCGCAGAACTGCGGCAAACGATTCAAAGCGCCGAGAGTTCGCACCTGAACGAGAGAGAGATGGCAAAACTGAGGGACCTCGCGCCGTCGCTTGAAGAGACTGCCGCCGCCACTAAGAGCGTGGCAGCTTCAACGCGCCTGCATGCGCTCGCGGAAATCCTGAGCGCGCGGCAGAGTGACGAAAGCAAGTAGAGCCTTCACGATCAGTTTTGACAGGATTGACAGGATAAAGAGGAGGTACATGTAAATCCTCTTTTCATCCTGTCAATCATCTTTCAAAGCACCTGCCATGCTACTTGTAATTCTAATGACTTTATTTGTCGGTGCTGACGATTCCCTCGCCCGCAATGTCACGATCTATCGCGACACTTACGGAGTCCCTCATGTGTACGGACGCACCGACGCGAGCACTGCCTTCGGCTTCGCTTACGCGCAAGCCGAAGATAACTTTTGGCGTGTCGAGGAAAACTTTATAAGTGCACTAGGCCGCGCTTCCGAGTTGTACGGCGAGAAGTCCCTGGACGAAGATCGCCTCAACCACGCACTCGAGATTCCCAGGCTGGCACGCGAGGAATACGCGCGTCTCGATCCTCATATGCGCGCGTTGTGCGACGCCTTCGTTGCGGGGTTCAATTACTACCTCGCGCGTCATTCCGAAACGCGCCCGCGACTGCTAACGAAAATCGAACCGTGGTACACACTCGCGTTCATTCGCTATAACTATTACCAGAACGGCTTCGCGCGTGACCCAAGCTTCCGCGGGACTGGGTTGCAAACTGCCGCGCTCGAAAACGATCTAAAAGAACACACCGGTTCGAATGGCTGGGTTGTTGGACCATCCAGAACCGCAACCGGTCACGCGATGCTTTTCATCAATCCTCACCTCCCATTCTTTGGTCCGGGTCAGGTTTATGAAGGTCACGTCCATAGCGATGAAGGCTGGAACTTCACCGGCTACACACGCTTCGGTTTTCCGCTGCCGTACGTAGGACACAACGAGAATGGCGGCTGGGTAAGCACTGACAATGCGGCAGACTTAACCGACGTTTACCTGGAAACGTTCGACGATCCCGCGCGCCCCCTCGCTTACAAGTACGGCAAAGGATACCGGCTTGCGACTGAGCGCGTCGAAGAAATTAAAGTAAAGACGGCGACGGGTCTCGAGACGCGCCGATTCACCATGCGCAAAACGCATCATGGACCAATCCTGGGCGCGCGCGACGGCAAACTGCTTTCGCTACGGATGGCAAAGTTTGAATCTGACGGTTGGCTCCGCGAATGGTATGACATGACGAGGGCGAGATCGCTCGCGGAGCTGAAGCGGGCGATGACGCCGTTGAATATGCTTTTTGGCAATGTGATGTATGCAGACAGGGACGGAAATACCTGGTATCTCTACAACGGTGCAGTGCCTCGCCGCGATCTTCGTTTCGATTGGACCCGGCCAGTGGATGGAAGTGATCCGGCGACCGAGTGGCAGGGCTATCACACCATAGACGAGTTGCCCCAACTCACAAACCCGAAAACAGGCTGGATGCAAAACTGCAATACAACTCCTTTTCTGCTGACGAGTGAAGGCAATCCTGATGCGCAGCAGTTTCCGAAATACATGGTCCAGGAGGCCGACAATCCTCGTGGCGCAATCTCGAGAGAAATCCTCTCCAGTAAATCAAAGTTGACGTTCGATGACTGGAAGCGGTTGGCGTTTGACACGCGCGTGATGAATGCCGGGAAGCGTTTGCCAGGACTGCTCGCGGCAATCAAAGACGAGGCACGGTTACGTGAAGTCTATGATGAGCTCGCGCGCTGGGATCAGCGAAGCGCGAACGATTCGGTCGCCATGACCCTCTTTAGCCTTTGGCACGAGCGCATCTCGAGAGATCAAACACTAAACCAGTTGGCGGCGCTTGATGATGTAATCAAGACGCTTGAGCGTGAGTTTGGCACCTGGAGAGTGGCGTGGGGCGAGATCAATCGTCTGCAACGTCGTGACGAAAGCAGAAACGAAGAGTTTAGCGATACAAACCGCAGTCTTCCTGTCAGCGGCGTGAATGGCAACGATGGCGCTGTCTTCACTTTTTACGCCGCTCCCGTTCGTGGACAAAAACGGCGGTACGGTGTTGCAGGCGGAACGTACATCAGTGTGGTCGAGTTTGGGCCAAAAGTTCGTGCCTTGTCTGTGCACACCTTCGGTGCGAGCGGAGATCCAAAAAGTCGACACTTCATGGACCAGGCTGTGCTCTACGCACGCGGAGAGTTCAAACCAGCATGGTTCACGCTCGAAGACATCCGCGCCAATCTCGAAGCGGCCTACCATCCCGGCGAAGAGCGGTAGACTCACGTGCGGTCTAAGATTCCCGGCGGGTGGTACGGCTGCGGCGAGCGGCGTCGTCGACCTGGTGCGCGGCTTCGTCGATCTTATCGATGTTGACTGACTCCACCACTGCCCGATGATCGCGACGCTGGAGATCCCACAGCATCTGCTGGTGGGCGAGTTCCTCCGCGAGAGGTTCGTAGATCTCACGGCGGCCTTCGTCGTCCGCGTAGCCCCACAATCCGCTGTAACAGTGACGGTCGTCGCCCCAGCCGGGATAGTCGATGATCGGGTAGAGGCACAATCCCTCGAGTTCCACACCCGCAGCCGAAGCGGCGCGCACCTCCTGGCCGATGTAACGCAACCACGAGGGGCGGGCGTCGCCCTCGATGCCGGTCTCGGCGATGAAGACTGGCCTGCGGTATCGCTCATACACCTCGGCGAGCATTTCGCGAATCGGCCGGTGTAGCGGATGCGACGGCAGCAGCAGCACGTCCTTACGACGACGCGACGGCGGCGCGTGCGGGTTCTGATGGATCCACTGGTTGTTTGAGTAGTAATTGACGCCGATGACGTCGAGGTAATCGGGCTGGCCTGCGAGTTCGGGGCAGCGTCTGCCCGCGATCATGTCCCACGCCTCAAACTGCGCCTGACGGTAGGCTTCGGCGGCGTCCGCCTCTTCTGGATAGTCGGGATCGGTGGCGATGTGAATGATGGGTTCAGCGTGGCAAATGCGAGCGCCGGGATCTACTTCGCGCACCGCCTGGATCGCAGCGATTGCTGCGCGCACGAGTTGGGCCTTGAGCTCTGGGCCGCGCCGCCTGCCGAACGGATTTAGAAACCCGGCGTCTCCGCCGCCCCACGACACAAACGAGATCTCGTTCACTGGTGTGACGTAAATCGGCCCGCCTGTCTCTTCGAGAATGACGCCTGCGACGGCGCGAGCGAAGCGTGCGAAGCGATCCACGAAGGCGGCGCCCCAAATGTTCAGACCGTCGGGCCAACCATAGTGAAGTAAATCCCAGACGACCTGCGTTTGCGTTCGTCGCGCAGCCTTCAGCATCGGGACGAGGCTGGAAAACTCATAACGAGAGGGCGCCTTCTCGATCAGGTGCCAACGCACGCCGTCGCGCGCCGTGCGAATGCCGACCTCTTGCAGCCGCGCGTAATCCTGAAACGCGAACTCGTCGTGCCGTGTTGACGCTGTCAGATCGAGGCGAACTCCGGCGAAGCGGCCAAGCCCTTTACGCCGGGGCAGGCGGTGCGTCGAACACTCGAAGCCGCCGATCCAAAAGCTCTGGAAGATCGATTTGTCTGCCCGAGCGCGCGAATCATCCATCTCGACTACGGTTTGGCTCATGGCATTTAATATACACTCGCCGAACGTCGGGATCAGCGACATTTGTGCTTTTTGTGCTTCTTTGTGGCATTGTAAACGTCACGTGAGATCTCGAATCATGCGTAGATCAACAATAATCGCGGTTGTACTGGTTTTACAGTTTCACATCGGCGCCGGTTATCTTCGTGCGCAAACCGATAACATCACTCGCCAGGAAACACTGCGAGGGTCAATAACACCGGAACGTGAATGGTGGGACGTACTGCATTACCACCTGAACGTGGAGTTCCTGCCTCAAACAAAACGTCTGCGAGGATCAAACACGATAACTTTCAAAACTGTAAAACCAGGAAACAAGATGCAGATCGATTTGCAGCCGCCGCTAGCGATTACAAAAGTCACTCACGGCGACTCGCAACTCAAGTTTGAACGCGAAGGAAATGTCTATTGGGTAATGTTCGATAAAGAACTGCCCAAAGGAATCGAAGACAAGGTCGAAGTATTTTACGAAGGCGTTCCGGTTGTAAGTAAAAATCCGCCGTGGGTTGGTGGCATAACGTGGGGAAGAGACGATCTTGGCGAACACTTTATCGTCACCACCGCTCAGGGAATCGGAGCGAGTATCTGGTGGCCCAACAAGGACCACGGTGCCGATGAACCCGATCGCGGACTGCAGATCAGTGTCACAGTTCCGGACAACCTGGTTGCTGTTTCTAACGGTCGTTTGAAAAAGACGGACCACGATGTTGCCGCGAAGACGAAAACCTTTCACTGGGAAGTCGTGAACCCGATCAATAACTACGGCGTGAACGTCAACATCGGCAACTATGTAAACTTCTCTGAAAAATACAACGGCAAAGGCGGCGTGTTGGATGTGGAGTATTGGGTGCTGCCTCATCAGAAGGAGGCCGCACTCCGGCAGTTCAAGGAAGTTCGTCGGATGCTCGACGCGTTTGAATATTGGTTCGGGAAGTATCCATTCTATGAAGACAGCTACAAGCTGGTTACAGTTTCGTATCCCGGAATGGAGCACCAAAGCTCAGTCACGTATGGCAACTGGTTCAGGAATGGCTATCTGCAACGAGACCCGTGCCGGTGCGGCGTTGGATTTAAGTTCGACTTCATCATCGTTCACGAATCCGCGCATGAATGGTTCGGGAATAACATCTCGATGAAGGACGCCGCCGACATGTGGATTCATGAAGGCTTCGCCAACTACTCAGAAAATCTTTTTGTCGAATATCACTTCGGCAAAAAAGATGCCGAAGATTACGTGGTCGGTACTCGCCACAGTATACAAAACGATCGCCCCGTCATCGGTGTGTATGGATCGAATAGACAAGGATCGGGTGACATGTATCCAAAAGGCGGAAACATGTTGCACACGATTCGCCACATCATCAACGACGATGCGAAATGGCTCTCGATCCTGCGTGGGCTCAATGCCGACTTCTGGCACCAGACAGTTACGACGGAACAGATCGAATCCTATATCACACAGAAAGCCGGCATTGATCTCAGCAAGGTGTTTGACCAGTACCTGCGGACGACAAAGATTCCCTTATTGAAGTACAAAATAACCGGCAAGACCGTTTTATTTAACTACGAGAACGTCGTCAACGGCTTCGTCATGCCGATTCGTGTCCTTATCAACGGCAAGGAGATGAAAATCACGCCGGCCGAAGAAAGACAGACTCTCGAATTCCCGGAAGAGATCAAAACATTCGAGGTCAATCGCAATTTTTACATTGACGCAGAGAAAACTGATCTGTAGTGTTCTCCTTCCACCGATACTCGCTTTTCCACGATTTCTCAAATCCAAGGTGATAACCCTCGGGCTCATCGCGCAAGCGGTTATCCAAGTCTCAATTGATAGCGTAAAAGGAGATTGTTATGGTCCAAAGAGCTGAATCTATTCTCACGCCCTCACTGCCTCAGAAAGACAACGCCGTCGTGCAAAAAGAGCGTGAGATTCAGTTGTATTTTACTCGCGATGTTTACGAGTACAGCACCGCCACCGGCCTTCCAATGCCGATGGCAGCCAGTAAAGCAGCGCTGTTGCAAGTAACTGGATTGCTTGATTGGGTGGAGGGACAAGGCGTAAACCAGGCGAAGATTTTTGCTGATATCGAAGCATGGCAGCTCGAAACCTACGGGCAAGACAATTTTTCAAGTCTCGCCGATTACGCCAAAGTCTTCACTCTCTTTCAGACACCCGATATCGTTCAGACGTGGCAGGACGACAAGGTTTTTGGTTCTCAGCGTCTCGGTGGGCTCAACCCGATGGCTGTCAGTCTGGTGACCGCAGATGGATCGGTAGGCATAAAATGGTCAGCGCTTCTCGCAAAGCTTTCACCGCAGATCAATGACGCAGCCATTAAGCCGTTCCTCGGACCCGACGCCACTCTCGAGCAGGCGGTAAACCAGAATTTAATCTACGTTACGGACTATGCGTCGCTCGGCGCGATCACCGCCAGCACCACGGCGCCGGGTTGGCAAGCGGGCCGAAAGTTGATGGCGCCCATCGCCTTGTACGTCAAGACAACAGATTTTGACGGTCTCCAACCGGTCGCGATTCAACTCGATCAAACGCCCGAGAGTCAGGTTTACCTCGCGGTGGATGGACAACAGTCGGGCAATAAGTATCGATGGCTGATGGCGAAGACGTTCCTGCAAAGCGCCGACATCAACATCAATCAGATCGTCAATCACCTCGCCTACACACATTTGATCGAAGAAGGTTTCGCGATTGCGACACACCGGCGTCTGGCCTGGCAGCATCCACTGAACATTCTGCTCACCAAACACTTCACTGCTTTGCTCGTGATCAACGAACTCGGCGCACTAACCCTGATCAACTCCACCGGCATCGTGCAACAGATACTCGAGGCCGGACTCACGGGTTCACTTCAACTCATTGAGAACGCGTACAAGGAATGGACCTTTGCAGATATGGATTTCCCCGCCAACCTTAAGTCTCGCGGCGTCGATAATCCGAACTTGTTGCCTTACTTTCCTTATCGCGATGACGGAATGCTTATTTGGAACCTGCTGGGCGCGTACGTCAAAGAGTATCTCGACCTCTACTACCTCAGCGATGCGGATGTCGTCAACGACTATGAGCTGCAAAGCTGGGCCGCGCAGTTAGCTGGTGGCCTCGATAGCGGGGCCGGCAAAGTGCCCGGCTTTCCAAGCAACATTCAGACGCGCGAGCAGCTTGCGGACATCGTTCACAGAATCATCTGGACTGCTGGACCACAACATGCCGCAGTCAACTTTCCGCAGACCGACTATACGAGTTTTATTCCCAATGCGTCCGGATCCACTTACGCGCCGCCCATCGACGGTAATGTAGATGAAGCCGCGCTGCTTAAGATTCTCGCGCCAAAGGACAAAACCGCGGTCCAGGTGAAGACCAGTTATGCACTGGCCGGCTATCATTACGATCAGTTGCTTAACTACACTCTAAATACCGAGGACGGATCTAACGCGGTTGTTAGAAAGTATTACCAGCAGTTGACAACAACCGTGCGCGCTCAAATCGTTGCGCAAAATCAGAAGCGCGCCGCGGAAGCTGGCTTACTGGTCTATCCTTACTTTCTGCCGGAGAATATTCCGAACAGCACAAGCGTCTGAAACTTTGGCGCGTTCGTCGTCCAGTCGCAAAAATACAAAAGCACAAATGGTTCAGCCGAACTGTTTGTGCTTTTGTGTTTCTTGTGGCGATGCTTTAGCCCGCACGCCTCCCACTTCTCGCAGCGGCTTTGCCTCAAACTCCAAGATCATTCTGGGAGACAGTCAGTACAGGGAGCGGTAGCGACCTCGTCAACGATTGGAGTCAAAAATCTTTAGGAAATATCGCATGCTGATCGCTGACCAGGTCGCTACCGCTCCCTGTACTGACCGTGTCCAAACCTGACGTCCGACTTTTGAGGCAAGGCTTCTCGCAGCAAAGAGTATTAAGTATAAGATTGCAGAGACGCGTGCACACGGGAGGTTTATCAATGCAGACCATGGACGATGCTGTGAAACAGACACTTGATAACGAGCGGAACGAAATTCTTCACCAGCTCGAGGATTGGCTCGAAACGCCGATGCTTGTGCTTGGGATCGTTTGGCTGTTACTTCTGGTAATCGAGTTAATACGCGGTCTCAGTCCGTTTCTCGAAACTGCCGGAACAGTTGTCTGGATAATCTTCATACTCGACTTCGCGATCAAGTTTACATTGGCCCCGCACAAGTTTACGTATCTTCGAAACAACTGGTTGACGGCGATTGCGCTCGCAGTTCCTGCTCTTCGCGTCTTCCGCATACTTCGCGTCGTACGCCTGTTACGTATCGCGCGTGCCGCTCGGGGACTGCGTTTGCTGCGTGTGGTCACTTCAGTCAATCGTGGGATGAGAGCGCTCGGCGCCACGATGGGCCGTCGCGGGATGGGTTACGTCATCGGACTAACGGGGATTGTTACGCTGTCCGGAGC
>JBKPPH010000360.1:0-19259 GCA_046733535.1 Acidobacteriota bacterium
GCCGTGCAATGAGTAAAGGTGTTTCGAAATCCCTCGTGATACTCAGTGTTTTAGCTGTCCTGGGTACACTCGGCGTCGTCATTGCACTGAAGCTACACGGCGGCACGTATTCTGAGAGTTGGGTGAACGGACGCCGCATCATCACGGTTGGACCAAAAGACGATTTACAGGCGGCAATCAACGCGGCGCAGCCCGGAGATACGATCGTCGCGCAAGCTGGAGCGGTCTTCACCGGCGGCTTCGTGTTGCCGGCGAAGAGCGGAAGCGGCGAGATCGTCATACAGAGTTCGCGTGTGAGCGAGTTGCCCGAAGGTGTACGCGTCAAGCCTTCGCAGTCAGCTCTGTTTGCGAAGCTACAATCAGACACGAATGCGGAGCCGGTCGTAAGAACTGACGCTGGAGCGCATCACTATCGTTTTCAGGGGATCGAGTTTTCGACTGCCACCGCGAGTGTGAAGATTTTCGAGCTGGTCCGTCTCGGTGAAGGTCGTGGTAAACAGAAGACGCTTGATGTAGTGCCGCATCACCTCGTCATCGATCGTTGTTACATTCATGGTTTCGACAGCCAGGACGTGCAGCGCGGAGTCGCCCTGAACAGTGGTGAGACGACCATCAGCAACTCCTACATTTCTGAAATCCATGTCATCGGCATTGAGGCGCAGGCTATCGGAGGGTGGAACGGCCCGGGGCCTTATCACATCATCAACAATTACCTGGAAGCGGCCGGTGAAAACATCATGATCGGCGGCGCCGATCCGGGCATACCCAACCTGGTGCCGTCGGACATCGAGATCCGGCGCAATCATATGTTCAAGCCGATGTCGTGGAAGGTTGGCGACCCGAGTTACGCAGGCAAGCACTGGACCGTGAAGAACATTTTCGAGTTGAAGAACGCGAAGAACGTCGTCATCGACGGCAACGTGTTTGAGAACTGCTGGACGGACGCGCAAGACGGCAAGCCGATCCTTTTCACGGTACGCAACCAGGAATGCTCCGCGCCGTGGTCCACCGTTGAAAACATTACCTTCACAAACAACATCGTAAGTAATGCCGAAGGTGGTTTGAATCTTCTCGGCGCAGACAATGAAGTCGTCGAAAAGTTTGGCAAATGCCGGCCGCCGTCGACCTCCGGCAGGGGAACAAACCTAAATGTCACTAACAACCTTTTCTATAACATCCATGGTCCCTTTTTTCAGATCAACGGGTTCAATAACGTCAGCCTCATTCACAACACTCACATTCAAAACGGCAACATCATGACGCTTTACGGCACGCCGTCTGAGCGGTTTGTGTATCGCGACAACCTGACGCTGCGAACCGCCAAAGGCTATGGTGTGTTTGGCGATGCAACAGGAGAAGGTACAGTCGCGCTGAAGAAGTTCACGCCCGATTTTGTTTTCAAGAACAACGTTCTCGCACTGGCCGATAGCTCGCTGTATCCGAAAGAAAATGAGTTTCCCGCGTCGCTTGAAAGCGTCGGTTTTGTAAACTTCGAAAAAGGCGACTACCGCCTGTCATCTTCCAGCCCGTACAAGAAAGCTGCGTCCGACGGTCAGGCCATAGGCTGCGACTGGTCGAAACTAAACTTCAGCGCAAAAACTCCCGAATGACAAATTCGCCGGTGAATTCAAAACGCCCCGTGCGCGTTGCGCTCCTGCTTGACTCACTCACTCAACCCAGGTGGGTTTTCAATATCATCAAGGACATTCAATCGTCTCAGATTGCGGAGATCTGGCTTGTCATTAAGAACGAAGCTACGTTCGAGTCGCTCGGCCGGCTGCGCAGTTACTGGAAGAACCGCGACTACCTGCTGTACTCCTTATATAACCGGGTCGATCAGCGCATCCCTCTCGTCGAAGAAGATGCGTTTGCAGAGACGGATCTTCAGCAGGTGCTTTCCGATGTGCCGGTGTTGGGCGTCATGCCGATCATGAAGAAGTTTTCAGACTGGTTCCCGCCGGAAGCGATCGAGAAGATTCGCAGCTACGATCTCGACGTCGCGATCTCGTTCGGCTTCAGGATTCTCCGCGGAGATGCGCTGCGTATCGCGAAGCACGGAGTCTGGTCCTACCACCACGGCGATAATCTCGTGAATCGCGGGGGCCCGCCCGGCTTCTGGGAGGTCATCGAAGGCTCGCCGATCTCCGGATCAGTGTTGCAGGTGCTGTCGGAAGATTTGGATAACGGGCAAGTTATCGATCGCTCCTGGACGCGGACCAGTGACCGCTTCTCGGTGAAGGGCAGTAAAAACAATCTCTACTGGCGCGCGTCGGCGTTCGTCATGAGAAAACTCCGAGAGCTCCACGAGAGTGGCAAAGTCTCGAGCGAAGCGAACGTCTTTCGACCGTACTACAATCGCCTGCACAAAATGCCGACCAACGCACAGCTACTGCCCAAGCTGTGCAAATTGTGTTTGGGTTACGCGACGACGAAGATTCGGTACGCGCTCTTTTTCGACCAGTGGGCGCTCGCCTACAGATTCAGAACCAGCGTCGACGATCCGAACAACAGTTTCTACCGCTTCAATCATTTGATTCCGCCGAAGGACAAGTTTTGGGCGGATCCTTTTCCGGTTATGCACGAGGGGAAGTACTACGTCTTCTTTGAGGAGTTTCTTTACAAGGAGAACAAAGCTCATATTTCGGTGATGGAGTTGAGTAAGTCAGGTGCCAGCGAGCCGAGGCCGGTGCTGAAGCGCGATTATCACTTGTCGTACCCGTTTATGTTTCGCTGGAACGATCGCCACTTCATGATTCCGGAGAGTGCCGGTAACCGTACCGTCGAAGTCTACGGCTGCGGAGCTTTTCCTGATGAATGGAAACTGGAGACGGTGCTCTTTGAAGGTGTCGCAGCCCGAGACGCGACGCTCCTTGAGCTCGATGGGCTGTGGTGGATGTTCGTGGCGATGGCGGACACCGAGTCTTCGGATGAGCTCCACATCTACTACAGCGAAACGCCGTTTGGTCCATGGAAACCTCACAAGCTGAATCCGGTGAAGTCAGACGTGCGGAACTCGCGTCCCGCAGGACGGATCTTTTACTGGAACGGCGACTTGTATCGACCGGCCCAGGACTCATCCGGCGGTTATGGCTACGGCATGAGAATCAACAAGCTCGTGCGCCTGACGCCGAGCGAATTCGTTGAAGAGGAAGTCGCCCAGGTCCTGCCGAAGTGGAGAAAAGATCTGCGCGGGACGCACACCCTGAACATCTGCGAAGATCTCACCGTCATCGACTGCCTGATTCACCGCCGCCGCTAACCCTTATGTGGGCTTACCTGAAAGTCATCCGTGTCGCGCAGCGAGCGCCGAAGGTGCGAAAATAAGGTAGCGCTGCGCAAGGGCTGAGGAGCGCCGAAGGTGCGAAAATAAGGTAGCGCTGCGCAAGGGCTGGGCAGCGCCGAAGGTGCGAAAATAAGGTAGCGCTGCGCAAGGGCTGAGGAGCGCCGAAGGCGCGAAATAAGGTAGCCAGGGGCAAAGCGCTGAGCTCAGCGAAGCGCGTCGCCCCTGGATCGATAAGCTAATGGCGACGCAGCTCTGAAAGAGCGGAAGAAACCGGCGTACTCTTTCGCGCTTCCAGTGCTCTATTCAATTTTTTGGCAAAACGGGGGACGACGCGCTTGGCTCTGGTCAGCGCTTTGCCCTGAATCGATAAGATAACGGCGTCACCGCTCCGAAAGAGCGGAAGAAACCGGCGTAATCTTTCGCACTTTCAGTGCTCTATTCAATTTTTCCTGCTAAACCAGGGGCGACGCGCTTCGCTTTGCTCAGCGCTTTGCCCCTGGCTACCCGCTGTCGCGCCTTCGGCGCTGCTCACCGCCCCGGGCTACTTTATTTCGCGCCTTCGGCGCTGCTCACCGCCCCGGGCTACTTTATTTCGCGCCTTCGGCGCTGCTCACCGCGCCTCGCTACTCTTTTCGCGCCTGCGGCGCTATGCTCGTTGGCTCAAATTGACCGAGTCTCGATCATCCAAAAAGAATTAAAGCTTGACAAAAAAGTTTGAAACTGGAAAATAGCGTGTAGGTTTTGATCAGTTCTTTTCAAACGATTGCAACGATAAAGGCAAACCTGTTGCGAAGCAGGGACGCAAAGCTGTGAATCTCAGTCAGAATGACTGCTGAGATCGTCTAGCCGCCGAAGGCATCGGGATGTGCGGAATCCCATTGCGGATTCGTCGATCTTCGTTCTACGCGACCTTTACGTTTGCAGTCGTAGAACCCTGTCATTCCCGAACTTCTTTTCTCTCTTTCGCAGATCAATCCAGGTTTCCCAATCGAATTTGGACAATGAACCTCTGTCATTGTCCTGACCTTGTTACCGCGCTCTTCATGAAGGGATGTCGAGTGGCTGTAAAGGGTCGGGTATCCAGCCCCAGCAGTTCTCATCACGTTAGTTCTTTCTCGAAACTTAAACCAGTGTAAAGAGACGGCAGCTCTTTGCACATCACCGATAAATGGCACCCCCGTAGCGATGCGGGTCCGCAAACTCGGGAATCTCGCGCTGACGAGATGGTCCTGACACCGAAGTGAGGGTCACATGAGTGAGGGAGGCAGTTGGGGACGGCGGCTTTCATTTTTCGCAATTTATAAATTAATCACCATCGCCTGTGTCTTTGTAGCAGGCGTGTGGAGCGCGAACGCAGCGACCATCACGGTTCCTGTTGGCGGAAGTGTTCAGTCAGCAATCAACGCGGCGCAATACGGCGACACGATCATCGTGCAGGCTGGGGCAGTTTACACCGCCAGTCTCGTGCTGCCATTGAAGAGCGGCACCGGCGAGATCGTCATACAGAGTTCACGCATAAGCGAGTTGCCCGAAGGTGTGCGCGTCAATCCTTCGCAGTCAGCTCTGTTCGCGAAGTTCCAATCGATAGTTCCTGCTGAGCCGGTCGTGAAGACGGTCGCTGGATCGCATCATTATCGCTTTCAGGGAATCGAGTTTTCCACCGCGAATGCGAGTGTTGTCATTTACGATGTGATCCGGTTTGGCGAGAGTCGTCTCACGCAAACAACGCTCAGCTCCGTGCCGCATCACCTCGTAGTCGATCGTTGTTACGTTCATGGTTTTGACACGCAGGATACGCAGCGCGGCGTGACGCTCAATAGTTCCGAGAGCACCGTCAGCAACTCTTATATTTCTGAAATTCATAGCGTCGGCATCGAGGCCCAGGCAGTTGGAAGCTGGAATGGCCCAGGGCCGCTTTACATCATCAACAATTATCTCGAAGCAGCCGGCGAGAACATCATGATGGGCGGTTCCGACTCGGCGTCGTCAGACTTGATGCCTGCCAACATCCAGATTCTCCGCAATTATCTTTTTAAGCCGTTGAGCTGGAAAATCGGTGACCCGTCATACGCAGGGCACCACTGGACCGTCAAAAATATCCTGGAGTTGAAAGCAGCGCGCAACGTACTGATCGACGGCAACGTGTTGGAAAACAATTGGACGGATGCACAGGACGGCAAAGCGGTGCTCTTCACCGTGCGGAATCAGGAGTGCAACGCACCGTGGTCAACGGTACAAAATGTAACGTTCACGAATAACACGGTGAAAAACGCTGAGGGCGCGCTGAACATGCTCGGCATGGACAACGAAGTCACGGCGGCTTTTGGTAAGTGCAACCCCGCCTCAACCTCGGTACGCGGGACGGGTGTCAACGTAAGTAACAATCTCTTTTACAACATCAACGGCATTTTCCTGCAGATGAATGGATTCTACAATGTGACGCTCAATCACAATACCAGTTTCCAAACAGCCAACACTTACACGCTCTACGGTGAACAATCGCTCAACTACGTTAGTACGAACAATCTGACCATCGAGAATCCGTATGGCATTTATGGAGATGGCGGCTATTTGGGTACGGACGGACTCACGCACTACACGCCGTCGTTTATCTTCACTAAGAACTTGATGGTGGGCGCCTCGGCGAGCGCCAACCCTGCCGGTAACTTTTATCCGACGTTAGTTTCTGATGTCGGCTTTGTCGATTTTGCCGGCGGTAACTATGCTCTTTCGGCTTCCAGTTCGTATAAAAACAGCGGCACTGACGGCAAGGATCTCGGTGTGGACTTCGCGCAGTTGAATGCTGCGCAAAGTGGCGTTGCGCCGATTGGAACGCCGAGTCCGACGCCGAGTTCCACACCAACGCCAACGCCGACGCCAACGCCGACTGCGACACCAACGCCCACTCCAACCGCGACACCAACGCCAACACCCGCCGCTTCTCCGCTCGCGAGTGCGACGTTCGTTCAGTTGGATACGACCACCAAAGGTAACTGGAAAAATACTTACGGCGGCGACGGCTTCAATACCGTTAACGACGCTGTGAATTACCCTGCTTATGCGCAAGTGAGCGTCTCCGCCAACTCGCCGACCTGGGCAGCTTCAACGACCGACACCAGGGCGCTGCAAAAAATGAATGGCAGCGATCGCGTGGCCGCGAGATGGGAATCGAATTCGTTCTTTGCGATCGACGTTAACTTAACCGACGGCCTGACGCATCGCGTCGCCATCTACGGATTGGATTGGGACGGTAACAATCGCTCGCAGCGTGTGGACCTGCTGGACTGGACCACGAACGTGTTACTCGATAGCCGGACCATCTCTCAGTTCAATGGCGGTCAATACCTGGTTTGGGACATTCGCGGCCGCGTTAAGATTGTCGTTAACAAAGCCGGCGCCAAGACTGCCGTCGTCAGCGGTATCTACTTCGGTGGCAATTCGCCGTCGCCAACCCCCTCGCCGACACCGACGCCGAGTCCTACGCCGACTCCGACAGCGGGTGCGCCGCAGGTTACGTTGACGGTGCCTCCGACTGGCGCGACGTTCGTAGCGGGTACGAATATCACGCTCGCAGCGACTGCGACGGACCCCAACGGTTTCATTACGAAGGTGGAGTTCTATCGTGGCACTACGTTAATTGACACCGACACGACGAGTCCGTACAGCGTCGTCTGGACGAATCCGCAAAAGGGCAACTACGATTTGACGGCCAAGGCGACCGACAACAGCGGACTCAGTACCACGTCAGCGGTTGTTTCCATTACCGTCACGAATTCGCCCAACAGCGTGAACAGAGCCAGAGGACACGCCAACAGCCTGACTCAGCAGACACAGGAATACTCCGGCGCAGCCGATGGGATTTACGTTGAGAACTTGGCGCTCGCGTCTGACATCAACCTGCTTACCGCCGACATCACGCAAGCGTACGGCGATTTTCAGTCTGAAAGCGCATCGTTCAAAACGCTTGCGCCCGCTATCGACATGCACATCAGAGCTGCGATGTTGTTCAGCAAGGCCAGCGCTGGTCTAGCGATGAAAGCAGCGAGCCCGAACGTGAAGAACGATCTGTTGCGCGTTGCTTCACATCTCGCAATCGCCGAAGACCTGATGCGTTTTGGGTTCGTTACGCAAGTGACAGCCAACCTGGCAAGCTCGACCAAAACCAGGACAGACGTAGTAATTGGCCAGGCAAGCACGGGCTATTCATTGGCGTCGATTTCGTCTGTTGCACCAGCGAGCCTTGCTTCGATTTCCGGCAGCGGAAATCTGCAACCGATGACTTCGCAAACTACCCAGGCGGCTCTCTTGAGCAACGGAACCGTGCCATATGAAGTAAGCGGACTGAGTGTCACGATTAACGGCGTTGCTGCTCCGGTGATTTACGCCTCGCCGTGGGGCATCAAGTTTTACGTGCCCGCGGACGTTCCGGAGGGAATCTCGGAAGTGATCGTGTCGTCGCAGGATGGCTACATCTGCCAGGGGCTGGTGAGCGTCGAACGAAATGGTTCGCTGATCATGACGGCGAACGAGGATGAAAACGGCAGTATCGTCGGGGTGAACGGCGTCAATTTCACCACGACTTCGGCTTTCGACGTCGTAACTCCGCAAAATTTCAGCAGCACAGACAAGCGCACGCGCGTGACCTTCATGGCCACAGGCATTAGCGGAAGCGCTTCCAACAACGACACGAGCAACGATATCAGGGTTGATGGAACAGTCAGGGCGAATTATGCGGAGACGGTTTCAGCAGAGGCACGATTGGGCAGCGGACAAGTATTCACGTTGCCGGTGAAGTACGCGGGTGTTCAGGGAACACTGCCGGGCCTGGACCAGGTCACGATCGTGCTGATTCCCGAGCTCAAGGGTGCGGGAACAGTGCAGATAACCTTGATCATCGGCGGCCGGCGCAGCAACGCACCGACGATATTCGTGAAGTAAGCGTCTTAGTCTTCTTTAACGATTTCGAAGACCTTCACCGTGGCGTAGTAAGTCAGTGAAGGAAACAGTCGTAGCAGATAAGTGTCGACGTAAGCGCAGAGTCGCACTGCGCTCTCACTCCAAAACGGCAGGACGTGAGCAATCCTTGAAAGCGGAAGCTGAAAGGTCTTGTCGCGATATGCGTATGGCTGTGCGAAGTCTTTGATCTCGCTGTCTGTGAACGGCCGTTCGAAAGGTGAGACATTGGCGCGCTTGGGCAGGAACTGTCTGAGCCAGGCATAAAGTTTTGAGTTTCGCAGCGGTTCTTTGAATATCGCCCTGCCGCCCTTCCTCAGCACGCGCATAAGCTCTCGCGACGCGATCTCGAGATCGAGGTGGTGAAGAATCGCCATCCCGAAGATGACGTCAATTGACTCGTCCGGGAAGGGCAGTGAGTGTGCTGAGCCGAGGAGGAGTTGCACACCTTCGCACTCATTCGCTTCAACACGTTTCTTTGCGAGGGCGAGCAGATCGGGTGAGATGTCGAACGCAATCACTCGGGCGCCGCGGCGTGCGAGTGCAACCGTGTATGTGCCGCCGCCACACCCGTATTCCAAAACGGTCTTGCCGTTCACGTCACCCAGTAAGTGAAACGCATACTCGAGTGGGAAAACAGTTGTCTCCGGCGAGTTGCAGTAGCGAGCAATAGTCTCTGCCGGCACAACCAGTGGCTTGGTTGATTGCCGGGCGTCGCAGGCACTACGGTGTATTTCTGCACGTTCGCGTTCTTCAAGAGTGATCATGGGAGGAGTCCGAATTGTTCTAGGCGGCCCGGGTCGGCCGGTGAGATTACACCACAGGCAAATGAAATTTCGCCAGTATTTATTTGTGCTTGAGACCGCATGCACAAAAGCCAATTTTTTAAGGGCTTACCGCATGAGGCATGATTTACATAAGGAATTCCGGGAATAACATATCCTTTAAACCTTTTATCAATCCGGTTGAAAAGGGGCACGAGGAGTTTGTCACCGATGCCCATTTAAGATAAGCTTTCCTCCGCGTTTACGAATCCGGGGAAGGTTTGGCAGGTCAGTCACGGTTTTCGCGAGAGAAATTGCCCTTTTCTGGTGAAAGCCTTCAAGGAATTCAAATGAGTGTCCCGGCCGCAAAGAAACTGTGGCAAGGTATCGCCATCAGTTTCGCCATCGCTTTTGCCTACGCCACGGTGCTGGTGAAGTTGTTCCACGACTGGTGGAATGATGAAAACTATTCCCACGGCCTCTTAATCCCTTTAATTATCGGCTACATCCTTTGGACCCAGCGGGACAAACTCGCTCGTGTGCCCGTTCGCCCGATGGTGTCTTTGGGAATCGCTGCCGTACTCGTTGCTCTGTTCGCGCTATGGGCGGGTGTGGCAGGGGCTGAACTCTACACGCAGAGACTCTCGCTCATTCTGCTGCTCGCCGGAATCACTATCTATTTCTGGGGCTTCAGCCTGTTGCGACTCATGCTCGTTCCCCTCGCGCTCCTGTTTCTGGCGATTCCGATTCCGTCGATCGTCTTCAACAAGATCGCCTTTCCGCTTCAGTTGTTTGCGTCGCGTTGCGCGGTGTGGTCGATGAGCGTGCTCGGTATCCCGGTGCTGCGCCAGGGCAACATCATCGAACTCAAACCCCTGAACTCTTTTGAAACCCGAAAGCTCGAGGTAGTCGAGGCGTGCAGCGGCATCAGGTCGCTCATGACTCTCGTGACTCTGGCGGTCGTGTTCGCCTATCTCAGTCACACTCCTTCAGGCGATCCGCCAAACTCCGGTAAACGTTTTGGCTGGCTGCGAAGCTACTGGTTTTGGCGAGCCGTCATCCTGGTCGCTTCGGCTGTGCCTATTGCCATTTTGACCAATGCATTCAGAGTGAGCGGTACGGGCGTGTTAGCGCATTATTACGGAACAGCCGTCGCCGATGGCTTTTTCCATTCTTTTTCGGGTTGGGTGGTCTATATCGTTGCTTTCATCTTGTTGTTCGGCATTGGCATGATACTTGATCGTTTTCGGCCGGCTCAGGCTGGCCAACCTTCAGGGGAGGAATCAGGGAAGCGGTTAGAAGGGAAATCGCCTGAACTTGAAACCGCTGTCTCCATTTCTCCAGTGGTTTCGGCCGAAGGCCCAGAGCTATGAAATCTTCAATGCGTTTTAGCGTCCTGCTGGTGCTGATCCTGTTGGCAGGGGTTTTCGTCAATGCCTGGTCTTATCTCGGTGAGGCGCACGTTGAGCGAAAGACTCTGAAGGATTTTCCACAAAGCATCGGCGCGTGGCAAAGGACGCGGACCGATCAAATCCTGGACGATGAAACACTGAAAGTCCTGCGTGCTTCCGATTATCTAGTGAGAGACTTTCGCAAACCCGGGAGTCCGATCGCTAATCTCTACGTCGGTTACTACGCAACACAACGTTCAGGCGCGACTTATCACAGCCCTTTGAACTGCCTGCCGGGATCAGGTTGGACTCTGAGTGAGCCTGGCAAAGCGACGATTCCACTGCCCGATGGCTCGAGTTTTATCGCAAACAAATACGTGGTGCAAAACGGCGAGTACAGGAACCTGATGATTTACTGGTACCAGGGAAGAGGGAGAAGTGTGGCGAGTGAGTATTGGGGCAAAGTCTACACCGTACTCGATAGCGTTCGGCTGCGCCGCTCCGACGGGGCAATGGTGCGAGTAATAGTTCCGATTGACAGTTCTGAGGCTTCGGCCGAACAAACTGCAGTTGAGTTCGCTTCGGCTGCCGCGAAAGTATTGCCCGAATATGTACCGTAACGTACGTGGGGAAGGTCAGAAAGAACGTATAGTTTCGGAATTCATGACTGATTGATCTTTTTTGAGAATTGTCCCGGATTAAAAGGGATCTCCGGCAATTGCCTCGCCGGAATTCTCGGCAATCCATGGGACAAAATAAACCTGCCCGTGCTTCCGGGCAGCGATGGGAGTAAGTAATGAAAAGCGAGTGCCGCGGTTATACCTATCAGATAACACTATTCTGTCTTCTTCTGGCAGCCACGATTTTTCTGGCCGGCTGCGCCAACTCCGAACAAAAGAAAGCCCAGCATTTAGCGAAGGGCGAAGCCTACCTGAAGGATTCAAAGTTTCAGGAAGCATCACTCGAATTTCGCAATGCGCTTCAGATTGACGAAAAGCTTGCGCCCGCCCACTGGGGTTTGGCGCGCGCGTTCGAAGGGCTCGAGCGTTTTCCGGAGATGATCGAAGAGCTGCGCAAGACTGTCACTCTCGATGCAAACAATCTCGACGCACGCGTCAAGCTCGGCACTTACTTTCTGGCCGGCAGCCGCAGCAGAAGCGACATCATCGCCGAGTCCGAAAAACTTGCCAAAGAGGTTCTCGCTAAAGATCCGAACCACATCGAAGGCCACATCCTGATGGGCGGCGTGCTCTTCGCGCAGAACCAAAAGGACAAGGCATTTGATGAACTGAACCGCGCGATCCAGATAGATCCTAAACGCGTCGAATCGTATCTCAGCTTGGCGCGCTTTTACCTCGTCACGAAGGCGAATGACAAAGCGGAGGAACTCTACAAGAGAGCAATTTCGGTCAACGGTAATTCACCCCTCGCCCACACGGAATATGGCAAGTTCCTCGCGCAAGCCAACCGGCAGCCGGAGGCGGAAGCTGAGCTGCGCAAAGCGGTCGAAGTTGGACCAACGGATCGTACCGCGCGTTTCGTCCTCGCCAGTTACTACCTCGTCAACAAACAGTTCGACAAGGCGGAAGAGTCGTACAAAGCCCTCGCTGCATTAGAACCCGACAAGCCCGAAAGCCAGGCAGTGCTGGCCGACTTCTATTCGTCAATCAATCGCACTGACGACGCGGTGAGGATTTACAAGGAGATCGTTTCCAAGTCTCCCGATTACATGCAGGGCCGCTATCGTCTCGCTGAGATCCTGCTCATGCGCAACGATACCGAGGGCGCGAACGCGCAGCTCGAAGAGGCGTTCAAGAAGGACAAGAACGACCGGCAAGCACTCCTCCTTCGCGCTCGCATGCGCGCTCAAAGCAGACAGCCGGACGGCTTGAAGAGCGCTATCGAAGACTTGAAGGAAGTCCTGAAACAGGAACCAACCTCCCGCCCCGGCTTGTATTTCATGGCCCAGGCAAACTTCAGTCTCGGCCTGATGGATCAAGCTCGCACCTTTGCCGCCGAGCTGGAAAAGAATTATCCCGACTACCTGCCCGCAAAGTTGATGCAACTCCAGATCACGCTTGCCGGTGGTGACCAGAAGGGCGCCGTCTCACTTGCCACTGACTTGCTGACCCGTTTGGATAAAACCGCTCCCGACCGTGACAACTCACCGCAGGTGCTGGCGGAGATTCGTGAAAAGACTCTTCTCTCGCGCGGCACAGCGCAGCTTCAGTTAAAGAACGTTGCCGCCGCCCGCCAGGATTTCGAGTGGGCGCGGCAGGTGTCTCCGAGCGATCCGCTTGTTTACAACAGCCTCGCCCTCGCAGCGCTGGTTGAAAGCAACGCCCAGGAGGCAATTAACGCTTTCGAAACCGCTCTCAAAGTTGATGCAACCAACTTCGACGCCCTCAACGGTCTGATTAGTCTCCATGCGAGAAATCAGGAACTGGATAAGGCCCATGCGAGAGTCGATCAGGCACTCAGCGCGTATCCGAATCTTGCTTCACTTCACTACCTGAAGGCCCAGGTTTACGGCTTTCAGCACAACATTCCGAGCGTCGAGGCCGAGTTGAGACGCGCGATCGAGCTCGATCCGAATTACCTGATTGCTTACGAAGCGCTGGCTGCTCTTTATATCAACACGAAACAGGAAGACCGCGCGATTGCCGAGTATCAGAAGATTATCTCGATACGTCCGGAGAGCGCTGGACCTTACACGCTCATCGGCATGCTCGAGTACGGAAAGCAAAACTACGATGGCGCGATCGAGAATTACCGCAAGGCTCTCGAGCGCGATCCGAACAACGCGATTGCGGCCAACAATCTGGCCTACTTGTACGCCGATGGGAAAGGCAATCTCGACGAGGCTTTGAGGCTGGCCCAGGGTGTGGTCCAAAAGAACCCGAACGTCGCCGGCTTCCTCGACACCCTCGGCTGGGTCTTCTACAAGAAGAACCTTCATGCCGCGGCGGTCGAGCAGTTTCGTAAGGCCGTGTCGATTAATGAAGCACAGGCCCGTGCAGCCAATGCCACGCCAAGTGCAACTTATCACTACCATCTCGGGCTTGCACTGAAAGGCAAGGGCGAGAAGGAGGAGTCACGACGTGAACTGCAAACGGCGATAAAGCTCTCCGAAAAAGCCCAGTTTGCATACCTGGAAGACGCGAAGAAGGAATTGGCGACGCTGTAATTTTTACGAACAGAATAGGAGTGCGTTATGAGCGCTGAGTTCAGACAACGAAAACCCAGTGAGTACTTGAAAATCCTGCAGCGACGCAAGTGGCTGATCATCCTTCCGGTGATCGCCATCACGACTGCCGTAGCGTGGGTTGTCATGAAGCTTCCCGACGTTTACGAGTCGACGACGCTCATCGTTGTCAAGCCCTCGACGCTGCCGAGTTCAGTTGTACCGACGGTCACGGAGGAGAACTTAACCCGCCAGTTGGCCAATATCTCGCAGGTCGTGACGAGCCGCAGCTCACTCG
The DNA here is from genome assembly GCA_046733535.1 of Acidobacteriota bacterium. Classification (GTDB taxonomy): domain Bacteria; phylum Acidobacteriota; class Blastocatellia; order Pyrinomonadales; family Pyrinomonadaceae; genus PSRF01. The sequence continues at coordinate 13,874 of JBKPPH010000360.1, forward strand.
AGCCGCTCATTGAGAAGTACGAACTCTACAAGGCGGAGCGACTCCGCGGCGAGCCGATGGAAGGCGTGCTCGAGATGTTGCGCAAAGACATCAACGTCGCCGTGAACAAGAGCCGTAGCGATATCACTGACGGTTTCGATATCACCTTCAGGTATCGAGATCCGAAACTTGCCCAGGCCGTTACGGCTGAGCTCGCGAGCAAGTACATCAGTGCGCAAACCAGCAACATGATGACTTCGACCGCGGCCGCCAAACAGTTCATCGATAGCCAGGTGAACCAGGCGCGCGAGGAGTTGGGCGGAGTCGACAAGCAGCGTCTCGACTTTATGAGCTCGCACGTCGGCAACCTGCCGTCTGAAGCGGAATCGCTCTTCAACCAGTTGTCGGGGTTACGTGAGGAACAGAAAGCGTTGATGCAGGAAGTCGGCCGGCTCCAGGATCGACGTTCCGCTGCGATGAGCCAGCTCGCGTTGATGAAGCAAAGCAGCGTCCAGGGTATCGAAGACGCTGCCGAAACTCTCACGGATCCAAAAACGACGATGGCATGGTCGAACCTCGTCTCGCGCAAGGCTGCGCTCGAAGGGGAATTGACGCGCCTGAAACAGGAATATCGTGAGGTGCATCCCGATGTGATCGCGAAGCAAAAAGAAGTTCAGCGGGTCCAGGACGAAATGGACCAGATGGTTGCCGACTGGAAAGACAAGATCAAAGCGAAAGAGGAGCGGCTCAGAAAGCAGCCGAATCTTACTCTCAGCGCGGCGGAAAACGAGATCAAGCTGGCTGAAAGCGAAATCAAACGCCAGCAGAAACTGCTCGATCAGAACGAAAAACAGATCGGGTCGATTGTCGAACGCATAAACAACGTTCCGGGAGTCGAAGTCGCACTCGGCGCGATCGAGCGCGATTATCAAACCAAGAAGGCCAAGTACGACGACCTGCTGCTACAGCAACAAAAGATCACGCTCGGCGCGGAAGCCGCCACCCAGCAACAAGGCGAGGGAATCGAGGTTATCGACCCCGCTAACCTGCCTTCGAAACCGGTTGCGCCAAAGCGGCTGATGCTTTCGAGTCTTGGGTTAGGCGTTGGTCTCGGCCTCGGACTGTTGCTCGTGGGAGTGGTTGAAGGACCACGCCTGTTCACGATTCAAAACTCGGAAGACGCCCGGCACTACACCGGTCTACCCGTACTCCTCACGGTGCCCGAGTTGTTAACTCCCCAGGAAGCGCGTGCAGTGCCGCGCCGTCGCAAGTTGTTACTTGCAGCCGGTGTGGTTGCAACCATCATGAGTATTCCCATGCTGGCACTGGCGCTCAAGCTCACGCACGTTTTTGAATTTCTGATGCAAAACCGTGGCTAAGAGCAGTCGCTAAAACTGGAGGTCTAAAAGAGTGTACGCTGAATTTTATGGTCTAAAAGAGTTGCCATTCGCGCTGACTCCCGACCCGCGTTTCATTTACTTCACTCCGTCGCATACGGAAGTGATGGCCAATCTTCACTATGGCATTGAAAGCGGAAAAGGGCTCGTGGTGGTGACCGGCGAAGTGGGTACCGGCAAAACGACGATCCTGCGCTGGATGATGGAGCGTCTCGATCGAACGGTGCTCGTCGCTTACATCTTCAATCCGCGTTTGTCTGTGCCGGAGTTTTACCAGCACGTAGCGACGCTGCTCGACGTGCAGAAGTGGGAATCCAAGTCAGACCTGTTGCTCGAGCTCGGACGAGCTTTGGAGTCGCGTCACTCGCGTGGGTTGCGGACCGTGCTGATCGTCGACGAAGCGCAAGGTTTGTCTCCGCACGTGCTTGAAGAGATTCGGCTGTTGTCCAACTTTGAGTCGAATACGGCGAAGCAGTTGCAGATCGTTTTAACGGGCCAACCGGAGCTGCGAGAGGTTTTGAACAATCCGGATCTGCGCCAGTTGAAACAGCGCATCGCGTTGCGCTGCGTTATCAAGCCGTTGCCGAACGTTGAAGAAACTGATCGTTATATCACTTCGCGATTGCTGGTTGCGGGCGCAGAGCGTACGGACGTCTTCTCTCCGGAAGCCGTCGACTACATCTTTCGCTGTTCCGACGGGATTCCGCGAAACATAAACAACCTTTGCGACAACGCGCTTTTGGCCGGTTACGCGGCGGGTGATCTGACGATCGGCCGTGCGACGATCGAAGAGGTCGCCGATACGTTCGACATGTTGCCGCGCACGGATCGAGGAAGAGGACAGACCGGAGAAGAACGCGAAGCACCGGCGAGAATTTTTACCAACACCGGACGAGCTGAGTTGTGGAACGCCGGCAAGACAACCGGCGACACCGATTAAAACAACTGACGTTGAAAGAAAGCCACCTAACAAATTTTTGAGGTGAATCGATGGGAAGAGTTTTCGATGCCATGAGACGACACAGCGCCGCCGATAACAACGGCAGTGCTGCGAAGCCAAGCGATAAAGAAACATCAGAGCACCGCGAAGAGCGCCCCAGAGTTTCCGGGCTGCCTTCACCGCAACAGGTCGAGGAACAGTTGTTGAGCGGTTCCTCAATCATGTCTGTTCCCGGAAAGACGGTGCGAAGTTCAGCGTCCACTGCGCACACTGCGGATGTACCCGGCGGGTCGGCACTCCCCGGCGGAATAGCTTCGCGTGATGCTGGGGCAACTTTGGGCGCTGCCGAGGCGACGCGCGCCGGAGGATTCGTTAGCTACGAAATCTCTCCTGCGCGCGTTGAGCCTCACCTGATCGCGGTGAGCCAGCCACGCTCGGCTTACACCGAACAGTATCGCTCTTTGCGAACGCGAATTCTCGAAGCGGGCGAGCGCATGCAGATGCGCGCGTTTGTCGTCACCAGCGTCGGCGTCGGCGAAGGCAAAACACTCACGGCGCTCAATCTCGCATGGCTACTCGCGCAAACCGAAGGCGTGCGCGCACTCATCATCGACAGCGACTTGCGCCGTCCGTGCGCCACTGACTATCTCGGCATCGACGCGAAGATGGGACTGTCCGAAGTTCTCGGCGGCCAGCTTCGTCTCGAAGATGCGATCGTGCGACTCGAACCCGCCGGTCTTCATTTGTTACCCGGCGGACGCCCGCGCGACGACGTGGCCGAATTGCTGTCAGGCCCGAGTTACGCGCGCATCCTGAATGAAGTGCGCCGCATGTTTGACTACATCATCATCGATGCGCCGCCGTTGGGAATCTTTACCGACGCGAATGTTTTGATGTCGAAGGCCGATGGCGGTCTGCTGGTAGTACGTGCCGGCAAGACGCGTTACGCGGCCGTCGACAAGCTGTTGGAGCAGATGCCGAAAGAGCGGCTGCTGGGAGTGATCCTCAATCGTTCCGAGGAGCAGCCGGATGCTGCTTCTTACTACTACCAGCATCGTTACTACAACCGCGAAAAAAAGATCACTGAAGTTGGTCACGCTGAAAGAATGGAAGAGGAGGTAGCAACCGTCAATTGAGAGCGCTACGTCTCAACGGGCGAACGATTCTGTTGATTCTCGCCGAAGCGGGCCTCGTCTTCGGCGCGATCATCGCCGCCGTGTACCTGCGGCTCGGCGTTGAAGATGCCCGCGAACTGGTTGCAAATGGCGGGTACTTGAAAGCCGCGGTTGCAGCTTTTTTCTGCCTCGCGTCTTTTTACCTTTTCGACTTGTACGACTTTCTCGTGATGCACGATCGGCGGGAACTGGTGCTCCGGCTGATCCAGGCGCTTGGACTTGCCTGGATCGCGCTCGCGTTCTCGTTCTACACCTTCCCGGGATTAATGTTCGGTCGCGGCATCTCGTTAATCTCGCTGCCGCTGGCCCTCACGTTGATGGTCTTGTGGCGGGTTTCGATTCACTGGTTCCTGGGCCATCCGGATTTCGGCGAACGCATCTTGATCGTTGGTTCGGGCAATCTCGCAGTGGAGCTCGCACGCGAAGTCCTCAACCGGCCCGATGCCGGTTATCGCATCGTGGGTTTTGTCGGCACTGACGCGGATCTCCTGGGCAAGAGTCTTATCAATCCACGAGTGATCGGGTTGACGGACGACATCGACGAGATAGTGAAACGCGAAGGGATCGATCGCATTGTGGTCGCGATGGGCGAACGCCGCGGGCAACTGCCGACGAGCAAGTTGCTGCAACTTAGTCTCGCAGGCCAGGTGAACATCGAAGAAGGTGCCTCATTTTACGAGCGTCTTACGAGCCGCGTTTCTTTGAACATGCTGCGACCCTCGTGGCTCATCTTTACCGGTCGCGGACGGCAGAGAAAGATCGCTGAACTCGCGCGCAACGTCGTGCACTGGCTGGTGGCGCTGATCGGCGCGATTCTCTCGCTGCCCATCGCCATCGTCACCGCGATCCTGATTAAACTCGAATCGCGTGGTCCGATCTTTTACAAGCAGGAACGGGTAGGCAAGAACGGCCGCACGTTTATGCTGACGAAGTTTCGCTCGATGAGCGTTGACGCCGAAAAGGAAGGTCCGGTGTGGGCCAGTAAAGGCGACACTCGCACCACGCGCGTCGGCCGCGTCATACGAAAGGTCCGCATCGATGAGATTCCGCAGTTCTGGAACATCCTGAAAGGCGAGATGAGCTTCGTTGGCCCGCGGCCCGAACGGCCGCACTTTGTGGCCCAACTGGCCCAGGAGATTCCGTTCTACGAACAGCGTCACCTGATCGCGCCGGGCTTAACCGGGTGGGCGCAAATCAAGTATCCGTACGGCGCGTCGACAGAAGACGCTCGGCAGAAACTTCAGTACGACCTTTTCTATATCAAGAACCAGGGTTTGATGCTTGATGCCATCATCCTTTTTGAGACGATCAAAATCATTCTTTTTGGGCGGGGTGCCCAATGACGGGGTTGGAGGTTGATATGACAAACATTAAACGAATGGCGCTCGCGATGCTGATGCTGATCGCATTGACTGCGACCGGCGCTGCGCAATCGCAAACGGACCCGCAAAAGGATCCGCAGAAAGAGCGGCCGCGCACGACCACGCAGGACAAAAAGAAACCGGTCCAGGGCGACAGGCTCGAACCGGACGAAGCGCAACGGCCTACATCCGATGTGCCGGACGACATGCAGGCCAACCGGCAGGAGCAGATGTCTGAAGAAGCAGCCGTGAATCCGTACTACAACAACTTCTTCAACACCTACCGGCTTGGACCGGAAGACGTGATCTCGGTTGACGTCTTCAACCAGGAACGTTATTCGCGCAGAGGCATCACGATACCTCCGAGTGGCCGCATTGCACTCTCGCTCATCCCCGGCGGAGTTTTTGTCAACGGCAAGACAGTTGAGGAAGTCGCGGAGATTATCAGGAAGAAGTACGACGAGTACATTATCGATCCGCAGGTTACGGTGTCGCTCGACAAGGCGTCGTCATATCGTTACAGCGTGATTGGCG
>JBKPPH010000361.1:0-6724 GCA_046733535.1 Acidobacteriota bacterium
GTAATATCCGCGGCAGTCCAGCAACTTCCTCATTCGACGTAAAAGTTTTCTTTTCGGTTTGGGGGAGATCATGAAAGTTGCTCGTTTCCTGTCATCATGCAAACGCACAGCAGTTTCCAAATGGATCACATTAACACTCGTAACCATCTTAACTTTGCCGTTCAGCGGATCCGCGACATTAGGGGGAGAAATGTCGTCGCGCGCGAGCGGCATCCGGCCAGTGAGCACAGTGGGAGTGCCACTGGTCGGGCTTATCGAAGTCAATTCTACCGGCGACGGCGACGCCTTGAATCCGAGCGCCGGCTGCGATACCGATGCAGCAACGACGGGGGATCAATGCACGTTGCGAGCTGCGCTACAGCGCGCGAACGCATTGAGCGGCGATGACGAAATTCGCTTCAACATTCCACTCAGCCAACCGAACTGCAACTCAGGTGGCTGCTATATCAACCTGAACAGTCCACTGCCCGCGCTCGGAACCAACGTTCGCATCATTGGACCAGGCGGCAACCTGCTGACCGTGAGACGCATTAGTGGAGGCGACTATCGGATCTTCACAGTGACGGCCGCGACGGACGTAACGATCTCCGGACTCGTGATCTCCGGTGGGCGGCCTTTCGGCGTCAGTTCAGGCGGCGGCATCGCAAACGCCGGCAATGCAATCGTCAATATCGTCGACAGCGTAGTTCAGAACAATTTCGCCGGCGCGGTCGGAGGCGACGGCGGTGGTGTCGCGAACGCGAGCGGCGGCACGGTGAACATCATCAACAGCACTATCGCTGAGAACACCGCGAACGTGCCGGTTGTGGACGATGCGAGCGGCGGCGGCGGCGGCATCGTCAATTCAGCCAACGGTATCGTGAACATCACCAACAGCATAATCTACGGCAACAAGGTTACCGGCGGTCTACGCCGCAGCGTCATGGTCGGCGGCGGAATCTACAACTCCTCGACCGGCACAGTCAACGTCACCGGCAGTTTCGTCTCGAGCAATGTCCTGACTGTAACCGGCGCCATTGGTGCGTACGGAGGCGGCGGCGGCATTGCGAGTGCAGCGGGCGCCGTGAATGTGACGAACAGCGTAGTCAGCGACAATTTTGTATCGGGTGGCGATCCGTTTACGCCCGCGGGCGTGAAGGGCGGCGGCATCTGGAACCAGGCAACGGGCGAGGTGAACGTCACCGGCAGTGTCTTTTTCAATAATCAACTCAACGGTTCGGGCGGAGCGATTTCCAATGTTTCGGGCAGTTTGAGAATCGTTAACAGCACCGTCACTGCAAACAAGGGTATCGGCGGCGGCCTGTTTGGCCAGGGCGTGGTCAAGAGCTCAATCATCGCCAAGAATATTTACGGCGCGCTGGCGAACGTCGACGTATCCGGCACCTTCGCGTCAGAGGGTTTCAATTTCATCGGCATCGAAGACGGAAGCACCGGCTTCAACGCCTCAACCGATCAAAAAGGCAGCGGCGCTGCTCCTATCGATCCGAAGTTCGATCCTAACGGCGTCACGATGAACCTGATTAACTACTCGTTCCAGGTCCCCGGTCTACCTCTCTGCGGCAGTCCGGTAATTGATAAAGGAACAAGCAACGGGCTCACTTCTGACGTGCGCGGCGTTAGCTTTCCACGCACTGTTGATGACCCTGCTATCGCTAACGCCGCCGACGGAGCGGACACCGGCGCGTTCGAACGCCAGTCGGTCTGCGTTCAATCCTCATTCACAGTCAATCTAACGGGGGATGTGAATGATGTGAATCCCGGCGACGGCAATTGCGACAGTGACGCAGTGACGACGGGCTCGCAGTGCACCTTAAGAGCCGCCTTGACCGAAGCGAACTCGATCCCGGGCGATTACGTCGTCAACTTCTCGATTCCGACGAGCGATCCGGGATTCGATCCGTCGGCGGGCAGATACACCATCAACCTGACCGGCGCGCTTCCGGAGATCACAAACAGCAATTTAACAATCAACGGACCAGGCGCGAACAAGCTGACAGTACGTCGCAACTCAGGAGGCTTCTACCGGCTTTTCAGCTTCGGCGGTGTCGTCGAAACCGTGACTCTTTCAGGTCTGACGATCAGCAACGGATTCAACAGCGCCGGCAACGGTGGAGCGGTTTCTTTCACCGGCAAGACTCTGAACATCAATAGCTGCGTATTCGACAACAATATCGCAAGCGAGTCCGGCGGCGCGGTCTTCGCGTCTGTTAGCGTGAAGCTAAACGTCACCGACAGTACGTTCAGCAATAACTTTTCCAGCGGCTCGGTCGGCGGTGGCGGTGGTATTCACGTGCGTGGACCATTGAGCGTTACTAATTCCACGTTCACCGATAACGTCGCGAACAGTTTCGGCGGTGGAATCAATTTCGAAAGCACGACTTCCGGAGCGGGTGATTCAAACATCACCAACAGCACTTTCACCGGCAACGGCGCGGATGCCGGAGGTGGTGCTTCAATAGGGCTCGTTGGTTCCGTCATGCGGGTCACGAATTCTACTTTCAAAAAAAACACCAGCACGATCCTGAATTCTCAGGGTGGTGGAATCTTCCATAACTACGGCACGCTCAATGTCAGCGGCAGCACCTTCTTCGCCAACGAGGGCTACGCAATCGCGGCGCAGGGCGACACCGCACTCACGACCAACATCAGCGACAGCAGCATCACCGGCAACATTCGCGGTGGAATCCAGACGGAGTATGCAGCGAGTGCTACCAGCAAACTGAACGTTACCAACAGCACGATCAGCGGTAACACGGGTGGCGCTGGTCTCAGCGTGTCCAGGGTTACGCTGAATGTTAGCAATAGCACGATCAGCAACAACGAAGTCGGTGGAATCGTCAGAAACGTGTCGGACAACAACGGCGTTTGGACGGTGAAGAGCAGCATCATCGCCGCGAACAGCAGTGGTTTCGGCGACGTGACGGGTGCATTCACATCGGCGGGGTTCAATCTGATTGGCAATGCCGACACCGCTACGGGTTTCGTGAATGGAGTGAACAACGATCAGGTGGGAACTGCCGCAACGCCGCTCGATGCGAAGCTCGATCCGGCGGGTGTGCAGGATCACGGCGGATTGACGCCTACGATCGCGCTGCAACCGGATAGTCCGGCGATTGATAAGGGCACGGCGGCAGGCATAGCTGGTGCATTGACGAACGACCAGCGCGGTGCCGGTTTCACGCGGACGTTTGACGACGCTTCGATCGCGAATGGCAGTGACGGAACCGACGTCGGCGCTTTCGAGTTGCAGCCGGTTGCTCCGTCGCCGTCGCCATCACCGACTCCTTCGCCGTCGCCGAGTCCATCGCCTTCGCCGTCGCCGAATCCGTCACCATCGCCGTCTCCGAGTCCATCACCATCGCCGTCGCCATCGCCGGCCAAACTGGTGGTCACAATAACGCCGCTGGTGCGGAGCAGTTGCGGTGACATCATCGCGGGCGTCACGGTGCAGAACGTCGGCGGTACTTCGGCCGGCAACGTCCGGTTAACAACGGCGACACTGGCTTCGCCGACGACGAACGGCAACACGCTACCGCAAAACCTGGGCAACCTGGCCGTGGGCCAATGGACCACGACGATCATCACCTTCTCCGGTGCTAACAATCCAACCGGAGCGAAACGAACGTTAACCATCGCCGGGACCTACACTGGCGGGACGTTCAGTGACAAGTGGAAAGTTTCGCTGCCGTAACTGCGGCCGCATTACAGCCACAGATTTACACGGATGTGTAGATCTGTGGCTTACTTCCCTCGAATCGCAACCTGCCCCTTGCGTGAGAAGTTGATCGATTCACCGAGAATACGCGTGGCTTCTTGAGACGCGTGAAAGCCATTGGAATTTTCGGATTCGATGAAGTCCAGGTAGAACTGTGCACGACGTTGGAAGTCTTGCGCGGTCGTGACCCCTTCGTCGTTCCGGCCGGCGGCCCGCGCAGCCTTGATGTCATTGATCAAGTCGACGAGTGCGTCCATCGCGATGTCGCGAAGATTATGCGTGCGCGATTGAATCGTTTCCACTCTCGCCTTCAGTTCCTCCTCAGACCACTTGTGACACGTTTGGCAAGCACGATTAATGTTGAGCAGCGGCGAACGCACGTGGTGGTCGCTGATTTTCAATGCACCCTCGCGCTTGTACGGCATGTGGCAATCGGCGCAAACGACTCCCGAACGCGCGTGGATTCCCTGGTTCCACATCTCAAACTCCGGATGCTGCGCCTTGAGCACGGGCGCACCCGTGTCGGCGTGTTCCCAATCTTTGAACTTCTGCTCGTCGTAGAAAGCGAGGATGTTCTCGACCTGAAGTCCTTTGGCCCACGGATAGACCAGACGCTTTTCCGGACCACTGAAATGATATTCGTCGTGACACTGCCCGCAGACGTACGCGCGCATCTCCTGCCGTGTCGCCTGCTTGTTCACGTCGTAATTCTGAATACCCTGCGAAGCTTTCAGCGCACGCATGCCTTCGATAAAGGCCGGACGCGTTATACGCAATTGCATCGTTTGCGAGTCATGACAATCAATACAGGCGACCGGATGAGTCACATACTTGCGCGCCTCGAAGTACGGTGTCTTGTTCAGTGCTTCAAAGCCTTTGAAAATATCGCCACCACCTAGCTGCTTGTAAGCCACGTAGACCGACGCGTGACAGTTGATGCACGTGCCCGGCTGTTTTGTAACCTGCTGCCGCTCCGTGAACGTTTGGTCGTCGAGCATGTACGCGTGACCGCGCTCTTCCCTGAAGTCTTTCGAAAACGCATAACCGGCCCACATTATTTTCAAGCGCGGATCCTCTTCGAGACGCGATTGGGCCACGATCGAACGAGGATCAGCCTGTGTAGGCGTGCGCGGCAGTGCTTCGCTGCCGCCGTAACGGGTTCGCACCTGATCCGTCGTCTTTAAATAGTCGTCGTATTGAAGCGGAAAGTTTTTACCCCAGATACTCGGATCGATGGTGTCGTCGTTCAACTCGACCACTCTGAAGAATGGATTGCGGGCCTCTTGTTTGCGCTGAAAAATGTTTACGAGCAGCGCCAGTCCCAGCACAGTGGCCAGGACGACCAAGGCTACGAGCCCGACGAATCGCAGTGAACGACGTTTGGGACTCAGGTTCTCGTTCGGTTCCGACATTCGTGTTCTCCAACAAAGAATTAATGCAGGTGACCAACTGAGTTATGACAGCGAATACAACTCGTGCGGTCGTCGTTAGCTTCTGCGTGCGCGCCTTCGATCGCTTGCACGATCTCCTGATGACATTTGCGGCACGCTAATTCGATCACGTCACGCCCGCGCGGTGTGGTGCGGATGTTGTCTTCAAACCAGCCGGTTGTGAAATAGTAAGAGTGCCAGAAACCATTGCGCGCTTTGGTCGCATATTTAGGGACGAGTCCGGGCGGCGTGTGGCAATCGTTGCAGACCGCCACTGAGCGATGACTCGACTTCAGCCAACCGCTAAACTGTTCCTGCATGACGTGACAATTCACGCACGCTTCAGCGTTGTCAGTCATGTAAGAATAGCCGCGCGCGTAAACGAACGTATATGCACCCACACCCAGTGCGATTCCGATCGCGGCTCCGATAATTACACCAGGGACTAAGTGGGCTCTTGAAAACACAAATTACTTCCTTAAGCTTGCTGATAACGCGATCTCAGCATAAAAGTCAAAAAATCCTTTTGCGCTTTTTTGTCGCTGAAATACTTTTTCTTTGCAACTGGGGCCCGGCTGTCGCGTTCTTTCTCTGAATCCTGTAAGCAAAGGAACTCAGATCATGCAGCACCTTCCAAAATCGTCGATCAAAGCTCATCGTGCAAAAGCTCTCGTTGCCGGTGTAATCGCACTGATCCTGTGCTCGAACTTTGTTCTTGCGCACCGGCGACCAGAGACCGTGCAGAATGTTGACGAGCGGTTGACCGCGGCTACGTCGAGGTTCGCATTCAAGCTCTACAACCAGATCCGCAAACAAGGTACAAATAAAAATACATTCGTTTCGCCCGCGAGCATAATGATGGCTCTCGCAATGACCTATAACGGCGCCGACGGCGCGACTCGCCAGGGAATGGCTCGCACCCTCGAAATCGAGGGCATGAGTCGCGAAGAAGTAAACCGGGCGTTTGCCGATCTCAAGTCCGCACTCAGTCCAACAGATCCCAAAGTGCAACTCAAAATCGCCAATTCACTCTGGGCCAGGAATGGATTCTCGATGAACCCCGCGTTCATCGCTCGCAACAAAGAACATTACGGAGCTGAAATAGCGAGTCTTAATTTTGACGATCCCGCAGCGGCAAACACGATCAATTCATGGGTGAACAAAAACACTGAAGGCAAGATCAACAAGATCGTCGAACGCATTCAACCCGAGAACGTGCTGTTTCTAATCAACGCAATCTACTTCAAGGGCCAGTGGCAGTTTGAATTCAAAAAAGAAAATACGAAGCCTGACGTGTTTAGAGTCGCCGGCGGAGAGCAAAAGAAGCTTCCGATGATGTCGCAGTCCGGAAGGTTCTTCTACTACAAGGGCAAAGATTTTCAATCAGTCGCGCTGCCGTACGGCAACGGCAGTGTGAGCATGTACGTTTTCTTGCCTGACGAGCAAACAGGCCTGGACCAGTTTGAGCAAAGCCTTACACCTGAGAATTGGGACACGTGGATGAGGAGTTTCGCGCTGACACCTGGTGACTTGATGTTGCCGCTGTCTCTTATACACATCTGACGCTGCCGACGACTTG
>JBKPPH010000362.1:0-8880 GCA_046733535.1 Acidobacteriota bacterium
CGAGAAGGAGATGAAGGCGGCATCAATGTTTTCGTGACTCAGATCAAACTGTCTTTCATCGGTCGTGCCCAGGTAAGCCAGATCGTAAACAATTCGGTGGCCCGCTTGGAGAATTCCTTCTATCGTACCTTCCGGGAGCAAGTTGCCATCGCGCGCCGACGGATTTGAGATAAACCACACTCCAGGCATAAGATTCCCGAAGTCGTCGCCCAATCGAACTTTACGGACAGCTAGATCTCGTTGCTTCGCTCGTTCTTCGAAGCCTTCATAATCGTTCTCCAAAATGTAGACCAAACTTTTATCCTCTTTCAGGCGCAGGTGCATCAGATACTCGCAGATTGCATGATCTGATCCATACGTCGGATAACGATATCGTAACAAGTTCAATCCTAAGACATCACTGTGCAGAGCAACCAGTTCATCGAAAATCTTTGACTGGTAGTCAATCAGTGATGAACGGATCCACCCCTCCTCGATGAGATGCGATGGGTAGTTCTCAACGAGCTGCTTTACGATTGACAGGACCTCCGGCGTTGGATAGCTGTAAACGGTTGTGAAGGCTTTGAGTGTGTTCAACTGGTCCTTTCTTTCTCACTTCAGTATGACTTTGCTTTCTAGTTTTCCAATGCGCTCGAAACACTGCTCAAAGGTCGTCGGTGGATTTTCACATTCCAGGACTGCCCACATAACACGGACTGTTTTCAATAGTGTGCGCTCATAGTTTTCCTGCGTTGAAGTGCTCTGATAATTCACCAGCACCCGTTCGTAATTGAACGGTCTCAGTGCCCAGAAAAAGTACTCGGTCGGGTTCAGAGCGATAACCTGATTGAAGCGTGTCTTACACCACGCTTTATTCCCGCGGTAGCTCTTAAGCTGGTCGATAACGACGCGATCTTTCTGCTGCGGGAATAAGAAGTCGAGGTTGCTTGTTTCGATTACCTGACGGCGCATTTCAAGCAACTGACGCACTGGTGGCTGTGCGACACCCATGTCCTTTAATACGTCGTAAAAGATCCGGCGATCCGTCAAGATCCGTTCCCGGAGCCCCGGCACGCGATAGTGAGCTAAAATCTCTGTCTCGTTCGAGGCGGCGTATTCGTTCATTATCACTGTTTCATCAAACTCTTCGGCGCTGACGCTCGACATGTCGTAAGGGTAGTCAAAGACCATGTGAACGAAGTCGTGAAGGAAGTACATCGACTCCATCGTAATGTCGCTGTACGCACTGCGCCTCAGCACCCAATTGTAATACGACGAAAAATTTGCGTACTCAGACGGATCGGTTTGCGAGTAGAAAACGGGCGCCTTTGCGTCAAGTACAAACTGAATCAGGTTTCGGTAAAACGGGTGGTTGCTGATCAACGGCTCTTTGAAGATCTCAGTCCAAACAAAGTCCTCATACTCTTCCTTACGTCTCAAAATGAGAATGTCTCTCATGCTATCGAGACTTTACCCTTTTAAATTGGTGAATGCCACAAACAGTGATACTGGCGACTCTGCTGGACGATCGGCTACTTCACAATAAAGCTAAGCACACGCGATGTTATAGGCCGTGTGGTGAAAATGTAAAAATCCCTTGTCCTCGCAGTGCCGTACTTAAAGCAGTATTCCCAGAGCTTCCGAACCGAGGAGTACGTGGGCAGGCCAAAGCCAAACGAGCCGCGCTTTCCAATCGGGTCATCACGTGATCCTCAGGTTAAAAGGCGTGCCGTAGGGCCGCAATAGCATGGTCAGTCAACTGTATTATCCCCCTATTTAGCGCCTTCGGCGCTCCGCGCTCTGCTCCGCACTGTGCCGCTGGCTACCACCTTTTGCGCCCTCGGCGCTGCCCACGCTGATGACCTCTCTTGAGAGACGGCCCATCGTCAACCAAAAAATCGTGTGACTAGATCTGTCTCATTTTCGCGCCAAGTAGTTTGGGGTGATTAAACGAGATCACGACGTTGGCGAGAGGAGACACATGGCGCAAAAGATCCGAATACTATTCCTATCGGCAAATCCCTGGACCACTAGTCGCATCCTCGTAGACGAAGAAGCGCGAGAGATTTTCGAACGACTTCAGGAAGGTCGCCAGCGCGACAAGTTTGAACTGTTCAAACACGCTGCGGCAAGACCCATCGACCTGCAACGGCTGTTGCTCTTCTATCAACCACATATCGTCCACTTCAGCGGGCACGGCAGCAACAAACAAAAAATCATTCTCGGTGGAGCGCCTGGTCGCGGTAAGACCGTTGAGAGGCAAGGACTGGCGGAGTTGTTCGCACTGTACAGCAGCCACGTTCGATTGGTTCTGCTCAACGCCTGCTTCACAAAAACACAGGCCCGCTCCATCTCGCAGGTAATCGATTACTCCGTCGGTACAGGCAAGGGAATCGGAGACAAAGGTGGCGTTGCTTTTGCCGGCGCGTTTTACCGCGCGCTCGGGTTCGGGAAGTCGATCAAAGAGGCATTCGACTCAGCTAAGGCGGAACTCGGTCTCACCAGGATGCCGCGAACTCAGGGCATCGAGCTCTTCGTTCGCGAAGGGATCAATGAAGCCGACCCATTTCCACGGCGTGCAGAGATCGACGGGACTTTCACAGTCGAAAGAACCGAGCGACGGGAATGCCACATCAACATTTTTGCCACTACCCGCACGATCCGGTCGCGCACACGGATCCGTTCTGAAGTCACGGAAAAAGTCGGTCTGCAGGCGTGATGCTCAAGCGAGAAACACGTCCGGCTCCATTAATCCGCGTGTCAGGCGACTGCGGCGCCTGCACCACAAAATGAAGAGGAGATAGGAAAATGGCAGACAATAAGAATATCAAGCAACAAGGGACGAATTTAGCAGCGCGCTCGCTCGGCGCCTCGCGAAAACCTGCCTCGAAGGCAGCAGGTACCCGAGCTGGTACATTGCTGGATTGGAGGGGCGACTCCGTCAAATCGGGAAAGGCTCCGCGCCGGCGCCTTAATGCACTTCGCGATGGCCGCTAACCGGCTGCTTCTTACGAACAAGAGAAGGTAGCTCACAGGGTTACCTTCTCATACTTACTCACCTTATTCCCGATAAACGTAGCACTTCGCATTGAATCCTGTACCACATACGTGATAAATAGAGCGTTCCGTCTAACACCTACGCGGGTGCTCTCCGTAACTTTGATCTCACGAGGCAGGTCCCACTAAGAACTAAAGTAAATGCCACTGCTAAAACGATCGATGAAAGTTGAGATTTGTAGCGTGGCGTTGATGTGTGTGGCTCTGGTGTTGGTGCTGCTCGTTCCGCTCTCGGAGAAAGGCCCGATCGCCGGCGAGACGGTCGCGGCAAATGAGGAGTTGGTTCATTTGACGCCAGGCTCGACTATGCGTCGTGAACTTAAAGCTGGAGGCAAGGACGTCTTTGGGATCGATGTAGATGCGGGGAAGCTGATCCGGTTCTCGATCGATAAAGGTGATCTCGGTTTATCGACAGTTCTATACGGGCCATCTGGCACGAAACTTCTGGAGCATATCAGCCAGGACTTTGAAACAGTTGAAATCTCTGTTCCCGCGGACTCCGCCGGCCTTTACCGGATCGAACTTCAGTCGCGAGAGAACGCTCAGACATCAAGGCCGTACGAATTGACGTTGCAACCGTTGAGGAGCGCGACGCCACGAGATCGAAGAGACAGTGAAGCGCGGCGCGCGATCGCGGCGGCGGAGGTTTTGCGGGCCAACTGGGCAGAGGCTTCGCTCCGCCAGGCCGGTGAGCTTTACGATGAAGCTGCTTCGATGTGGGCCGCGCTGCAAGATTTCTCAAGTGCTGCCCGGGCCACACTGAAATCCGGCGACGTTCACTTTCTTCTGAGCAACTATCCCAAAGCATCAGAGCGATATCAGAAAGCCGCTTCGCTGGCCGCAACGGCAGGGGATCGTGTAACGCAAGCAACCGCGCTGAGTCAGTTAGGCCGCGTGTACTGTAATCGCGGTGACAATGTTTCAGCCGCGCAGTACATCCAGAAAGCCCTCGACCTGCTTCAACATGGCGGCGATAGTTCAACGCCAATCGTTCGTAACGCGACGGGCGTGGTGCTCAGTGCCTCGGGCGAGGTCATTTACGCGAAAGGCAATTTGCCGAAGGCGTCGGAGCAATTCGAACGCGCTTTCGAGTTGCTTGATGGCGATCGCAAGAACCAGGCGAACGTACACATGTTCGTCGCCTACATAGCCGGCGCGAACCAGCCCGAGAAAGCACGTTCGGAGATCTCGCAAGCGTTAAGTCTTTATCAAGCGACAAAGAATAAGAGTGGTGAAGGACTCGCGCTCATCGGTCTCGGCCTGTATCACTCTTCGAATCGAAAGGAATTCCCGGCGGTCACTTACCACCGGCAAGCGATTGATATCTTTCGTGCCGTGGGCGATCGGCTGAGTCACGCCATCGCATTGAACGCTGTGGGCCAGGTTTACGAGAACCTTTTCCGATACGACGTTGCGCTTGATAACTACGAGCACGCGTTGAGACTTTTTCAAGAGATTGACGCGCTCGATATGGCGACGATGGCGATGTTGAAAGTCGGAACCATTCACCGGCGCCGGAAAGAATTCGATCGCGCACATGATTACTACGAACGTTGTCGCGCTTTAAGTCTCAGTGCTGGAAAGTTGCGGACGGAAGCTGCTGCTATCAACGAGATTGCCGGTCTTTACGCCGACGAGGGCAAATTGGAAGAAGCGGCCCGGCAATACCTCCAGGTGCTGAAAATTTACGAAGGCATCGACGACGGTCGGGGAGAAGCAATCGCGCTCAACGATTACGGCGACTTCCTTCTCAGCAATCACAGGACGAAAGAAGCATTAGCGGTGTATGAGCACGCACTTCGTTTGAGCGAGCAGGTCGACAAAGGCATTCTCACCGCTACGATTTACAATCTCGCAAACGCCCATCGCGCACTCGGCGATTTCCAAACGGCCCTATCCCTGATTCAGCGATCTCTGAAGATTCTCAACGACGTGCGCAGTGATGTGGGGAGCCCGGATAGCCGCGCTTCGTTCGTTTCCGGAGTTTGGAAGCATTACGAGCTGTGCATCGACATTTTGATGCAGTTGGACCGCCGGCATCCGGGAGAGGGACGTGCCGTTGACGCCTTCCTGCTCAATGACAAGAACCGGGCCGGTTTAATGCTCGACCTGCTTGCCGAAGCACAGGCCGATCGTCATGAAGGCACGATCGGGAAGTTGCAGGATCGAGAGCGTGAGTTACGAGGCTATCTCACGTCGTTGGCCCGATACGAGATGGAGCTTTCGTTGAACAAGAAAGGTTCCGCTGAACTGGCCGAGGTCGATACGCAGATCGCGCAGCTCAGTTCGGAGTATCAGGAGGTGCAAGCGCAGCTACGCGAACACATGCCCAATCGTGCATCACTCGATCGATTTACACCGAACGGTTTGGACCAGGTTCAAAATGAGCTGCGAAACACTGATACGCTCCTACTCGACTTCGACCTGGGTAATGAACGCAGTTACTTATGGGCCGTGACAGCAACCTCGTTTCACAGTTATGAATTGCCGCCGCGAAAGATCATCGAAGAGACTGCAACAGAACTCTACAACTTCGGCACTGCACGACAGGAGCAGAATGATGCCAGCACGCCTCCTCTCGACGTCGCTGCGTCAGACCATCTGTTCCACGAGAAGGCGATTGTGCTGAGCAACATGTTGTTCGGTCCGGTCGCGCAGGAACTCGGAAACAAAAAACTGCTGATTGTGGCCGAAGGGGCGTTGCAGTACGTTCCTTTCGAAGCGTTACCGGTACCCGGCACGCAGACTCGATTAATCGATACGAATGAGATCGACCGCACACCATCTCTTTCAACGCTCGTCGCGATTCGATCGGAGAACAAGCGTGTCGCCTCGCCGGATAAGATCGCGGCGGTGCTCGCCGATCCGGTGTTCAGCAAGAGCGACGAACGTGTGCAAAGCGGAGGATTGTCCGAAGGGATCGCGAGTACCGCAAAAGGTCAGAGCTCCACCGAGTCTGCCGAACAGGACGTCAGGAACTTCCGTGGCGGTAAAGTGCCGCAGCGCCTGACTCATGCTGCGGAAGAGGCGGACGCGATTTCAGCGGCGGCGCCTCGTGGAACTACGATGATCGCGAAAGGTTTCGATGCCACGTACGAAACCGCCACCAGTCCGAGCGTGGGCCAATATCAGATCGTTCACTTCGCTACTCACGGCTTTTTCGATCGCGAACACCCCGAACTCTCCGGCATTGTTCTCACGATGGTGGATCGCAATGGCTTCGAGAAGAATGGCTTAATGCCGTTACATGACATCTATAATCTGAATCTCTCGGCCGAATTGACGGTGCTAAGCGCATGTCAGACAGCGCTCGGAAAAGACATGAGCGGAGAAGGGCTGGTCGGTCTCACGCACAGCTTCATCTCTGCGGGCTCAAAAAGCGTTGTCGCCAGTCTCTGGAAGGTTGACGATCGGGCGACAGCCGCTCTGATGACTGAGTTCTACAAGGCGCTTCTACAAGACGGCATGACAACGGGTGCGGCACTCAGGACCGCGAAACTCAAGATGATGCAGGATAAGCGTTGGAGCGCGCCTTACTACTGGGCCGGTTTCGTCTTGCAAGGTGAGTACAACAACCGCATCAATGTACAACGGCGTTCGTGGTTTGTTCCTGTTGTGCTACTGTTGTCGGTGGTCCTAATTTCGTCGGGTGTGATTTTTGTGCAGAGGCGAAGGCGCCGCTCTTTTGCAGCACGGCGGCTGTAGATGCTTAAAAATGGCCCGAGATTCGGCAATTCCTGCGGAGAGTTTTCATGAAATTCTTGCCTGGCTAAATGCAGATCCTGACATAGCGGCATCGATCTACCTGCAACTGCGCGAGGACCTCACGAACATTTTCATCTGGAACCGCTGTAACGATCCTGAATCATTGGCGGATGAAACCATCGATCGCGTTGCGCGCAAGGTGCACGAGTTGCGAAAAACCTTCGACGGCGATCCGCGGCTTTTCTTCTACGGCGTCGCCCGAAATCTGATCCGGGAAAATCCCAAGAAAATAAAGACGCAAGTTTCGTTGGAGAACATCGACCTGCCGGCCTTTGTGGTCTCGGAAAGCCAAGCGGAAGACGCGGAGCTACTCGAAGAATGTTTGCACACATGTTTAGAGAAGCTTGGCAGTGACAAACGCGAGTTGATTCTGGATTACTACGCCAAGGAAAAGCTGGCTAAGATTCGCCATCGCACGGAAATGGCGCGACGACTGGGAACGTCGGTAGAAACCCTGAGAGTGAGAGTTTACCGAATTCGCGCCACACTCGAGCAGTGCATTGAGCGTTGTCGTAATCGTGCGCGCTGGGGAAAACAATGAAACGGATCGCCGGAAATTTCATTGTGAGTAGATGGGGACGTCTGGAGGATGACCCATGAAGGAAGAAACTGTGACTGATGCGGCATTGCGGCAATTCCTGCTGGGGGACGTCGATGATGGAGAGCGGCAACGAATCGAGAGTTTATTTGTAATCGGCGCTCTATCGAACGACAGAATTCTTGCGGCGGAACAGGATCTCGTTGAAGAGTATTTGGAAGACTCTTTAACGCCCGCAGACAAACAGAGATTTCTGACACAGTACGGCACCACGCCTGCGCAATGGCGCAAGGTTAGCATTACGAAATCGATTAAGGCTTGGGCTGCCGGCGAAAACAAGGTTGTTTCCGCGGGTGCGTCGACGACCTCGTTTGCCGCGCGTCTGAGTCAACGACTCGGGCTGAACCCGATCGTCGCCATTCCGATCGCCGCGGCTGCCGTGATCGCGATCGTGATCGCGGTGATCTGGCTAAGTAGTACGACGGAACAACGAAACAGGCTGGGGCCTTTGAACGAGGAGTTGGCGCGGTTGAATGATGCGCGGAACTTGCAGGAGACTCCGCCGGGATTGATTTCGTTAACGCTACAAACCGGATCGCTCAGAAGTGTCGAAGCGCAGCAGGAACTCGTAAAAGCGGCTGACACTGAGACAGTTGAGCTGCGGCTTGTGTGGAGGCAGCGAGAACATTACCCGGGTTATCGCGGCGTTGTTCGTAGAGTAAGTTCGGGTGAGTCGCTTACACTTCCGACTCTACGCGCAGAAAACGATGGGACCTTGATTCGACTAAGGGTGCCGGCGCGTCTTCTTTCTCGCGGCCTTTACTGGGTCGAACTGACTGGGATCGGCGCCGATGGTTCCACCGGTCCCAGCGAAGAATATTCGTTCGCGGTCAGCAGCTAGAGAAAGCCACCAAAGAGCACAAATATGATTTCCTGATTTGTGTCTTCTGTGCCTTTTTGTGGCCAATCAGCACCGACTCTCGCGTGCGCCCGTGCGCGCAGCGCCGAAGGCGCGACAGAGGGTAACGAGGGGCGAGCGCTGAGCAGCGCCGAAGGCGCGACAGAGGGTAACCAGGGGCGAGCGCTGAGCAGCGCCGAAGGCGCGACAGAGGGTAGCCAGGGGCGAGCGCTGAGCGGAGCGAAGCGCGTCGCCCCTGGATCAATAAGATAATGACGCCGCAGCTCTGAAAGAGCGGAAGAAAAAGAGGTGATCTTTCGCACTTTCAGTGCTCTATTCAAATTTTTCTGGTTAACCAGGGGCGACGCGCTTCGCTCCGCTCAGCGCTCGCCCCTGGCTACCCTCTGTCGCGCCTTCGGCGCTGCTCCGCGTTTTGCCCCAGGCTACCCTCTGTCGCGCCTCCGGCGCTGCTCCGCGTTTTGCCCCAGTCTACCCTCTGTCGCGCCTTTGGCGCTGCTCAGCGTTTTGCCCTGGCTACCCTCTGTCGCGCCTTCGGCGCTGCTCAGCGCTTTGCCCGTCGATCAGATATTCAGAACTCACCTGAGGAGTGATGAGGACTCGGGGTCGAGGTACAGCGTAACGC
>JBKPPH010000363.1:0-4929 GCA_046733535.1 Acidobacteriota bacterium
CTGCGAATGGCATCCTGCCGGCTTTTCTCAATTCGTTCCGCTTCTTTCGCGAAGTCATCGATCGCATCCGTCATCGCTTTATCGTCCAGCGAGCTCGCGAGATTCCGCAGGCGCGCGAGCTTCAACGCCTCCCTAAAGAACGCTCGTACCTCGTTCGCATAGTCCGTGTAATCGAACGACAACCCGTCAGCATCCGCCAGACGCATCGCGAGCGTGCCCCACACTTGCGCCGCCGCAACGTGATAATGAAAGCCCGGATCGCCGAAGTGGTCCATCCAGTAAAACGAATCGTACGCCGAATGGTAAACACCGTAATCGCCGCCGAAGCCCATGTCAGTGGACGCGATTCCGAGATGCTGCAAAAACGGCGTGTAGTCTGATCCTGAACCGAGCGGCCCGATGCGCGCTTCGCCCCCGGTCACCCTCTCTTCTTCCGAACGATCTTCACGCGCGCGCTCCTGCCATTGTTGATAGATGGTTTTTCCTGTCTTTGGATCGTTGATGTCGCGCGTGACGGCGCGCATCAGTTTCCAAAGTGACGGCACGGACGAGGCGCCGAAGTGTGCACCTGAAACAGCGGCATCGAGATTCAGATAAGCGACTGCTTTCTCCTTCAACTCAGGCGCGAGCTCTTCGGCCCATTCCGTCGAACCGACGAGCCCATACTCCTCCGCGTCCCAACTGCAAAGGATGATCGTGCGCCGCGGCTTCCAGCCTGCTTTCAACAACTGTCCAAAACCGCGACCTACTTCCAACATCGCCGACGAGCCGCTGTTTGGATCGACTGCGCCAAACACCCACGCGTCGCGGTGGTTGCCGAGAATCACCCAGCGATCCTTCTCTTCGTTTCCGTCCACGCGCGCGACGACGTCCCAGATCGTTCGCAGCTTGTAGTCCATGTCCGTCTTGAGACGCAGCTTCACGTCGTCCGTGCCGCCGAGGTGATATGGAAACGGCAAACCACCCTGAAAACCTTTCGGACGCACTGGCCCTTTCAATGGAGCGAGGATCGTTTTGGCGACGTCGTAAGCAACCGGTTGGACCGGGATGCGCGTGAGGTCCGTCGCCTCTTCCGGTTTCAAACGAGGCACGCCCTGGATCGCAGGCCGTCCGGGCGTCAAAGGATCGCCGGGATAATCAAACAGAAACTGAACCGAACCGCGTTGGCCCGAGGCGACCGGGCGCCATGGTCCTTTCGGATAAACATCGCCTTGCATGTAACCGTCGTCGGCCGGATCTGAGTAGATGATGCAACCGATCGCGCCGTGATCTTCCGCCACCTTCGCCTTTACTCCGCGAAAGGAGTTGCCATAACGCACGATCACGATTTTGCCTTTGACGTCGACGCCGGCCTTCTTCAGGTCCTCGTAGTCGTCCGGCAAACCGTAGTTGGCGTAGACAACAGCGCCGGTCACATCGCCGCTCGGACTGTAACCATTGAACAACGGAGTGATTTTGGGATTTGACGATGTGGGATCGTTCTTCACGACCGCTTCCTCGACACTCAATCTCTGGCGGCGCGTGGTGATCAACTCCAGCACACTCGGCGTGTTGGGATAGTTGAGCCACACTTCGTATTCCTTCAACTCCGCGTTGAGACCATAACTGCGCAACTGATCTCGAACGTAAACAGCGGTCTCGTAGTCTTCTTTCGACCCGGCGATGTGCGGCTCGAGTGTGAGTCGTCGCAGGTGTTCGCGCGCCGACTGCGGATTCGGAACGGCGCGGAACTGTTCTTCCCAGCGGCGTTCGGCTGCTACTCGATCCGCATTGAATCCGTCGATGACTGAGGTTTGGGAAAGCGCGACCGGCCACGGCAGCAGGATCGTGGCCAGTAGAAAGATAGTCAGAAGCGTTTTCATATTGTTATGGTGACTGCGTACAATGAACGCGAGTCCGCAGCAAAAGGAGACCGACTAAAAGATGGACAGCAGATACTATCCGGGTGTAGAAGTCGACGTTCCAACGCTGACTGGCGAACTGCGAACTCTTTTTGACAGCGAATATGAAGTGCAGGCGTTTCAGGTATCGACCACCAGCATCATTCAGGCGCGAAAGTCCAACACGTTACGCGATCTGACCGGACTCTCTTCGGCCCTCACGATCAAGATCACACCGGAGCCTGGCGGCACGCGCGTCGAGATCGGAATGCAGAAGTGGTTTGATAAAGCCGCCGTGGCCGCTGTCGGCGCCATCGTATTTGCGCCGCTGCTCGCGTTGGCGGCACTCGGCGCTTACTGGCAATACAAACTTACGGAAGACGCGTGGAAGATAATCGAAGATCACATCGGGCGCAAAGCGGGCGGCTACGTTCCGCCTCTGCCGGGACGCTGCGGCACATGCGGCGCCGCAAACATCGCGGGCTCGGATTTCTGTTCGTCGTGCGGTGCCAATCTGAAGGTCGGTGGGACTTGTTCGAACTGCGGTGCACCACAAAGAGAATCGTCAGCACGGTTCTGCAACCGCTGCGGCAAGCCGCTGGCTGGGTAAACACAGATCTGCGCAGATCTTTTTACGGATCTGTGTGATCTGTGGTTAATCATGCCGGAGGGCGCGGACGGGATCGATGCGTGCGGCGCGTGAGGCGGGATAGAGGGCTGCGAGGACCGAAATGATCAGAGCGAAGAGGATCGCGCCCAGCCAGAGGTAAGGCGGCAGGTCGAAGAAGTCGATAAACGATGCGCCTTGTGGCTTGAGGATGAATCGATAAGCTAAGCGATTCGCAACCGCATCGATTCCCCACGCCACCAGCACTCCGATAACTCCGCCGACAACTCCAATCACCGCCGCTTCGACGAAGAAGATCAACTTGATCTCGCGATCCTCGGCCCCGATCGCTTTCATGATCCCGATCTCGCGCGTGCGTTCGAGTATCGACATGATCATCGTGTTCGCGATTCCAAACGATGCCACGAGTAATGAAATTCCACCAAGCAAACCCAGCACCGAATCGATGATCAGAAACACTGTCCGAATCTGATCGATCTCGTCGACGATCGAAAAGCTTCCGAAACCGAGTTCAGTAATCTTCGACCGCACTTGTGTGAGTTGAGCAGGATCGGAGACGCGCACGACTGCCACTTCGTAACCCTCCGTCTGGCCCGCGGCGAGGCTTCCTCCCTGTCGCGCGAGTGCGAGCGCCACCTGGCCCAGCGGCCCACGATGCTGCGTCGTCCATGAGTGGGCCACCGCGAGGGGAATGTAAATGCCGGCGCTCGGCATCAGTCCACGCAGCCCGCCTTGCCCGGCACCTTCCTTGATCGTGCCGAGAACGCCCGCGATCCGAAACGTTCGCGTTTCAACCGCAGCCGTCTCATCGAGACCGGGATCGTCCAACGGTATGCCGAAGAAGTTCGGCGTTTCTTCTTCCGTGTCGTCTTTGTCGCCTGGAGGCGCAAGCAGTTCGAGTGTTTTGCCGATCGCGTCGGCAGGCTTTTCGTAACCGAACTCGCGCGCGAAGCGTTCGGAAACAACTGCTTCGTCGGCCGTGGGAGACGAGATCATCTTGCCCGCTGCGAAGTGCTGAAAGCGCGTCGCTGCGTTTGGAATGTTTGCGCCGCCGACATACTGCGTCAGCAGCTTGCCGTTCGAGCGGACGTATGCGGGGAAGTTGACACTCGGTTCAACGTACGCGACGCCGGGAATTGCGGTGATCTCTTTGACGCCGGCGTCGTCAAGAATGCGGGTCGCGGTTCGAGACCGCTGGCGTCTTTCGCCTTCGTCTCTCGCCGCCGGGCGATCCATCCCGGCAAGACTGCTGAGTCCCTGGCCGAAGACCTGTATTTCGTTGAAGAGGTCGAGGGCTTTGAAACGCGCGAGCATGTTGCTTTGCAGGCCCAGACCGAACGACACCATCGTTACTATCACTGACACGCCGACGATGACGCCCATCGTCGTGAGAATCGCGCGCAGCTTTGCCTGCCGCAAGTTGCGTAACGCGAGATGAAGTATGTCGAGAAAGCTCATATCGAACGTACGATCAGACAGGATTAACAGGATTTTTCAGGATTTACAGGAAGGTGTTGTTAATCATAAAAAATCTTGTAAATCATCTTTAATACAATCCCTTGACCGCACCAACCGTCCAATCGGCAAGACTCTTCGTCACTACATCCGCGCCCGCCGCGCGCAGTGCCTCATCGGACACAGTGTTCGTGACGCCCAGCGTACGCATGCCTGCCGCTCGCGCCGACTGAATTCCCGGCGGCGAGTCTTCGATCGCCAAACACTCGGACGCGAGCAGCGGCAGTTGGCGTTCGCGCTGCCGTTTCTCATTCAGCTTTACCACCCCCGTGAGATAACAATCAGGCGCAGGCTTGCACACCGACGCATCTTCCGCAGTCACGACAATAGAAAAGAGCGGCGTCAGGTTGGCGCGTTCAAATACGTAACCAACCTCGGTCTTGTTTGCCATGCTCACGAGCCCGAGTTGAAAGTGTCGAGACGTTGCTTTGAGAAACGTGAGCACGCCGGGAAAGAACGGCAGCTCGTCTTCGATCATCTGCCGGTGTAAATCAGTCTTCGCGCCAAGCACTGTTTCCAGCACCGGATCGGTCAAAGGTTTCTTCGCCCGTTCGAACATCGACTTCACAAACGTCTTGTCATCCATACCGAGGGCGTCGAAATACCATTCCTCAGTGAGATCGATCTCGTGCCCGCGCAACACCTCCTGATATGCCTTCATTTGAATGTTTTCGTCGTCGATGATGACACCGTTGAAATCGAAGAAGATGGCTTTGATCATTTGGTTTGTGTTCTCAGGTCGCCAATCAGTTTCGGCAAGCGTTCGCTCTCCAGCACATCAAGGCGACGCAACACTTCCGCGAGGGAGAGTTCGTTTTTGAGGTTTACCTGGTAATCGAGATCTGCGCGCAGGCGGTCCTTTTCGCCTTGCCGGTTCTGCGACATCATGATGATCGGCGCCTGCAT
>JBKPPH010000364.1:0-10542 GCA_046733535.1 Acidobacteriota bacterium
CCGTCCGACAACCAAGACCGTGGTGACGGGTGTGGAGATGTTCAAGAAGCTTTTGGACGAAGGCACGGCAGGCGACAACGTCGGCTTACTGCTGCGCGGAGTTGAGCGCAAGGACATCGAGCGCGGGCAGGTGATTGCCAAACCCGGCAGCATCACGCCGCACACGAAGTTCAAGGCCGAGGCTTACGTGCTGACGAAGGAAGAAGGAGGGCGGCACACGCCGTTCTTCACCGGTTACCGGCCGCAGTTTTACTTCCGCACCACGGACGTGACCGGAGTGGCGGCGCTGCCCGAGGGAGTGGAGATGGTGATGCCTGGCGACAACGTGGCGATGACGATCGAGTTGATCGCGCCGATCGCGATGGAGAAGGGTTTGCGGTTCGCTATCCGTGAAGGCGGGCGCACGGTCGGAGCAGGCACGGTTTCGGAAGTGATTGAATAACGGTATTGCCGTGGCCAATTGCCGATTGCCGATTTCAAGAACGGCTATTGCGCAAATTGGCGATTGGCAATCGGAAATCGGAAATTATTTATGCCACGCGATAATATTGTGCTTCAGTGTCAGGATTGTAAGAGTCGGAACTACGTGACGACCAAGAATAAGAAGACCACGCCCGACCGGTTGGAATTCAGTAAATTCTGTCGCCGTTGCCGCAAGCACACAGGTCACAAAGAGACCAAGTGAAGAACATTGCCAATTTCCGATTGCCAATTGCCGATTGCCAGTGGTGAGACCGACGTGATTCCAAATTGGCAATTGGAAATCGGCAGTTGGCAATGAATAGAGGGGTATAGTGTCAACGGTTAGCACGTCGGTCTCCAAAACCGAAAGTCCGGGTTCGAATCCTGGTACCCCTGCCAGTAAGTTGACCGAAGTTTTATGGCTGAAACAGATAATCCAGACGCACCAATAGTCGCGCCAAGAACTGCGCGCTTTGGTCAAGGGCCGGAAGGCAAGGCCGCCAGACGTGAACGTGGGCATTCCACGCCGGCTGGTCCGGGACGTTTAGGTCAGTTTCTGCACGATGTGCGCGCCGAGATGAAGCGCGTTTCGTGGCCGACTCTCACCCATGTCCAGAACACGACCATCATTACGGTCATCGCGGTGATATTTTTCGCAGTCTATCTATTTTTAGTAGATCAGGGGTTGTCGCGTTTAATTCTGGGATTGGATTGGTTGATCGAAAAGATTGCAAGGGCTTTGGGCCTCGCCTGAGGAAAGAGTTTTCTAATGCAGCAGTGGTTTATCCTCCATACGTACTCGGGACACGAGAAAAAGGTGCGCGACAGCCTGAAAGCGCGCATCCGTGACACCGATCTCCAGAATGAGATCACCGAGGTCCTTGTGCCGACAGAAACCGTCGTCGAGATGCGCGGCAACAAGCGCATCGAGTCGGCTCGCATGTTTTATCCGGGTTACGTGCTGGTGCAGATCGATTGCGATGAGCGTGGGCACATTCCAGACAACGTGTTTCACATGATCAAATCGACGCCGAAGGTGACAGGCTTTGTCGGCGGACACAATCCGACGCCGCTGACGCCCGAAGAAGTCGATCAGATTGTGAATCAGCAGGCAGAGGCCGCCGAGAAGCCGAAGCCGAAGTTTTCGTATGCGGCCGGCGAGACGGTGCGGATCAAGTCGGGGCCGTTCCAGAGTTTTACCGGTAAGGTCGAAGAGGTTAACGAGGACAAGTCGACGTTGAAGGTCACTGTGACGATCTTCGGGCGTTCGACTCCGGTGGAGTTGAACTTCCTCGACGTTGAGAAGGTTACTTTCGCAGAAGAAGAATGAAAGCATTGCCGATTTCGAATGCCAATTTCCGAATTGAAGACAAATTGGCAATTGGCAATCGGCAATTGGAAATGATTTTATGGCTAAGAAGATTACAGGTTACATAAAGCTGCAGGTCCCCGCGGGGAAGGCGAATCCGGCGCCGCCGATTGGTCCGGCGCTCGGTCAGCACGGCGTAAACATCATGGAGTTTTGCAAAGCTTTCAACGCCAAGACCTCGCAGATGGATCCCGACCTGAAGGTGCCCGTGGTGATTACGGTTTATGCGGATCGCTCGTTTACGTTTGAAACCAAAACGCCGCCCGCCGCGGATTTGTTGAAGAAGGCGGCCGGAATTCCCAAAGGATCGGGAAAGCCGAATCGTGAGAAGGTGGGAACGATCTCGCGCTCCAAGATCGAGGAGATCGCAAAAACCAAGTTGCAGGATTTGAATACGACCAGTTTAGACTCGGCGATCAGGACCATCGAAGGCACTGCCCGGCAAATGGGACTCACAGTTGAGTAATTGCCAATTTCCGATTGCCAATTGCCGATTTGGCTGAAGCAGTCGGTTGTTATTTGAGAGGGAGGGAATTAGAGGCATTTACCGAATTTTCCAATTGGCAATCGGCAATTGGAAATCGGCAATGACTTCTCCCGCTTGCACCTCGGAGATCACAAGTGAAGCAACACGGAAAGAAGTACCGCGCCGCGCTCGAAAAGATCGAATCCGGCCGCAAGTACACGCTCGACACTGCGATAGCAAAAGTCAAAGAGATCGCGTTCGCAAAGTTTGACGAGACAGTTGAATTGACAGTTTGGCTCGGCGTCGATCCACGCAAGGCGGATCAACTCGTACGCGGCACGATCGTTTTGCCGCACGGCCTCGGCAAGTCCAAAACAGTGCTTGTGATCGCCCAGGGCGACAAGGTCCGCGAAGCCGAAGAGGCCGGCGCTGACATCGTCGGCGGCGAAGACATCGTTACCAGAATCAAGGGCGGCTGGACGGATTTCGATGCCGTCATCGCCACGCCTGACATGATGCGACTCGTCGGCGCTCTCGGTAAGGTGCTCGGCCCTCGCGGTCTCATGCCCAACCCAAAAACAGGCACCGTTACTTTTGACGTAGCCACCGCAATCCGCGAAACGAAAGCCGGTAAGGTTGAATACCGCGTCGATAAGACGGGCGTCATTCACGTCGGCGTCGGCAAAGTCTCTTTTGAGCCGGACAAGCTGCGCGACAACACCAAGGCGCTGCTCGATGCCGTGGTCAAGGCCAAGCCCGCGACCGCGAAGGGCAAATACGTGAAGAAAGTAAATCTTGCCGCCACGATGAGTCCGGGAGTTCTGCTGGACGAGGCGGCGTACGCGAAATAAAGGTGGGGAGCTGAACTATGAAAACAAAAGCACAGAAACAAAAAGACCTCGAAGCTCTCACCGAGCAGTTCAAGAACGCCAACGCCGCGATGGTGGTGGGCTTTCAGAAGATGACGGTGGCGAAAGACCAGGAGCTCCGCAATCAACTTCGCGAAGCGGGTGTTTCGTACGAAGTGGTGAAGAACACGCTCGCGCGCAAGGCGTCTGAAGGAACTGCCCTCGAGCCGGCGGCCGAACACTTCAAAGGTGTGACTGCGGTCGCGTTGAGCACCGGCGACCCGGTGGGTTTGTCAAAAGCAATTTCAAAGTTTACGAAGGCCAATCCGGACGTCTTTACGTTCAAGGCCGGAGTCGTCGAAGGCAAGGTGGTCGCGCTGAACGAAGTCGAAGCGATCGCGAGTTTGCCTTCGAAGGAAGAGTTGATTTCAAAGGTGATGTTCCTGATCAACTGTCAGGCGCAGCGCTTGGTGACGGTGATTTCGGCCGTGCCGCGCAACCTGGCAGTCGTTATCAAACAGATTGGTGAGCAGAAGACCGCATAAGGATTTTTGAGGAGGATAGAAAGGTAATCATGGCAGCAACACGCGAAGACGTAATCGAGTTTTTAAAAGGCATGACTCTTCTGGAAGCTTCACAACTGGTGAAGGATCTCGAAGAGACTTTTGGTGTATCAGCAGCAGCAGCCGCGGTTGCAGCCCCAGCGGCGGCAGCGGGTGGTGCTGAAGCCGCGGCCCCCGCGGAAGAGAAGACTGAGTTTGACGTTATCCTGCAGGCGATTGGCGGCAACAAGATCAACGTGATCAAGGTTGTTCGCGAAGTCACCGCGCTGGGATTGAAAGAAGCCAAGGACCTGGTAGAGGCAGCCCCCAAAGCAGTGAAGGAAGGCGTTTCGAAGGAAGAGGCTGAGACGATCAAGCAAAAACTCTCGGATGCGGGCGCGACCGTCGAAGTGAAATAAGCCGCAGATGAACGCGGATAAACGCGGATCAGATCTGCGTTCATCTGCGTAGATCCGCGGCGTGGCTTGACACTGGAATCGTTAGTGGCTACTTTAAGGGAGTATTGAGGCGCTGGCGTTACTCCCAAAAAATTTGACGGAAAGATCCGCCGCTTTTGCGTAACAAGCG
Source organism: Acidobacteriota bacterium (assembly GCA_046733535.1). Taxonomy (GTDB): domain Bacteria; phylum Acidobacteriota; class Blastocatellia; order Pyrinomonadales; family Pyrinomonadaceae; genus PSRF01. The sequence continues at coordinate 4,276 of JBKPPH010000364.1, forward strand.
GTCAGGGCATTGTGCGCTCTGACCGCGCTTTGGCGTCTTTAATTGGCAATTGGCATCGGCAATTCATAAGGAATCTCACATGTCTGCAAATCTGCTTCAAACTATCAATACCGGATTAGGAAAACGTACCAGTCAGGCACCCGAGCGTCAGGACTTCTCCAAGATCGCTACGGCTGTCCGGATACCGAACCTGATTGAGATTCAACGCGAGTCGTATAACCGCTTTCTCCAGATGGACCTGCTGCCCGAAGAGCGCGAAGCCACGGGCCTTCAGGCCGTCTTTCAGTCTGTTTTTCCGATCTCCGACTTCCGCGGCACCGCCACGCTCGACTTCGTCGAATACCAGATTGGTAACTGGCAGTGTAAATGCGGACGTCTCGAAGGCCTTAATTACTTGCGCTCGAACTGCAAAAACTGCGGGTCGACGATCAAGGTAAATCCGCTCGCAGCCGGCGAGACGCTTTGCCATCGCTGCGGCACGTTCAACTTCGTGCGGCCACAGCTCTGTGAAAACTGCGGCGAGCCTGTCGGTCTGAAACACAAGCACGATCAACAGGAGTGTCAGGAGCGCGGCATGAGCTACAGCGTGCCGCTTAAAGTAAAGATCCGGCTCACTGTTTTCGATAAAGACCCGGACACCGAAGTCCTGTCGATCCGCGACATCAAGGAAGAAGAAGTCTTCTTCGGCGAAATCCCGCTGATGACTGACAACGGCACGTTCATCATCAACGGCACCGAGCGCGTCATCGTTTCGCAGCTTCATCGTTCGCCGGGTGTGTTCTTCAAACGCGGCGCGATCTACGTTGCGAAGATCATTCCGTATCGCGGTTCGTGGGTCGAGTTTGAATACGACCAGAAGAACCTGCTTTACGTGCGCGTTGGCAAACGCAAGTTTCTGGCGTCAATCTTCCTGCGCGCGCTCGGTCTCTGGTTCAATCAGAAAACCGATTTCAAAGGACTGCGCACCGACTCACAACTCGAAGAAGGAGTGAAGAACGCCTCATTCACCGATGAGGACATGCTTCGCGCTCTCTACATCACAGACGAGATTCGTCTCGAAGATGGACGTTTGAAAGTGCAGGTTCCCGAGCACGGCCCGACAAACCTCGTCGGCATGAAGGTCGATCAGGACATCAAGGGCAAAGGACCGGATCCGATCGTTCGCGGCGGCAAGAAGGTCGCGTCCTCCGCGCTCGAAGCACTGCGCAAGGCCAACATCAAAGAGGTCGAGGTCGACTCGTCACAGCTCGAAGGCGCGTTTGCCGTTGCCGACATCGTCAACACTGAGAGCGGCGAGATCGTGCTCGAAGCCAACAACGAGATCACACCCGCGAAACTCCAGGAGATCATCGAAGCCGGCATCACCAACTTCGCCGTGTTCTTCCCCGAGCGCGACGACGTTGGACCAGTGCTGTCGCTGACGCTCAAGAAAGACGTCATCACGAAACCGGTCGACGCCCTCCTTGAAATCTACCGCAAGATGCGTCCTGGCGATCCGCCGACCGTGCAGACTGCCTATCGACTGCTCGAAGCGATGTTTTTCGATCCGCGAAAGTTTGACTTCTCGCGCGTGGGCCGTCTCAAGTTCAACATCAAGATGGGCAAGGAAGAGCGCGACCGCATCTCCGATCCGCTGCTGTCCGCTACCGACTTCTACGAAGTGGTGTCTTACGTGTTGAAGATGCGCAAGAACCCTTCGGAGTACCAGGCTGACGACATCGATCACCTCGGCAATCGACGCGTGCGCGCAGTCGGTGAGTTGCTGGAGAACCAGTTCCGCATCGGTCTCGAGCGCATGGAGCGGGCGATCAAGGAGAAGATGTCGATCCACCAGGAAATGCAGACGACGATGCCGCGCGATCTCATCAACGCGAAGCCCGTGACGGCCGCGGTGCGTGAGTTCTTCGGCTCGAGCCAGTTGTCGCAGTTCATGGACCAGACGAACCCGCTTTCGGAGATCACGCACAAGCGCCGCCTGTCGGCACTTGGACCGGGTGGTCTGTCACGCGAACGCGCGGGGTTCGAAGTGCGCGACGTTCACCCGACACACTACGGCCGCATCTGCCCGATTGAGACTCCTGAAGGTCCGAACATCGGATTGATCTCGAGCCTGTCGTGCTTCGCGCGTATCAACGAGTTTGGGTTCATCGAGGCGCCGTATCGCAAGGTCACCGATGGTCGCGTCGTCGAGTACGTGCGCGTCATCAACGGCGGCGACACGAAACTCAAACCCGGCGATCATATTCCGCAGGAAGAGGTCGAGAAGGCCAACAAGAAGCTGGGCGCCGACGCGCGCAAAGCGGAATACGAGCCGTGGCCTTTCTATCTGACCGCGTGGGAAGAGGACAAGCACGTCGTCGGACAGGCCAACATCGAGCTCGATGAAAACGGCCACATCGTCAACGACCGCAACGCCGCGCGCAAAGCGGGTGAATTCATTCTCGCGCTGCGCAAGGACATCGAGTATGTCGACGTCTCGCCGAAACAACTCGTCTCCGTCGCCGCTTCGTTGATTCCGTTCCTCGAGAACGACGACGCGAACCGCGCGTTGATGGGATCAAACATGCAGCGCCAGTCAGTACCGCTGCTGCGTGCGGAAGCGCCGTACATCGGCACTGGAATGGAAAAGGTCACTGCGCGTGACTCAGGCGCGGTGGTGGCTGCGAAACGCGACGGCGTCGTCGACTACGTCGACTCCGAGCGCATCATCGTCAAGGCCGATCACAACGTCGACGGCACGATCTCGCGCGAGGTAACGGCCGACATCTACACGTTGATCAAATTCAAGCGTTCGAACCAGAACACTTGTATCAACCAGCGTCCGATTGTTCACGTCGGCGAGCGCGTCGAGAAGGGCCAGGTGATCGCCGATGGTCCATGCACCGATCGCGGTGAGTTGGCGCTGGGACGCAACGTCCTCGTGGCATTCATGCCGTGGCGTGGTTACAACTTCGAAGACGCGATTCTTGTTTCCGAGCGCCTCGTGAAAGAGGACTACTACACCTCGATTCACATCGAAGAGCTCGAAATCGAAGCGCGCGACACGAAGCTTGGTCCCGAAGAGATCACCCGCGACATTCCTAACGTCGGTGAGAACATGCTCCGCGATCTCGACGAGAGCGGCATCATTCGCATCGGCGCGCAGGTCAAACCGGGTTCGATCCTCGTCGGAAAGGTCACGCCGAAAGGTGAGACGCAACTGACCGCGGAAGAAAAACTGCTGCGAGCAATCTTCGGCGAGAAGGCCGGCGACGTGAAGGATGCTTCCCTCGTCAGCCCGCCGGGAATCGACGGCACGGTCGTGGACGTCCAGGTCTTCACCCGCAAGGGACAGGAGAAGGATTCGCGCTCGCTCGCCATCGAACAGGACGAAGAAGATCGCCTGCGGCGCGACCTTGAAGACGAGATTCGTATCCTCCGCGAACAGCGCGACGAGCGAATCTACGAGCTGCTCGAAGGCCGCAAGCTCTCCGCCGATCTGGTCGCCAATCGCGAAGTTCTGATTGAGAAGAACATTCCTATCACGCGCGAGATGTTGCAGGCGGTTGAGCCGAAGGCACTCAGAAAAGTGCAGCTCGCTTCTTCGCGTCTCGATATCGGCAGCGAGATCAAGGACTACGAAGACCGCACCGAGCGGCAGATCAAGATCCTCTCCGACAATTACGAAGAGAAGATCGCGAAGCTGCGACAGGGCGACGAGCTTTCACCAGGCGTGATCAAGATGGTGAAAGTGTTCATCGCCATGAAGCGCAAGCTGTCAGTCGGCGACAAGATGGCGGGCCGTCACGGAAACAAGGGCGTGATCGCGCGCATTCTTCCTGAAGAAGACATGCCGTATCTGCCTGACGGTACGCCAGTGGAGATCGTCTTGAACCCGCTGGGCGTGCCTTCGCGCATGAACGTGGGCCAGATCCTCGAGACACACCTGGGCTGGGCCGCGCGCGTGCTGGGAATGCACTTCGCCACCCCCGTGTTCGACGGCGCAACCGAAGCTGAGATCAAGAAAAAGCTACAGGCATCCGGACAGCGTGCTCGCGAGCTCGGACTTCCCGAGATCGTCAACGAGTCAGGTAAGGCTGTTCTGTACGACGGTCTCAGCGGCGATCCATTCGAACAGAAGGTGACGGTTGGCTACATCTACATGTTGAAGCTGTCGCACCTCGTGGACGACAAGATCCACGCTCGTTCGATTGGACCATACAGCCTGATTACGCAGCAGCCACTCGGCGGCAAGGCGCAGTTTGGCGGTCAACGCTTCGGAGAGATGGAGGTGTGGGCGCTCGAAGCTTACGGCGCGGCGCACATTCTCCAGGAACTGTTAACGGCGAAGTCTGACGACGTTGCCGGACGTTCGAAGATCTACGAGGCGATCGTGAAAGGCGAGGCTGACTTCGATCCAGGTCTGCCGGAGTCGTTCAACGTGCTCGTGCGCGAGCTCCAATCGCTCTGTCTCGACGTTGAGCTGATCAATAAGAAGGCAGCCGAAGATGGCGCAGCACAGGATGGCGTTGGTGAAGCGATCGTAACGAGCGCCGTGGAGGCGTAAGGAATTGTTTGCCGCAGATTCACGCAGATGAACGCAGATCAGCGTTCCGCGTAAATCCGCGGCTAAAAAAACGGAGAAAATCAAGTGTTTCGATTCCAACAAGAAAAGACGCAACTAGCTCCAGACTTTGAGGCTATCCGTATCTCACTTGCGTCACCGGAAAAAATCCGGCAATGGTCGCATGGTGAGGTGACCAAGCCAGAAACAATCAATTACCGCACCTTCAAGCCTGAGCGCGACGGGCTCTTTTGCGCGCGCATCTTTGGTCCGGTCGCGGATTGGGAGTGCCTCTGCGGAAAATACAAACGCATGAAGCACCGCGGCGTGATCTGCGACAAGTGCGGCGTGGAAGTAACTCAGGCGAAAGTGCGTCGTGAGCGTTTGGGCCATATCGATCTGGCCAGCCCGTGCTCGCACGTGTGGTTCTTCAAAGGACTGCCGAGCCGCATTGGCCACTTGCTCGACATCCCGCTGCGCGAGCTCGAGAAGGTCCTCTACTTCGAGTCGTACATCGTGATCGATCCCGGCGACGTGCCCGGCTTGAAAGAGCGCGAGCTCGTCAGCGATGAGCGCTATCGCGAGCTCGTCCGCGACTATCCCGCGCAGTTCGTCGCGAAGATGGGCGCCGAAGCGATCAAAGAGCTGCTCGCGATGGTCGACATCGAAGAGCTCGCGACCGATCTGCGCAAGCGCATGCGCGAAGAGACGTCGCAACAGAAGAAGCTCAAATATTCGAAGCGTCTGAAAGTCGCGACGAGTTTCCTGAAGTCGGGAAACAGGCCTGACTGGATGATTCTCGACGTCATTCCGGTAATTCCACCCGAGTTGCGGCCGCTCGTGCCGTTGGACGGTGGACGTTTTGCGACTTCGGATCTCAACGATCTCTATCGACGCGTCATCAACCGCAACAACCGTTTGAAGAAGTTGATGGAATTGCGCGCACCCGAAGTCATCGTGCGCAACGAGAAGCGCATGCTTCAGGAAGCTGTCGATGCGTTGTTTGATAATGGTCGCCGCGGACGTGTGCTGCGCGGAGTCAACAATCGCCCGCTCAAATCGTTGAGCGGAACGCTGAAAGGCAAGCAGGGACGTTTCCGTCAGAACCTGCTCGGCAAACGTGTCGACTATTCAGGACGTTCAGTGATCGTCGTTGGTCCGGAGTTGAAACTCCACCAGTGCGGTCTGCCGAAGAAGATGGCGCTCGAGTTGTTCAAGCCCTTCATCTACAACCAGCTCGAGAAGCAGGCGCACGCCGCCACGATCAAGCAGGCGCGCGAGATGGTGGAACGGCAGGAGCCGGTCGTTTGGGACATTCTTGAAGAGGTGATTCGCGAGCACCCGGTGCTTTTGAATCGCGCTCCGACGCTGCACCGGCTTGGCATTCAGGCTTTCGAGCCAGTGCTGGTCGAAGGTAAAGCCATCAAGATCCACCCGCTCGTTTGTACGGCATTCAACGCCGATTTCGACGGCGACCAGATGGCGGTGCACATTCCGCTCAGTCCGGAAGCGCAGATCGAAGCGGCAGTGTTGATGCTTTCGAGCAACAACATCCTGAGCCCCGCGAGCGGCCAGCCGATCGCGGTGCCTTCACAGGACATCGTGCTGGGTATCTACTACCTGACGCGCGATCGTGCGGGCGCGAAAGGCGAGGGCCGTGTCTTCGCTTCGCTCGAGGAAGTGTTGCTCGCGCTCGACGCGGGCGAAGTCACGACGCAGACGCC
>JBKPPH010000365.1:0-9430 GCA_046733535.1 Acidobacteriota bacterium
GCATTGTGTGAACTCCAGGCTGTCTTTCACAGCGCCGCAGGCGCGAAATAAGGTAGCCAGGGGAAAAGCGCTGAGCACAGCGAAGCGCGTCGCCCCTGGTTAGCAGGAAAAATTTGAATAGAGCACTGAAAGTGCGAAAGACCTCTTGAACTATTTCTTCCGCTCTTTCAGAGCGGCGGCGTAATTATTTATCGATCCAGGGGCGACGCGCTTCGCTCCGCTCAGCGCTGTGCCCCTGGCTACCTTTTGTCGCGCCCTTGGCGCTGCGCCCCTGGCTACCTTATGTCGCGCCTGCCGCGCTGCGCCCTTGGCTACCTTATGTCGCGCCTGCCGCGCTGCGCCCTTGGCCACCTTATGTCGCGCCTGCCGCGCTGCGCCCTTGGCTACCTTATGTCGCGCCTGCGGCCTTGCGCTTTGCCCCTAGCTACCTTATTTCGCGCCTGCGGCGCTCAGTTCACGGAGGCCATTCTGTCCATCTCTCGCAGTTCCGACCAGTAGCGCGGCGGTATTAGTAACGTGTGGACGACAGATTGTAGGTTGAAGCTCGTCAGAACTCCGTACGTCCGAACAAGACTTGCAAGCAAATCGATCGAGTGGAGACGAAGTAATCGTTTCACCTCGTCGGGTACAAGCAGCGCTTGCACCTGGAGTAGCAGGTAATAACGCCACGCTCCCAAGTGCCGGCGATACTGTCGAAACAACATCGCGGTGTGCCGGCTGTAAGTGAGATCGCGCACGAGGTGAAGCCGCCGATCCTGTCGCCACTCGTCATACGTCTCCGGCAATTGAGAAACCGACAACGCCTCGCCAATCCGCAAGAACACACCGTACAGCTCGTTGCGTTCGGGCGCTGAAAGTGGTCGATAAAGAAGAGCGTGAGCGCGTTCGGAATAATCGATCAACATGTAGAGCACGTCGCGGTACGCCCAATCCGGTATCGTGTCGCTGCGTTGCCGCTCGACAGTCCGGTGCGCCGCGTTGATTCGATTCAACGTACGCCGCGCTTCTTCCTCACTAACGAAAACGATCTCTTGCGCATAGCGAACGGTCGAGAAAAGACGGCCGATCGGATCGCGCGGGATTTTACCCGTGAAGAAAAGCCAGTCGACCGCACGGTTGAGCGCAAACTCTGCTGCCGAACCGGCAAAGATCAGCAGAATGAGATCCGGGTTACCCCAGATCTTCCGCACAATCGAATTCTTGTGTACGAAGTCGGCCATCGCTCTCACGTTCGGTCGCGAGACTATGAACTGAAACACGTGCAACCTGAATTTGCTGACGCTATACTAACAACACGCTCCTCGCAAGTTTTGGAGGTGAGACGTGCCGGTCACGGGTTGGAAGCAGTTAACGCCCGTTTATTTCTACACAGCGCTCGTTGTTTGCCTGATTGCGTTTACGCGTGGCGAGGGGTTCTCGTGGCGGCAGAACTTCCTGTTCGTTGCGTTGGGAGTGCTGAGCTGGACGTTGATCGAGTACGGCCTGCATCGATTCATCTTCCACTTTGATGCGCGTTCAGCCTTCGGCCAAAAGTTAGTCTACGCAGCACATCTTTCACACCATGAAAACCCGCGCGCGCTGAACCGGCTCTTTTCGAGTCTGATCGTAAGCCTGCCGATCGCGATCGCCTACATGCTGCTGGCCTGGATCGCCACGGGTTCATTCCACGTCGCAGCATATCTTTTCACCGGCCTGACTGCGGGATACTTCTGTTACGAATGGCTTCACTTCCAGGCGCACCACCGGCGACCTCGCCTTCGACTCTTCAGGTACCTCAGAAAGTACCACCTGCTACACCATTACCAGACGCCCGGGCTTCGCTTCGGCGTGACATCACCGCTGTTCGACATGCTCCTCGGAACATTCCGTCCCGTGAGAAAACCGCTGCCCCGGCACGAAAAAATCACCAACTCACCGTAACTTTTCACCCCAACCACAGTTATTCTCAGTAGAAAACTGGCGCAAGGAGTGACTTGAGTCGGATTAACGAATCAGACGAACGCGTCCTGGTAGAAGCTGCTCAGAATGATCCGGGCCGCTTTGCGGAGCTCTATGAACTGAATTTTCATCGAGTATACGCGTATGTCGCTTGCCGCATTCACGATCGATCCGAAGCACAGGACCTCACCGCGCACGTTTTTCAACAAGCACTCGCAAACATCGGGAAGTTCAAGTGGCGTGGCACTCCGTTCATCGCGTGGCTCTACCGGATTGCGGCAAACGCAATCGCCGACGAGGCGCGAAAGAAGTCGCGCGAACTGGCTGAAACGGAAGGTGCGGCGAATGCTTCGGTAGATTCGGATCTCGAGCGAGTTGAACGTCGCGCGCGACTCTTCAGCACAGTCGAAACGCTTCCCGAAGATCAGCGCACAGTGATCCTCCTGCGCTTCGGCGAGGAAAAAAGTATTCGCGAGATCGCAGCCGAACTGAATCGCAGCGAGGGCGCAGTCAAGCAACTGCAATTTCGGGCTCTAGAAAATCTTCGCGCACGATTGCGCGAATAGGCTTAAGTAAATGGCTGAACGTTCCATCATCGATCAACTGGACGACGCTGTCACCGCGCTGCTCGCCGAACGCGAACCAGCCGTGGAGGATGGTGAGTTGGCTGAACTCGTAGCGGTTGCGCGCGAACTGCGGGGACTGCCGTCCGAACAATTTCGCGCGACGCTCAAACAACAATTAGGAGGCACGGACAACATGAGTACCGCAGTTACCGCAGTTACATCGGAATCGAAGAGTTTCAAACGAGCAGGGTTCCACACGGTTACGCCTTATCTAATGGTGAAACCCGCGGTCGAGATGGTCGAGTTTGTAAAGGAGGCATTCGGAGCGATTGAGGCGTTGCGCTTCGGGTCGGCCAGCGGACTGCATTGTGAGGTCAAGATTGGCGACTCAACCGTATTGATTGTCGGTGGTCCAGGCCTTGATCCGCGCCCTGCGTCAATTCACTTTTACGTTTCGGATGTGGACGATGTTTATGCCCGCGCGGTCGCGGCCGGCGCAACGTCCCTGGCCGAGCCCTCTGACCAGGAATACGGCGAACGCATTGCCGCTGTGAAGGACATCGGCGGTAACGAGTGGTATATCGCCAAACCTTTTGATTCAACCCCGGTTGCGGATCTCCACAACGTCACGATCTACTTCCATCCCGTCGGCGCGCCGAAATTCATCGACTTTCTGCAGCAGGCGTTTGGCGCGCAGGTGGTGGAGCGACATCAATCGCCCGAAGGTTTCGTCTATCACGCCAAAGTACGGCTTGGTGATTCGATCGTAGAAATGGGTGAAGCACACGATCAATGGCAGCCGAAGCAGTCGTCCATCTACATGTATGTAGAGGATGTGGATGCAACGTACAGGCAAGCGCTGAATGCGGGGGCGACGTCAATTTCGGCGCCGGCGGACCAGCCGTACGGCGATCGGACCGCATCGATCAACGATGAATTTGGAAACGTCTGGCAGTTGGCGACGCGGCTAGGCTGAGGACCAGCCAAGACAGAACCACCCAAAAGCACAACGCCTTCACTGAAGGTTTGTGCTTTTGTGGCGAAAAAAAACAGTTTTGACCGACTCTCTCAACAGAAGGCGTAGATATTGGTCGGGATTTAACAATCTCAAGGAGGACCACTATGAACGCTTTTGAGTTATTGAAAGCCGATCACGAGAAAGTTGCCCAGCTCTTTGAACAATTGGAATCTGCCAGCGGTAGCGAAAAGTTAACTGTGTTCGAGGAGATCAGGACCGAACTCGAACTCCACGCTCACATCGAAGAAACGGTTTTCTATCCCGCTCTGGAACAGCCGGAGGAAACGCACGACATAACGATGGAGGCGTACGAAGAGCACGCCGTCGTCAAAAAGCTGTTGAGCGAATTGGGCCGCAGCAGGACCGCCAACGAAGAATGGGAAGCCAAGGCCAAGGTGTTGCAAGAGAACGTCGAGCACCACGTTGAGGAAGAGGAAAACGAACTCTTCAGCAAGGCCCGGCAGGCGTTGGGCGCAGAAGAAATCGAAGTGTTAGGAGAACAGCTACAAGCCGAGAAGGAGCGCCAGCAACGTAGCGGAGGCAAAGCGTCGAAAAAGAGCGGGAAGAAATCGAGTAAGAAGTCTGGCGCTGCGAAAAAAGGCGGCAAAAAGGGATCGACAAAGAAGAGCAGTGGTAAGAAGAGCGGCGGCAAGAAAGGCGGCGGTAAGAAAGGCGGCGGCAAGAAAGGCGGCGGCAAGAAAGGCGGCGGCAAGAAAGGCGGCAGCAAGAAGGGCGGCGGCAAGAAAGCCGGCGGCAAGAAGTCCGGATCGAAAGGCCGTGGTGGGGCTAAGAAATCGGCGAAGAAGCGGTAGCAGCGGCCTGCGTAATGGTTGATAAGCTGTACGACTGCATCGTCATTGGCGCTGGGCCGGCGGGCCTGTCTGCTTCACTTTTTCTGGCCCGCTATCTTCGCAGGACCCTGACGTTTCATCACAACAGCCCGCGTAATGAATATGCGCATGGCGTGCATGGCTTTTTAGGGCACCACGGAATCGGCCCGGCTGAACTCCTGGCCAGGGGCCGCGATGAAGTGACGAGCCATGGCGGGTTAATTGTTGAGGCCTGTGTAAGTGCGGTTGAAAAAGTTTCCCCCGAATGTTTTCGTGTGTTCGCCGGCCGTGACGGGACCGACCCACAAGTCTTCGAAGCGCAGCGATTGTTGCTCGCTACCGGTCTCCGAGATCTAACTCCAGACTGTCCAGGGTTCCGCGATTTTTACGGCTCGAGTGTACATCACTGTCCCGATTGCGATGGTTATGAAGTGAAAGACAAACGAGTCGCCGTGCTCGCCTATGACAAGAACGCGGCAGCTTTCACTTCCCACCTTCTGACCTGGACCAAACACTTAACGTTATTGACTGATGGACATGACATCTCCAGCAGCAACCGGGCCAGGTTAGCTGATTTAGATGTTCCAGTACGAACAGAACCGGTTGTCGAGTTAGACGGCGACAAACCGAAGAGGCAGTTGGAGCGCGTTATCTTTTCCGAGGGTGAGCCGCTCGAGTGCGATGCGCTGTTCTTCAACCTCGGGACCGAAATCGGCACTGACTTTCATGAAACGCTCGAATGTCGTCTGGACGATGAGTGCGGCCTGTTGTGGGTAGACAAGACGCAGCAAACGAGCGTTGAGGGCGTGTACGCAGCGGGCGATATTACTCCAAACTCGCAACTCGCGGTCGTCGCCGCTGCGGAAGGGGCGATGGCCGCGATTCACATTCACCGGTCGTTGACACCCGAGGCGAGGCAGCGATGAAAGCGTTGCCTCACAAGTCCGACGTCGGGTTTGGAGACAGTCAGTACAGGGAGCGATAGCGACCTGGTCAGTGATCAGCATGGGATATTCCGAGCGATCCTTGACCCAGCAGGTCGCGATCGCTCCCTGTACTGACTGTGTCCAAGAATGATTTCAGATTTTGAGGCAAATCTACCGCGCAATAATGTCTTTGACGCCGATTAAGATCATCATTTCTGCCGGTGCGGGTAGCGTTGCGGGCGGCGATAACAAAGTCAGTGAACGGCTAGTCCAAATCTTCAACGACAACGGAATCGACGCAGACGTATCGCTGGCTCACAGCGGTGCTGAACTGAGTGAACTCGCGCGGGATGCAGCACGTGGTCCGTATCGAGTGATCGTGGCGGGCGGCGGCGACGGCACGGTCAATTCAGTTGCCGCAACAGTTGTGAGAAGCGGCAAGATCCTGGGAGTCTTACCACTCGGTACGCTTAATCATTTTGCGAGAGACTTGCGAATTCCGTTTGACCTGGAGGCAGCGGCGCAAACAATTGTCGCGGGTCACACGACGGAAGTCGATGTGGCCGAAGTGAATGACCGCATCTTTGTTAACAACTCGAGCCTGGGCCTGTATCCCATCATCGTGCGCGAACGAGAAAAGCGCGAGCGACTCGGGTTAGGAAAATGGCCTGCCGCCCTTTGGGCCACCATTCAGGCATTGCGCCGGTATCCGTTTCTCGACGTTCGACTCCGTGTCGACGAGGAAATGCTGGATCGAACGACGCCATTTGTCTTTATCGGAAACAATGAATATGCGATGCAGGCATTTAATATCGGTTTGCGAGACCGTCTCGATCGAGGCGTGTTGAGTATTTACATAACCCACCGCACGAGTCGTCTGAAACTGATAAGTCTGGCGTTGCGGGCGGTGTTCGGGCGCTTACGCAATGACAAAGATTTTCTCGCCATGCGTTCCAACGAAGTGAACATCGAGACACGTCACAAACGCCTGCGGGTTGCTTTTGACGGTGAGATCGAGGTGATGCAGACTCCGCTCCATTACCGCGTCCGGGCGCGCGCACTGCGAGTGATTGTGCCCAGAGATGCAGAAGCTGAATGACGGGACCCGCATGCGAAGAATAGTTCATCTGTCAGACTTGCACTTCGGGCGCGTGAATCCGCTCATCATCGATCCTTTAAGAACATTTATCAAAGAACTCCAGCCCGACGTCGTCGCCGTCTCCGGCGACCTGACGCAACGCGCACGCTCGCACCAGTTCCAGCAGGCGCGTTCGTTTCTCGATACCCTCCCAAAGCCGCAGATAATCGTGCCGGGCAATCATGACATTCCTCTTCATAATCTGTTTGCGCGGTTTTTTGAGCGCTTGGAGAAATACAAACGCTACATCACCGACGATCTTCAACCGGCTTATGAGGACGAAGAGGTGATTATGATCGGCGTCAACACCGCGCGTTCGTCAGTCTTCAAAGGCGGTCGGATTAACGAATCTCAGGTTGGTCGTTTGCGGGAAAAGTTCTGCTCGCTGTCGAGTGGGATCGTAAAGGTGGTGGTGACGCATCATCCGTTTGACTTGCCGGAAGGTTATAGCGAACGGGACCTGGTGGGCAGAGCGAGAATGGCTATGACGGGGCTCGCCGAGTGCGGCGCCGATCTGTTTCTTGCGGGCCACTTGCATGTCAGTCACACGGGTCATACGAAGCGATACAACATCCACGGACACTCGGCGCTTGTCGTACAAGCCGGCACCGCAACCTCGACCCGCGAGCGAGGCGAAGCAAACTCCTTCAACCTGATTCGCATTGCCTATCCGGAAATAAGTGTCGAAAAATTCGCCTGGAACTCCACCACGACATCCTTTGCAACTGCGACCCTCGAGCACTTCAAACACACCGAAGCGGGATGGATCCGAGACGCGAGGTCGTGACCGTCAAGGCCAGCGGGAGTGTTGGACAGGATGACAAGATTGATTGAGGATTAACAGAAATGCATTAATATGTCGCGCACGGATCTCCGAATCTTTAGCGTGAGGGCGCGTGGTGAAGCGATATAGCTGGCCTATATTAATTACTGTATTGTCGATCGTGCTGGTGGGCGTTCTTATTACTCAACGGACGCCCGCCCAGAATGATTGGACTGATCCTTTTCCCGCCTTCCGCATTGCAGGCAATCTCTACTACGTCGGCAGCAAGGGATTGGCAAGTTACCTGATTGCCACTCCCGAAGGTCACATCCTTATTAACAGCGATCTCGAAGCTAACGTGCCGATGATTCGGGCCAGTGTGGAGTCGCTCGGTTTCAAGTTCAACGACATCAAGATCCTGCTGATTAGTCATGCACACTGGGACCACTGTGCCGCGAGCGCCACGATCAAAAAACTGACGAGCGCGAAGTACATGGTGATGGAAGGCGATGCTGCGGTCGTGGAATCCGGCGGGAAAAGCGACTTTCAGTATGCCAACGATCCGGAAACACTTTACGCTCCGGCAAAAGTCGATCGTGTGTTGCACGACGGCGATGAAGTCAAGCTCGGCGATGCCGTAATCACCGCGCACCTGACGCCCGGCCACACAAAAGGGTGTACGACCTGGACCATGAAGGTGAACGACAACTCGAAGATGCGCGACGTTGTGATCGTCGGCAGTCCGAATGTGAATCCGGGTTACGACCTTCTCGCCAATAAACTCTATCCTGAGATGGCGCAGGATTTTGAACGAACGTTCAAAGTGCTGAAATCATTGCCCGTTGATTATTTCCTCGGCGCGCACGGCAGCTACTTCGGGATGGAAGACAAATACGCGCGGGTGAAGGCGGGCGCCTCGACAGCTTTTATCGACCGCGAGGGTTATCAGAGTTACGTAGCTGAAAGAGAACAGGCGTTTCGCAGAGAGCTGGCAAAGCAGAAGGCTGCCGCGCGGAAGTGATGTTCCGTCGACTTGGAATTGAGGGTCGCATTTCAAGGGGCGGCCCTCCGTGGCCGGCCCTCGGCGGGCACACACATTATTCGTAACGCGGGCGGCCACGGAGGGCCGCCCCTACAGTTGTTACTCCTCACTAAGCACCGTCCTTCCTGGCACGTTTCCGAACTGCGTTCCACTTATCTGTCGTGTGACGCTGGCGAAATGCCAATACGTGATCCAAAGCCCCACTAGCTCGTCGAACCCGAATGCATCAGCGCCGAGCTTCGCGTTCCGGCGCAACACGCGCCGGCACGCTCGCAAGTGGCGTATGAGTTGTCCCTGCGCAGCCATGACGCCAGCCAACATGATCGCGCGCGCCGTCCACGCTCCTGAAAACAAAAGCTGCTGTTTGAGACTACGCGTTCGTCCGCCTCGAACCGCGCGACGCGATCCGGGAATCGCACCACCTTTGAAGACACGGTCAAAATAACCTTCGACGTCGAACACTCGCTGCAACAACGTGCGAAACCCCACCTTGAACGTGAGGTCGGATTGGGACCACAAAATCTCAACACGCTCTGGCTGACGATGATCGCACGTGGAGGAATGTTAGTGGGTGGTGCTGTGGTCCAGGCGACCGCGGGCGCCTTTTACGCGATGGGAAATACAAAGACGCCGACTAAAGTGTGTACGTTGCTTTACACGTTGTACGTTCCGGTCAAGGTTGTGGCGTTCTTTAGATTTGGACTTATCGGGTTGGCCGTTACGGTGAGCGTTTATTTTTTCACGAACAGCCTCGTTCAGTTTTGGCTGCTGCGGAAAGAGGTACCCGAGCCGCAAAAATAATCTCGGTTGATTTGTGCATTGTGGGCGAAGTGATTTCGATGGATTGTGCCAATTGTGGGCGCAACTGTAGGGGCGGCCCTCCGTGGCCGCCCCGCGTTGCAAATTTATCCCTCTCACGAAGATGCCCAAATGTAAAGAATGGGCGGCCACGGAGGGGCCGCCCCGACAATTGCCTTATTGTTTCGGCCGCGGCGGAGATGGTTTGGGTTTCGGTTTTTTACGGGTCTCAGGAGTCATTACCGCGAGTTCCGCGAGTGATGTTGTCTTGTCAGTTCCGAACCCAGAGAGCGCGATGAGTTTGAGATAGCGCGCGGTGACCGTACTTGAAAAGTCGATCTGTTGCGGCGCAAAGGTTGAAACCAGTTCACCACGCGCAACCTCACGCCAGTCGTGACCATCGCCGCTCAC
>JBKPPH010000366.1:0-16491 GCA_046733535.1 Acidobacteriota bacterium
GACGCCCTGCATCGTGGAATAAGAATCGAATGGTCCACCCGTTGAGGCACAGGCGCCCATCGCGATCGCCCATTTTGGTTCGGGCATCTGATCGTAGACGCGACGGACCACCGGTCCCATTTTAAGAGTGACAGTGCCGGCGATAATGATCAGATCACTTTGCCTCGGGCTGGGACGAAAGACGCCCGCGCCGAAACGATCGATATCGAACCTGCCGGCGCCGGTCGCAATCATCTCGATAGCGCAACAGGCGAGTCCGAACGTCATGGGCCAAAGCGCCGACTTGCGCGCCCAGTTCACGACCGGTGCGGCGATGTCGACGGTCTTAGCGCCCACTGTACGTCGAATCGAGTTCATGATCGAATCGACGGTGGTTAAGACAAAGCCCTCTTCGTGTTCAGCCATAAATTATTGCCAATTGGCGATTGCCGATTGCCGATTTTTAGATCCAATCGCCGCTTAAATTGGCAATCGGCAATTGGCAATCGGGAATGTTTTTCACGCCCACTCCAGCGCGCCTTTGCGCCACGCGTAATAATAACCGACTACCAGAATCGCGATGAACACAAACATCTCAATGAGGGCAAACTTCGTGAACGAGAAGTCGTCGCCCATAAAGATTATTGCCCAGGGCAGCAGAAAGATCGTTTCGACGTCGAATATCAGAAACAACATCGCCACGATGTAATAGCGCACCGTGAAACGCTCGTGCGCTTCAGTCGTCGGATCGATGCCGCACTCGTAAGGCCGCATCTTGCTCTTTTCGTACTTGATTGGCCTCAGAAATCTGCCCAGAATGATCGGCAACACCGGAAAGATCACGGCCACGCCGAAGAAGATCATCACGGGCCAGTAGGCTGTTATAGGACTGCCAACAGTTTGAGTTGTCGTCGTTGCTGCCTGAAGAAGCATGTACAGAATCGTGTTAATCCCGGCTGGTCAACGAAATGAATAGTAAGCGGCGCTCAAGACCGTTGTCAACGACCGTCTCTCTATTCATATCAATGTAACTTTGCAGCAAGGTCGATTTAAGATAGTGGCCATAAGCTGCCTGTCTCGGCAAGCCAATTAAAGTTCCGATTTCAACGAGGACCTACGATCATGACCCTCTCGATTAGCAGTCGAATAGTATTAACACTCTCGCTCCTGGCACTGGCCTTTACGCCCGCCGCCGCACAGGAGTTGTCCACCAGGCCGCCGTCTGACCCGCCGGACCCGAACGTCGCGGAACGCGTGCGCGTGCTCGAAAGCGAGTTGGAACGTCAAAACACCAAACTGGATCAGTTGCAAAAGACGCTTCTCGAGCAGCAACAAACAATTCAGGCACTAATCGAGAAACTCTCGGCCGAAAAAACTTCGGCCGCCAGCACCGCGAAAGAAACTGAAACACCCGCGACAGTCGCGCCCGCAGAACCGCAAACACCCAGCGTCGAACAACGGCTCGCGAAAGTGGAAGGCCAGGCTTTGAAAATCGGTCCGGTGCGATTCAGCGGTGACTTTCGCGTGCGCTTCGATGGTATCTTCCGCCGCGCAACCGAACCTCCGGATCCGCCACTCGAACACGTGCAAAACGCGCGCGCTCGCTATCGTCTGCGACTGAACTTCGATACAGACATTCATCCGAATCTCAGCTTTCACGGCCAGCTCGCCACCGGGCCGCTGAACAATGGTCTCTCAACCAATCAGGACTTCACCTCCCTCACGACGCGTGCGCCTATTTCGCTGAGTGAGGCGTGGATCGAATATCGACCGTCTAAATCGGTCCAACTTCAGGCCGGGCGTCTGCAAGACGTCTTCGCAGACAACTCGCGCTTCCTGTTCGACGACGACCTTCGCTTTAACGGCTTCAACGAAAGATACGTCGCGTCGTTCAAACCAAACGCCGCTTACCTCTCGAGTCTCGAACTGCGCGCCGGTCAATACATTCTTTCGACTCCAAACGTTGCCGTTATCGCGCCCAACAGTCCACTCGCGCGCGCCGGTGATATCGTCGGCACGACCGGAAGATCCGCGAGTCTCTTTCATCAGGGATTGTTGGCGAACCAAACGTTCAACAAGCGTTGGAGCAGTCAACTCGGTGCGGACATTCAACTCTACAATCATCCCAATCACATTCAGCTTGGCTCGACTGCCGAAGGTCTGGTCCTACTCGTTCAGCCGGGGCTTGGTATCGCTCTCTCCGGACCGCTCCCCGGAACGGGCACCGCGACCACGACTCCGGGCGGCGCCATGTACACCGCGCCCGGGTTCCAGGTCGCGCGTTTGACGTACCGGCTGAACTACGCCGGTTTCACGCGTGGCGATCATGCGTACCCGGTGACGTTCAACGTGCAAGTCGCGCGCAACGTGGCGACCGGGCTGAACGAGCGCGATGCGATGCTCGCGGCTCTGCAAGTCGGACGGATCACGAAACGCGGTGACACCTCGTTTCTCTACCTGTTCACGATCAAAGGCGCGAACGCGTTGATCTCACAACTGACTGACGACGACCTCGGGACGAACAGCGGCGTGAACATCCGCACGAGTCACTTTCGGTTCGAGTACGGCATCAGTCGGAAAGTGACTTTCCAGAGTTTGTTCTTCGTGCAGAACTCGTTGCGACGCAGTGGGCAGTATCCGAATTTCTTCGTGCCTGTCGGCGACTTCGCGCCGAGGACCTTTCGCACGCAGCAACAGTTAGTGTTCACGTTCTGATCGGCGCATCGCTTTACGAAAAGACGTGCGCCAGTCTCGATGCTCCTCGAAGCAGGTCGTCGGCGCTGGGCACTGGGACGCCCATGTAGTGCATCACTGAAACTACAATCATGCCGAGCACGAAGCTGGTGAACACGACTTTGAAGACAGTGGCGCCGAAATGAGTCACGGAAGCCACGACTGATCGTGAATATCGCCGGATTCTCATGTTTGATCCCCCAGACGCAAGTCTGTCGGTTAAACAAAACTAGTGAGTAACCGGGGCTGTCGGGGACGAGATTGAGGTAGGGCCTCTGAGGGCATTATTGCAAACGCGGCGGTCGGTTGACAACAGTGTTTTTAACCACGGACTACAAGGATTTTTACAGATTACGCAGATTTTTTAGGATTTGCGGGATCCTTCTAGTTTTTGGGGAGGTGGATGGTGAAGGTGCTGCCTTTGCCGAGTTCGGACGTGACGGTCACCTCGCCGCCGTGCAGCAGCGCCAGGTGCTTCACGATCGCGAGGCCGAGGCCGGTGCCGCCCATCTCTCGCGACCGCGCGCGATCGACGCGATAGAAACGTTCGAACAGTCGCTCAAGATGTTGCGCCGGAATTCCCTCGCCATTGTCGTGGACCAGAATCTTGTCGCGGTCGCCGGATTCGTAAGAGATCGTGACCGCGCCGTGCTCACGGCTAAACTTGATCGCGTTGTCGACGAGATTCGTGAGCATCTGCTCCAGCCGCCGCACGTCTGCATGCACCACGACTTCAGGCGCGACCTCATTCTTCAGACTGACATCGTGCGCCGAAGCTTTCGCCGCTAACGACGCGCATACATCCTGGACCATCGTGTGTAACTCGACGGGAGTGGCCCTGAGTTGCACGTTGCCGCCTTCGATCGCGGTCAACTCCAGAATGTCGTCGATGAGCCCCTGCATGCGCGAAGCGTTCTTGCGAATGATCGAAAGGAAGCGTAGGCAGCTCTCCGGATCGTCAGTCGCCCCGCTCTCGAGAGTCTCGACAAACGCGAGAATCGAGGTGAGCGGAGTGCGCAGCTCGTGTGAGACGTTGGAAAGGAATTCCTGCCGGATCGACTCGAGGCGTTCGGTGCGAGTGATGTCGAAGAAAACGCCGAGTGCTCCCTGCGCGCCGTCTCCGTTAATAACGCCAATCGGAACGACACGGAGATCAAACACCTGTCGCTCCGGCCCATGCGTTTCAACTTTGATATCGCTGCGTTCGACGCCTTTTAGACCATCGAGGAACGCGCTGTAGATCGCGGGATTGCGCGTCAGCTCTGTCAGGCGTTGCGACTTCAGCGCCGGCACAGAAGGATTGAATAACTTGTGCGCGGCAGGGTTCGAGGCGACCACGCGCATGTCTTTGTCGACAACCAACAAACCTTCGCGCATACCGCTCAACGTTGCTTCCAGTAATGAACGAATCTCGAGGGTGTCCGGAGAGTCATTTCGATCGAGCTGTGCGATGGAAGTTGAGTATTTCCGACGAGTCAATACCATCGAGGCGATGACGCCTAAAAGTAATCCACCGAGAAAAAACAAGGCAGCCCACATTTGCGAATGATTTGCCGCAGATAAACGCAGATGACGCAGATCAGATCTGCGTTTTCAATCTGTGTTCATCTGCGGCCTAACTACCGCAACCTACAAATCGATACCCAACACCCACAACCGTCTCGATGCAATCCCCGCACTTATCGAGTTTCTGTCGCAAGCGGCGAATGTGAACGTCAAGCGTGCGTGCATCGCCATAGTAACTGTAACCCCAAACACTATCCAGCAACTGCTGGCGCGTAACCACGCGATCGGCGCTCCTTGCGAGCACCGAGAGCAGCGTAAACTCCTTGTTCGTGAGTTTGATCTTCACTCCATCGCACGCCACACGGATATCGTCGAAATCGATTTGCAGATGATCGTCTTCGTACGTCTTCCCCATCGTCTCGTCCGCGCGACGCATCACGGCGCGCACACGAGCCAGCAGCTCGCGTACTGAAAACGGTTTCGTGATGTAGTCATCCGCGCCGAGGTCGAGTCCGGTCACGCGATCCGATTCTGACGCTTTCGCAGTGAGCATGATGATAGGCGTGCGCCTTGTCGCGGGCTCGCGACGCAAACGCCGGCACAACTCGATGCCGCTCATGCCCGGCAACATCAGATCGAGGATGATGAGTCGCGGAGATTCGCGTTCGTTCAAAGCCACAGCGAGCCCCGCTTCACCAGTCGGAGCCATCACGACCGCCAATCCCTCACGTTCGAGGTTGTACTTCAAACTCTCGGCGATGTCGGCGTCGTCCTCGACGATCAGAATTGGCCGGTTCATGTGTGTTTAATAAACGCGGCCTCCGCCATGTAGACGGTCAGCTCGCAGATGTCAGTTACGTAGTCGCCGATTCTTTCCAGGTGCTTGGCGACGAACAACAAGCGCGCATCGCGAGTTGCGGTGGCCGGCTCAGTCACCATCAACTCGATCAGCCGGTGAAACGTGTGGTTGTAAAGGTCGTTGATCTCGCTGTCGCTCTGGATGATTTCTCGAGCAGCAATCGCATCGCTCGAAGTAAAAGCGTCGAGCGAGGCGCGCAACATGCTCAAGGCATGCTCGGCCATCCGACTCAGGTCGAGCACTGACTTGAGCTCGGGTTCGTTGTTTAGATCGATGGCGGTGCGGGCGATGTTGCAAGCGTGGTCCGCGATGCGTTCCAACACCGGCGCCATCTTCGCGACCGAGATCACGAAGCGGAGATCGCGTGCGGCGGGCTGGCGCAGCGCGATGATGTCGATGCACTGGCGATCGATCTCGACCTCGAGACGATCGACTTGATCGTCGTGATCGAGCACTTGCCGCGCGACGTCGCTATCGCGCTCGTTCAGCGAATACATGGCGCGCTCGAGCGCCTGTTCCGCCTCGCCGCCAAGCAGGAGAACGCGGTCGCGCAGTGAACTCAGTTCGTCGTCAAGATGACGATGTAGATCCATAGAATTGCCGATTTCCAACTGCCGCTCGCCGATTTGTTTTAGCCAAACCGGCCCGTGATGTAATCCTCAGTTAATTTTTCATTCGGGGCAGTGAACATCTTCTCAGTCGCGTTTACTTCGATCAACTTGCCGAGCAGGAAGAACGCGGTGGTGTCGGAAACACGCGCCGCCTGCTGCATGTTATGTGTGACGATCACGATCGTGTACTGTTTTTTCAAATCGAAGATCAACTCTTCGATCTTCGAGGTTGCGATTGGATCGAGTGCCGAAGCGGGTTCGTCCATCAAAAGCACCTCGGGACGAATCGCGAGTGCGCGCGCGATGCACAAACGCTGCTGCTGCCCGCCGGAAAGACTCAACGCCGACGTCTTCAAGCGATCTTTAACTTCATTCCACAACGCTGCGTCCTTGAGCGCCTCTTCAACGCGATCCGCCAGTTCCGAACTACTGCTCGTGGCGCGGTTGATTCTTAAACCATACGCGACGTTGTCGAAGATTGACTTCGGAAACGGGTTTGATTTCTGAAACACCATTCCAACCCTGCGCCTCAACTCGACCACGTCGGTTCCCGGCGCGTAGATCTCATGGTCATCGATCGAGACGTGTCCGCTGACGCGCGTTCCCGGTATGACATCATTCATGCGATTAAGCGTGCGCAGGAAAGTCGACTTGCCGCAGCCCGATGGACCAATGAACGCCATCACGATGCGTTCGGGGATCTCGAGTGAGATGTTGTGCAGCGCCTGCACGCGCCCGTAAAAGAAATCGAGGTTGCGCACGGCCACCTTCGTTTTAACCGCGGATGACGCGGATCTTAGATCCCGATTTAAATCTCGATTTAAAGTCAGTGTCATCTGCCGTTAAAAGCGTCTTCGAGTTACGATTCGAACGATGATGTTGATCCCTAACACGAGCGTCATCAGCACCAACGTTGCCGCCCAGGCCTGCGCATGCCACTCGTCGTACGGCGAAAGCGCGTAGTTATAAATCTGCACCGTCAACGACGCGATCGGCTCGTTCAGCGAAGTGTTAAAAAATCGACTTCCAAACGCAGTGAACAACAACGGCGCCGTCTCTCCCGAGACACGCGCGATCGCCAGCATCGCGCCAGTTGCAATGCCCGGCGCGGCGGCGGGAATGATGACGCCCATCGTCACACGCCATTGCGGCGCGCCGAGCGCAAGCGCGCCTTCACGCAGACTGTGCGGCACGAGCTTCAACATCTCTTCAGTCGTGCGCGCAACGATGGGAATCATGATGAGCGCCAACGCTACTCCACCCGCCAACGCCGAGAAATGCTTCATCGGCAACACCAGAACCGCGTAAACAAAAACTCCGGTGACGATCGACGGAATGCCTGTCAACGTGTCGACGATAAAACGCACGACGCCCGCGAGCCGCCCACCGCCGACTTCCGACAAGTAAATGCCCACGCAAATTCCCAGCGGCAAACCAATCACCGAAGAGATCAAGAGCAACACCAAAGAACCAAGAATCGCATTGCCGATCCCGCCGCCTTCACCGACAGGCTTCGGACTATCAGTCAGAAATTGAAGACTGATCGAACCTATTCCGCGCCACGCAATATAAGAAAGAATGATCAGCAGCGCGCTAACGGCCAGCAGCGTGCACAATGCAGTCAGGCTGGTCATCAGCCAGCTCCTCGTGCGACGCAATCGATCGGCGTTTGAGTTCATCACGCGGCCCTGCCAACTCCACCAGTCTTTCGAGTGACATTCCAAACCAGAATCCTGGCGATGCCATTCACGACGAACGTTACGAGAAACAGAATCAGTCCGAGCTCCACGAGCGCGCTCAAATAAAGATCGCCGGTCGCTTCCGTGAACTCATTCGCGATCGCCGAAGCGATCGTGTAAGACGGCTCGAAAAGTGAAAGACTAATCTCCGGACGATTGCCAATCACCATCGTCACCGCCATCGTCTCGCCGAGCGCCCGACCCAGCCCGAGGATCACTGCGCCCGCAATTCCCGGCGCGCCGTTTACAAGCACCACGCGAATCATTTCCCACTTCGTAGCGCCGAGTGCGAGCGCAGCTTCGCGCTGCGAACCCGGTACGGCCGCGAGCACGTCGCGAACAACCGCGGAGATGATGGGCGTCACCATGATGGCGAGAATGATTCCACCCGTTAACAATCCGATCCCGGTGATCGATCCGCGAAAGAACGGCAGCCATCCAAACCACTTCGCCAGAGCAGGTTCGACGTGCTGTCGCAGGACGGGCGCGAGTACGAAGATGCCCCAAAGGCCGTAGACCACCGATGGAATCGCCGCGAGCAGTTCAACCAGAAATCCCACCGGACGCGCGATGTAGCGCGGCGCTTGTTCGACTAAAAAGATCGCGATGCCGAGTGAGAACGGAACGCTGATCAGCAGTGCGATCAGCGACGACGTTACCGTTCCGTAGATGAAAGGCAGCGCTCCAAAGTCACCGCGGATCGGGTCCCAGTGCCGGCTTTTCAAAAAACCAAATCCAAACTGGCGAATCGACGGCATCGCGTCCGCTGCGAGCGCCAACACCATCGCCACCACGATCCCAACCATGAAGAGCGCGACGAGCAACATGAGGATGCGAAAGACAGCATCGCCCGTGTTTCCGGTCGGCGACAGCACTCGCCGCCAGTTGGAAGCGGGTGCAAAGTTTTCCGTGACAGCGCTCATGTGGATCTGAGCGGAGTTCCGCCTGCCGTGACGGAATTAATCTTCGCCTCCGCGCGTTTCACAATGTCGGCTGGCAGCGGTGCGTACTGCAAATCTTTGGCGTAGTTCTCGCCCTCGTGAATTCCCCACCACAGAAAATCCACGAGCGCTTTTCCTTTCGCGGCGTCTTTCTGGTCCTTGTAGACGATGATGTACGTGTAACTGGAAATCGGATACGCGTCCGCTCCGGCTGCGTTTGTGATCGACACGCGCAAGTCGTCGGGCGTGTTTGCTGCCGACGCTGAAGCGGCCGCGGTGACTGTGTCGATCGAAGGCGTAATGAAATTTCCACTCGCGTTCTTGATCTGGGCCACCGGCAGTTTGTTCTGCACCGCATACGCCAGCTCGACGTAGCCAATCGTGTTTGGAGTGTTCTTGACCTGTCCGGTTACACCTTCATTGCCCTTGCCGCCAATCCCGGTGGGCCAGTTTGGCGACGTGCCTGAACCGACTTTCTCTTTCCATTCCGCACTCACTTTTGAAAGGTAATCGGTGAAGACTGCCGAAGTGCCGCTGCCGTCAGAACGATGGACCACGGTGATGTCTGTTGTCGGCAGCGTTACGCCCGGATTGTCAGCAGCGATTTTCGCATCGTTCCACTTCTTGATCTTGCCGAGAAAAATATCGGCGAGGGCTTCAGGAGAAAAACGCAGAGCTTGGCTGACGCCCTGAAGGTTGTAAGTAATGACGACTGCGCCGAGCACGGTCGGAATGTGCAGTATCTCGCCCGGAGCGGACTTTAGATCTTCGTCCTTCATCGGCGCATCAGAGGCGCCGAAGTCGACTGTCTGCTCTTTTAGTTGCTTGATTCCGCCGCCGGATCCGATTGATTGATAGTCGATCCTGACGTTGGAATGAACTCGCCCGTACTCACTCAACCACTTCTGATACAGCGGATTCGGGAAAGTCGCGCCCGCACCTTGCAGACTCACCGTGCCGGCCGTATTTCCGCCCGGATTGCAACCGGTGAACGCAAATACAACAACACTAAGCCATACTAAAAGCTGAAAGCTTCTCTTCGAAACAGACATTTAGGATCTCCAATACTGTTGGGAGCGAATGATTAGAGCGATTCAAGCAGTCGAATCTAAGGGGACGGTGTTACATCTAACTGAACGCCATCTGAACTCTCAGTTAACAGATCACGTGCCTTTCGAAGTGATCAGCCGGTAGCCGACGTTGACCATCGTCTCGATCTGGAGTCCGAAATCGGCGATCTTTGCACGCAGGCGATAGATATAGACGTGAAGGCTTTCGGAATTAAGCGGCTTGTTACTGCCCAAAATGAACTCCAAAGCTCATCGGCCGTGACGATGCGGTTCGTCGTCCGGACAAGACGCGAGAAGATCAGAAACTCAGTGCGCGGCAGCTTTACCGGGCTGCCGCCGCACGACACGTAGTAATTCCTGTGTTCCACTCGGAGAAAACCGTCGTCGTAAACATCGTCCGTTGTATGGATCAGCATCTCTTGCTCAGTTCGTGTCATTTCTTGTACTGACATACTGACCCTCCTTAGAAGTTCAGGCGCAAAGCAAACTGCACCTGACGGCTTGTCCCCAACCCAACGGTACGTTCAACCGTTTGTCGCAAGAGCCCGAACGTGCCGCCGGCTTGTGATTGAGTGAAGCCACCGCCGGGCTGCAGGCTTCCGCTTGAAACCACTCCCGCCGAATTGATCGTCGGCAGTGCATTGTTCAACGTGGTCGAGGGGAGCGCGAAGTTTGCAAAGTTAAAGATATTGAAGACTTCGGTTCGGAACTCAATGCTGGTCGACTCCGTCAGCGAAAAGCGTTTGTTGAGGACCAGATCGAACTGGCGGAAACTTGGACCACGCAAAGCGTTTCGCGGCAAGTCGCCGAACGTACCCGGCAGTGGAATCGAGAACGCAGCGGGATTGATCAAGCTGCGATCATTTTTCAGGTATGGACTTACTCCCGGTACGATGTTCGGACGACGGACGTTTCGCGAAGCGCCTCCGCCAGGGGTATTCACCACGCCGATGAATCCGATCGGGAGGGGATTAGCGGCATTAATCGTGCCCGGCAGTTGAGCTACGAAGCCGTTCGTAACGGTGGCGGCGACTCCGTTGATCGTTACGGGACACGTGGCCGCCGCACATTGCATGACCACGTCCGGCCTCGTGATCCCGACTTCAATCGGCAGACCACTGCGCGCGTTGACGATCCCTCCGATTTCCCAGTCTCCGAGCAACGCATTTCCAACGCTGCCGAATTCATGATGCGTGCCTTTTCCGAACGGCAGTTTGTACAACGCGCTGATATTGAACGTGTGCCGGACGTCGAAGTTGTTGTAGCCGCGGTCTGCTTCGAAGTCGTCGGGGATCGCAGCCGTTCTGGCTTCGTTCGAGCCCGCCGTGTTTCCGAAGCTGCGTGAGAACGTGTACTGAGAATTGAGTGTCAATCCGCTTGTGATCCGCCGCGCGAGCGTCATCTGCAACGCGTTGTAGCTATCGTCGCCTCCGACGGTCTTGTAGTCGACTTCGGCGTAAGGGTTCTGCACGCTATTTCCCGAGATGATCGAAAACTCGCGCACTGTTCGCACCGCAGTAATGCGACCGCTAGCCGGATCAGCGAGGTTCACCACTCCGACTCCTGATGGAAGTGAAGCGATGTTACTCGCGACGGTAGTTTGTCCCGGCAAAATCTTATTGGCGACACTGCGCAAGAAAAGATTCCTGCCCTGACTGCCGACGTAAGCCGCAGTCAAAACTGTTCCTGAAAACAATTCCTGTTGCAGTGAGAACGTGTACTGGTAAACCTTCTCGGGAATCTTGTATTCAGGAGCGTAAGCGCGCGGTTGATATGAGCGGATGTTGACGTTTGCCGGGTTATTGAAGAACGCAACCGCGGCCGACGAATCGAGTGGAAATGCGAGTGGTGGTCCACCCGCGAAGATCGGATTGCTGGTGAATGTAGAGCTGATGCGATCGCTCTCGATCGGCTGTATCTGATCCTCGGTCTGGCCCGGACCATAAAAGATCCCGAAACCACCGCGCAGCACTGTGCGGCCGCCTCCGAAGAAACCGCCGCCGTTCGGCGTTGGCGACCATGTCATCGAAATACGTGGGCCGAAGTTTGTCTTTGAGGATTGAAACGCCGCTTCGGCCGGCGGACGAAGTGTTCCGCTTCTAATGTCGAACAGCACCTGTAGATTTCGATCTTCACGCAACGGAGTGTAGTACTCATAGCGCAGCCCGTAATTCAACGTCAGGTTCGGTTTGATCTTCCATTCGTCCTCTGCGTACGTGATGTAGTACTCCTGCTTCGCGAACCTTTGCCCGGTCGCGCCATCGTTGAAGGGACTCGGCGCACTCACGTCGCCTAAAAACTGGATCGACTGCGGCGTGTTCGTCAAAAAGCTGCTCAGGTTCGAATAGGTGTAAGTGGTGCCGCCGAGCCGATCCGTGTACAAGCGGTTCATTCTGATCTCTCCGCCGAACTTTGTGTTGTGATTTCCCTTGGTCCAATTGATGCTGTCGACAAGAGAGAGTGAATACGGCGTGTAGGGCTGGCCGCGGCCATTGGTCGCGCTGTTTGCGCGCACGAGACCGCCGGGTGTCGCCGTGCCCGCGGAAGTTCCCTGCCCCGGAAGGGCGAAGTTGGCTGTGTTGCCGGAAATATTGATCACGGCCGACGAGAGATCGAAGCCGGCGATCGTCGGCGCCTGGCCGTTGATTCGTGTGTAGGCGCTGTTGTAGCCAAACTTGAATTCGTTGAGCAGCGCGGGTGTGAACAACGACTGCACTGCGAGCACTCCGTTTTGCGGCACCGCCTTGATTGCAACGCGTCGCCCTGTAACTCCCTCCGGCTGATCGTTGCTTCCCTGATCGCGGAAGAACCGGAAGTAGGCCGAGTGCTTGTTGTTCAGTTTGTAATCGAGACGCAGTGCTGTTGAGTTTTCGTTGACGGAAGAGTTGGCCTGCAACTGCGCGACGTCAAACAGGTTCGATCCTGAACCGGTGGCGATGATTGCCGCGTCCGGTGAACGAAACGCCGGCAGCAAGGAGACGATGTTTGCGTTGCAGTTAATCGAACCCGTTCCGAAAGGCGCAGCACACAGGCGGCTCGCAGATCCGGGCACGGCTTCGATCGAATTCACGCCCGCGCGAAGTCGATAGCCTTCGTAGCTGAAGAAGAAGAAAAGCTTGTTTCTGAGTATTGGACCACCCAGCGAGCCGCCAAACTGATTGAGACGCAGCGGCGCCCTTTGTCCAATGATGTTGTCGAAGAAATTCGCGGCGTCTAACGCGTCGTTCCGGATGTACTCGAAAAGCGAACCATGAAACGCGTTGCTTCCCGACTTCGTCACGACACTGACCTGCCCGCCAGTGCCGGTGCCGAACTCCGCCGGAAAGTTGTTCGAGTCAACACGAAACTCCTGCACGTTTTCAAGGCTTGATTGCAGACGGAAAGGCGAAGGCACTTCGCCGTTGAGGTTGCCGGGCGACGCGTCGATGATCGCCGAACCCTCGATGCCGTCATAGCGAATCACATTCTGTTGCACGGCACGGCCGCTGAAGCGAATGTCGCCGAACGTGCCCGATCCGCTGTTGACCGATCCGGGCGCCTGCAGATAAAGCTGTGAGAGCTGGCGACCGTTGAGTGGCAGAGCTTCCACTTCGCGTGGATTGACGTTTACACCCATTGATGCGGAACCAGTATCGATGCCAGTGTCGGCAGCGGCGACGATGTCGACCTTCTCTTCAACCCCCGTGGCCTGCAAAGTCAGAGCAAGTTTCAACTCCTGGCCCACGAGTAGCTGCACGTTCGTCACGCGCGTCGTGAGGTTCTGCGCGGATGCGCTGACAGTGTAGGTTGAGGGCTTAAGAGCGGAGATGGTGTACGAACCGGACTCGGTTGTTGTCGCCGTACGCTCCTCCCCGGTGCGTTCGTTCTTTACGACGACGGAGGCTCCGAGTACGACTGCTCCGTTCGCGTCAGTCACAACTCCCTCAATACGACCCTGATCAGTTTGCGCGTGAATTAGAGATCCAGTTGCGAGCACAAAAACCACGAGCAAGAGATTGCGGACTCCTCGCGGCACATTACTAAAATGCATAAACGATTCTCCTGTGGATATAGAAAAGTTGTTCGGTGGCTTGCCTGGTCAACACAGACCATAGACGGGACCAGTTAAGGCCTTGTGAATTGCGCCTTAAATGTTTGTTAAAGGAAGCTGAGGTCTTCGGACCGTGGACAGGATTCGCAGGATTAACCACGGATTTACACGGATCAAGTACACGGATTATTTTCAGCGTAAATCCGTGTACTTGATCCGCGTAATCCGTGGTCGGTTTACTTCAAGGGTTTGCGATTTGGGTGTAAAAATGCGCCTAAGAGGAGAGTGTTTTTAGTCGGACGCGGATTTCGTCTCTGACTCTGCGAAACACAGCAAGCCTAGCCTGCTCGTCGCCTTGCACAGACGCCGGATCTTCAAAACTCCAATGTATGCGCTGAGTCTTGCCGGGGAAGATCGGGCATTGTTCGTTCGCGTTATCACAAACCGTAATCACGTAATCGAATTCCTGGCCCGTAAACTCATCCACCGACTTTGAGCGATGGTGTGATATGTCAATGCCGATCTCCCGCATCACTTCAATAGCTTCCGGTCTGACTTGTGCCGGTGCAACGCCAGCGCTTGCCACTTCAAACCGATCTCCCGCATCGTGACGCAATAAGCCTTCAGCCATCTGACTGCGAGCGGAATTACCTGTACAGAGAATCAGAACTCTCTTTTTGTTACTCATGATCGTGCGGCAGCATTACCGCTTCAGCATTCTTTGGCAGTGCTGGAACTAACCAGCGAAACAGTAACGTCGCGGCCATGGCTCCCGCAAGTTGCGCGACGATGAAACCGGGCGCGTCAATCGGACGGATGCCCGCGAACGTGTCGCTAACAGATCGCGCCAGCGTGACAGCGGGATTCGCGAAGGAAGTTGAGGCGGTGAACCAGTATGCGGCACTAATGTAAGCGGCGACCGCGAACGGGACCGCTTGGGAGCGAAAGCGAACGCATCCCCAAATAACTGCGAGTAATCCGAACGCTGCAATGAACTCGCTGAACAGTTGGGCCATGCCCGCTCGCGTATGATGCGATGCTGTAAACAAAGGCAACCCAAACATCAGGTGAGCAATCGCTACTCCTGCAAAGGCGCCCGCGATCTGTGCAAAGATGTATGCGGGAACTTCGCGCCACGGTAGACCACGCTGCGAGGCGTCGGCAACTGTCACGGCAGGATTAAAGTGTGCTCCCGAAATAGACCCAAACGTGAGTATGAGAGCAACCAACGCCGCGCCCGTGGCGATTGTGTTGGCGAGTAAGGCGATGGCAACGTTGCCGCCTGCTAGTCGCTCTCCCATGATGCCCGAGCCGACCACCGCCGCGAGCAGCATGGCGGTGCCGATGGCTTCGGCGATGATCCGTCGACTCAGGCTCATCTATCCAGTTATCGTCTGAGTTCCTCAACCGTAGTGAACGATTCCAGGCTGCCGCTATCGCGTTTGATATCTCGCCAACTAACAACGTCCAGCTTAATTTTAGCCAGCGCACACGTCGGCATGCGGCGGGCTTCGCCTGTCAAAAAGGCTAACAACTCTTCCAGGCCGGGATTGTGGCCGATCAAAATCACTACCGGCTTGTCGTCCGGAAGATCGGAGATGACTTGCGTTAGATCACTTAGAGAAGCTTCGTAGATAGGTTCGTCGAAGCGCTGCTCAGCGCCCACGTTAGAACTTCGCAACATGATCTCTGCGGTTTCGCGCGTTCTCAACGCAGGAGAACAAACAACCAGAGGAGCGTTCAGGTTTTCTGAAGCGAGTCGTTTGCCGATTACTTCAGCAGACTCTCTTCCGCGCTCGTTGAGCGGTCGATCGAAGTCGCGTAAAGAAGAGTCGCCCCAACTCGACTTGGCGTGTCGCAAAAGATAAAGCGTTCTCATTTCTTATGTTCGATGTTACCGGCCAGGAGATCGAGGGCGTGCGGGAGGATGGGAGCAATGACCGCAAAGCTTTCTCTCACGGCTTTGGGTGAGCCGGGAAGGTTTACGATCAATGTGCCCGAGCAGACGCCGCAGACGCCGCGCGAAAGCATCGCCATCGGCGTCGCTTTCAGTGACTCAGCGCGTATCGCTTCGGCGATGCCGGGCGCTTCGCGTTCGATTACGCGTTGAGTTGCTTCGGGTGTGTTGTCGCGTGGTCCAAGACCGGTGCCGCCGGTCGTGATGATCAAATTGACGTCACTGCGCTCCGCAAACTCACGCAGCGCTTGTGTGAGGGGATCGAGATCGTCGGAGACGATTCTGGTGGCAACGATTTCGGCGCCGAGGTCGGTGAGGAGTTCGACGAGCGCAGCGCCTGATTCATCCTGGCGATCGCCGCGTGAGCAAGCGTCGCTGGCTGTTATGACTGCGGCCTTAATGGACATGATTTACAAGATTTTCAGGATTACAGGATATCTCTTGTACATCATGAAAAATTCTGCAAATCCTGTCACTTCCCGATTGCCAACTGCATTCCATGAAGTTCCTGCAGCGAATGCACGTTCGGCGTGCTTTCCGAGCCGCACGCGGCAATGGCTTCGACGAGGGCCTGCGCGCCCGTCATCGTCGTCACGCACGGCACACCGTACTGCAACGCAGCGCGCCGGATCGCCTGTTCGTCATAATGCGACGCGCGGCCGAGCGGCGTATTGATCACAAGCGAGATCTCCCCCTTCTTGATATGGTCCACGATGTTCGGCCTGCCTTCGTTGACCTTGAAAACCGTCTCGACATCCATTCCCACTTCGAGCAAACGCGCCGCCGTGCCAAGCGTCGCAACGACACTGAAACCGAGTCGGGCCAACTTGCGCGCGAGCAAAACCGCCGCGCCTTTGTCAGCATCGTTCACACTCAGAAACGCTTTGCCCGCGCAAGGCAAACTCAAACCCGCGCCCATCATCGCCTTCGCGTACGCCTCGCCAAACGTGTTGCCAACCCCCATCACTTCGCCCGTCGAATGCATCTCCGGACTCAGTATCGGATCGACTCCGGGAAACTTCGCGAACGGAAATACCGGCGACTTGATGAAGAACCGGTTCACCGA
>JBKPPH010000367.1:0-15562 GCA_046733535.1 Acidobacteriota bacterium
ACAATCGCGCCCTGGTCGCTCGCGAGGATCATGCGTTTCGGATCGTCCGGGTTAATCCAGAGTTGGTGATAGTCGTCACCGCCCGGCGCGCCTTTGATCGGCGTCCATGTTTTGCCGGCGTCGGTGGACCGGTACGTCGACGTATTCATGACATAGAGCAAGTCTGGGTTTTTCGGATCGACAGTGACTTTCTCGAAATACCAGCCACGGTCCCACAGGCGCTTGTCGCTCGAGAGCCTGGTCCATGTGGTCCCGCCGTCGTTCGAAGAAAACACGCCGCCTTCCTTCGCGTCTACGACGGCATAAACTCGATTGCGATTTGTTGGAGCGACAGCGATGCCGATGTGCCCGCGACCTTCGAGCGGAATCCCTTCCGAGATCTCTGTCCAGGTGGTCCCGCCATCAACAGACTTGAAGATCCCTGCCCCCGGTCCATTCGCAGGGGCGTAGATGAACCAGGGGGGACGGCGTACGTTCCAGAGTGTGGCGTAAACAATTTTCGAATCTGTCGGATCGAAAGCGAGATCGATCGCGCCGACGTCGTTGCTCTTAAACAGGACCTTTTGCCAGGTCGCGCCGCCGTCGCGCGAACGATAGACGCCGCGATCGGGATTCGGCGCGTAAACATTGCCGAGCGCCGCGAGAAAAACTGTGTTCGGATTCTTTGGATCGACAACGATGCGACCGATCTGCTTCGTGTTTTCCAGACCCAGGTGCTGCCAGGTTTTTCCCGCGTCTATGGACTTGTACACGCCGTTGCCGAACGCGATCGAGTCGCGCATATCGGCTTCGCCAGTCCCGACGTAAAGGACGTTTGCGTTGGATGGCGCCACCGCAATCGCGCCGATTGAGGCAACGTTGGTTGAGTCGAATATTGGCGTCCAGGTGCGCCCTGCGTTCAACGATTTCCACACTCCGCCGCCCACCGACCCGAAGTAAAAAGTGTCGGGCTGTCCAACAACTCCACTCACGGCGTTAACGCGTCCGGCGCGAAACGGCCCAATCATTCGCCAACGCAAACCGGAATAGAGATTCGAGTCCACTTGCTGCGCACCGATGCTGAAGGCCATCAGCAGCATGGTAGTAATCAAGAGCGGGATGAACCGCCGAAACTTGTGCATAGGTAGGGGCTCCACTTGTCCGAAGATGTGATTTACATGTTAATCTTAAAAATCCTGTCAATCCTTGTAAACTGATCTTTTCGTTCAAACCACGTCACGACATGTACGAGAACAAAAAGCAGCGCCCGATAGCTCGTGCAAAGTTTCTGCGGCGGTTCATTGCGCACGTGCTCGTCGCGCTGGCCCTGCTTGTTATCTCGCTCGCCATTGGCATGTCGGGCTACGAGTACTTTGAAGGCCTGCCGTGGCGGAATGCGTTTCTTAACTCGGCCATGCTGCTCGGCGGAATGGGGCCGGTCGATCCGGTCAAGACTGACGGCGGAAAGTTGTTTGCCGGTATCTACGCACTCTACGCAGGCCTCGTCTTTATCGTGACGGCGGCCCTGGTGTTCACTCCCATCCTGCATCGCGTCCTGCACAAGTTTCACTGGGACGACAATCTCTAACAACTCATGACTAAACTCGTTTCGTTAATCATCTTAATCATAATGATCTTCAACTCATCGTCGCCCACGGCTCAACTGCCTTACCGAGACGCTCGTCTGCCGGTGGACCAGCGTGTCGCCGATCTGCTGGGCCGCATGACGCTCGAAGAAAAGATTGCGCAAACTGAATCGATATGGGTCAGAGACCAATACAAATCGTTGGCCGACGAGAAGGGAAACTTTTCTCCCGATCAAAAGACGCAGGAGTTGCTCAAACTCGGACTCGGCCAGATGTCGGGCGTGAGCCAGGCGGCGAGTGATTCCGAGAAAGCTACTGCGCCTTACTTCGGCAAAGGCCCGCGTGCAACGGCGGAGTTCACGAACGCAGTCCAGAAATTTGTAATCGAAAACAGCCGGCTCGGCATTCCCGTCACGTTTCACGAAGAGGCACTGCACGGCCTCGCTTCTCCTGGCGCGACCAGTTTCCCGCAAGCGATTGCGCTTGCCGGCACGTGGGACGTCGAACTTGTTCGCGAGATCTTCTCGGTCGCAGCACTTGAAGGACGAACGCGTGGCGCGCACCAGGTGTTGTCGCCGGTCGTGGATCTCGCACGCGATCCACGCTGGGGCCGGATGGAAGAAACGTACGGAGAAGATCCTTATCTCACGTCGCGCCTCGGCGTCGCGGCAGTGCAGGGTTTTCAGGGGACTGGTCCGAGTGTCGATAAACGCCATGTCGTGGCCACGCTCAAACACTTTGCCGGACACGGGCAGCCCGAAAGCGGCACGAATGTTGGACCAGGTAACTTTTCCGAGCGCCTCTTGCGCGAAGTGTTCTTTTATCCGTTTGAGATCGCGGTGAAGGAAGGGCGTGTGATGAGCCTGATGCCTTCGTACAATGAAATCGACGGCGTGCCGTCACACGGGAATAAGTGGCTGCTGCAAAACATACTTCGCGAGGAATGGGGTTTTGATGGTCTCGTTGTCTCGGACTATTTCGGAATTAATGAGTTGATGACGCGCCACCACGTTGCCGCAAGTCAGGCCGCGGCAGCCAAACGCGCGCTCGAGGCGGGCGTCGACCTGGAGTTGCCGCACACGCAATGCAACAACACGCTAGTACAGCAAATCAAGGACGGTCTTGTTTCTGAGGCAACGCTCGATAAGGCAGTCGCTCGCATCTTGAAAATAAAGTTTCTGCTCGGGCTGTTCGAGGATCCTTACGTCAACCCGGACGAGGCAGAAAAGGTAAGCGAGACGAAGGAGAGCAGCGCGCTCGCGTTGAGAGCGGCCCACGAAGCAATCACGTTGCTCAAGAACGAAAACAATCTCTTGCCGCTCGATCGGAACAAGATTCGCTCGATCGCGGTCATTGGGCCAAACGCTGGACACGTCGAGCTCGGCGAATACAGCGGTGGACCAACGCGGAAGATCAGCATTCTTCAGGGAATCAAAGACAAGGTTGGCGATCGAATAAAGGTGAATTACGCAGAGGGCTGCAAAATCACGACGAGCGAGCAGCCCAGTTGGTTCAAAGACGACGTGCGGCTGAGTAATCCTGCGGACGACGACAAGCGGATCGCTGACGCAGTGAAGGCCGCGCGAGCCTCGGACGTTGCGGTGGTCGTCGTCGGTGACAACGTCGAAACCACGCGGGAAGGCTGGGCAGAGAACCATCTCGGCGATCGTGACAGTTTGGATCTGCTCGGTAGACAGAATGATCTCGTTAAAGCGATTGTCGAAACAGGGAAGCCAACGATCGTCGTTCTGATTGGCGGACGCGCACTCTCGATCAACTACATCGCTGAGAACGTCCCGGCAATTTTCGAAGGCTGGTACCTTGGCCAGGAAACCGGAGTCGCAGTCGCCGATGTGTTGTTTGGCGATTACAATCCGTCCGGCAAACTCCCGATCACCATACCGCGCAACGCCGGCCAGGTGCCGAACTACTACTACCACAAGCCGACCGCGAGACGCGGCTATCTTTTTAGTAACAAAGATCCGCTCTTCGCCTTTGGTCACGGCCTGAGTTACACGAATTTCAAGTACGCAAATCTCCGTGTGAGTCCTGACAAGACCGGTCCGCAGGGGCAAGCGACGGTTACGGTTGACATAACCAACACGGGAAAGATAGCGGGCGATGAGATTGTGCAGATGTACATTCGCGACGAGGTGAGCTCGGTAACGCGCCCGATCAAGGAGCTGAAAGGATTCGCGCGTATCCATCTTGCGCCGGGAGAAACGAAGACGGTGCAGTTTCCGATCACGCCCGATCGACTATCGTTTCTCAATGAAGATATGAATCGCGTCGTCGAGCCGGGAACGTTCAGCATTATGGTTGGACCCGGCTCGCGCAGCGAACAACTGCTGACTGTAAAACTCGAAATTTTGCAGAAGTAAGATGGCGCGCAGCTTCGCCGAAGTCCGAAATGATTCTTGGACACAGTCAGTACAGGGAGCGGTAGCGACCTGGTCATCGATTGGAGTCAAGTTGGTTAGGAGTATCGCATGCTGATCATTGACCGGGTCGCTACCGCTCCCTGTACTGACTGTGTCCAAGCCCGGCGCCGACTTTTGAGTTAAGGCCATGGCTCTTCTTCTCGGGATAGATATCGCGACAACCGGCGCCAAAGCGCTGCTCATCGACGATGAAGGGCGCGTGTTAAGCAGCGCTACCACCGCGCTCACCCTGTCCACACCTCACCCGCTTTGGTCCGAACAAGCACCGCAGGATTGGTGGAACGCCACAACAAGCAGCATCATGCAGGCGCTTGCCGCCGCGGACGTGTCCGGCGAGAGCGTCGCAGCGATCGGATTGACCGGACAGATGCACGGGCTCGTGTTGCTGGACGATGATGGAAACGTTCTCCGACCCGCGATCTTGTGGAACGATCAGAGATGCGGAGTGGAGTGTGACGAGATTCGCGCGCGCGTCAGTCGCGAACGACTCGTGCAGATTACGGGCAACGACGCTTTGACCGGCTTCACTGCGCCGAAGATTTTGTGGGTCGAGAAGAACGAACCGGAAATTTACAGTCGTATTCGACACATACTCCTTCCCAAAGATTACATTCGTTACAAACTCACCGGCGCACTCGCGATGGACAAAGCGGATGGATCGGGCACGATGCTTTTTGACGTTCGCAAGCGTACGTGGTCGCCGGACATACTGAACGCACTCAACATCTCCACCGGCTGGCTGCCACCGACGTTTGAGGGTCACGAGATAACAGGCGACGTGAGTGCGGAAGCTGCCGCCGCGACCGGTTTACGCCGCGGAACTCCTGTCGTTGCCGGCGGAGGCGATCAGTCGGCGCAAGCGATCGGCGTCGGGGTCGTGCGTCCCGGAACGATAGCAGTGACACTCGGGACTTCGGGTGTTGTGTTTGCTGCGACCGAGTCGCCGTTGATCGAGCCGCAAGGACGGCTGCACGCGTTTTGTCATGCTGTTGCGGGTCGCTGGCATTTGATGGGAGTGATGCTCAGCGCGGCGGGCAGTCTTCAGTGGTATCGAGATCAGCTCGCGTGCGATCGAAGTTTTGCAGAGCTTGTCGAGGACGCCTCTCGAACTCCTGCGGGGAGCGAAGGACTTATCTTTTTACCGTACTTGTCCGGCGAGCGAACGCCGCATCCCGATCCGCTCGCGCGAGCCGCATGGATCGGACTGACCGTACGTCACACTCAAGCGCACTTGACGCGTGCGGTGCTCGAAGGCGTCGCGTTCGGCGTGAAGGACATGTTTTGTTTGATGAGGGATGCGGGGCTTGGTCCAATCGAGCAGGTGCGTCTCTCCGGTGGAGGCGCAAAGAGTCCGTTGTGGCGACAAATTCTCGCCGACACACTCGAAGCCGAACTCGTCACCGTGAACACAACTGAAGGCGCAGCGTTCGGCGCCGCATTACTGGCGGGCGTCGGCGCAGGTCTCTGGTCCGACGTTGACACAGCGTGCGCGGAAACGATCTTCGTTCAAGATCGCGTCTCTCCAGATCCGGAGACCTTCACTGTCTATCGATCACTTCACGAGCAATATCAAAAGCTCTATCCCGCGCTGAAGCCCACGTTCGAAGCGCTCGCAAACGTCGAAACGGTGTGACTGCGAGCCATGATTATCCCAACTCGGCTAACGAGTGCAGTGCGGCGAAGCGCTCTTTGCGATCAGGTGCGAGCAGTAATGCCTGGACCGGATCCTGAAGCGCAACTTTTAAAAAGTCGCTCGTGCGTTGCAGGCGATTCGGGCTGGCGATGTTTTTGATGATCGCGTATTCCACTGCCGGCTTGGCGAGATCGACGATGAGTGTCGAACCGCCGCGGAACTTTTGCGGTGTCGACGATCCGTCGATTTCGAGGTCGCGTGATTGCGTCAACGCGACCACGATTTGCGGCCGGTGATTGCCATCAGGACCAACCCGATTGGAACGCCGCAGTGCATGCACTTCGAAAGAAGCCTCCGGATCGAGACTGAAGTTTAGTCCAAGCGTCTCGGCGAATTCGGGCGATACTTTAAAAATCTCTTTCAGCCGATCGTGCAACAGTTCGCGTTGTTTTCTCGTGACGTGAAACAGACGCTCGCGCTCCGTGATGTAGAAACAAGCGTCGGCGTAGTTCTTGAGCTGCTTCAGAATCGACTTGTACTGCGGCGGCGGCTTCTCAATACTCACGCCCTTCCAGCGAAGCGTGTCGACAGACAGGGTGTCGAGATCGCGCGGGTAGATGCCGCGCTTTCGAAACGCTTCGACAAACGCGACGCGGTAGTTGTAACGATCGTCTTCGACGAGATCGGCATCCGCAGTGATGATGCCGCGCAAGTATTCGCCGAACGTGATGTCGACCGGTGGAATGTAATCGAGCGCGCGAATGCACATGTTGAGGACATGGCCCGCGGACTTGGCAGCTTCGGCCGCGAGACGCCGCACGAGATCAGGATGAATCGCTCCCGTAGGTAAAACTCCAGTGCCGCCGGTGTAGATCCGCAACAGATCGGCGGTGCGCGTTTCGTAGATCGCAGTGAACGCGTCGAACACGGCGGCGACGAGAATCGCTCCGCGCGAGTGCGGCTCCTTCACCTTTTGATAATCGGCCGGGTCAGGCTTCAGCGGCACCCACTCGCCTGCATCGTCGAAACGGCCAATCGAATCGCGCAGCGCGCCGCGTTTTCCGGTGGCGCGTCCGAATTGCAACGCGAGACTGCCGAGAATCGATTGCGTCCGCAGATTGCCGCGCGTGCGGCCGATCTCAGTTTCGAGGATCTCGGGAATCGTGAAGTGCTGCATCAATGCGACGATGTCGGCGAACGCTTCGTGCAATGCCAGCACGTCCTCATTCGTCGCTTCGTTGAAGCGCCGGTGCATGCCGTCGAGAATCGCGTGCGTCGTTTCATGGGCCACGATGTCGTGCGACAGGCAAGCGTAAACTTTGCTGCCGGGAACGTGATCGCCAGGATCAATTGCCGACGCTTCGAAGTATCCGAACAGCAGGCCCATGGCGAGTGGACTGTAATAAGCATTCGCCTGGCGAAGCGCGTGCGGCATGATCGTCAAGCGACGCACAAACTCGCTATCGTCAAATTCATTCTCAGGGTTCATCCGAGGCCGCCAGAGAACAGGACGGCCCAGCGCCCGCTCGAAGTGGTCGATCGTCTTCATCGCGACGGCGTAAACCATCTGCTGATGAAAACCGGCGTTGCCTTCCGAAGGCTGCCAACCATCAGTCGCCAGTAGACGTGGATCATCGAGATCAACTGGATCGTAAGTCGTGTCCGCAGCATCCTCGTCAATCACCTCGAGATACTCACCCTTCGGTCCCTTTTCCAACTTTTCCCAACGCACCTTCAGCGAGATCTCGTTCATGCCCGCGGTTGCGAGTCGCGTCGATAAACTCGGATCGACCGCGTACGTGCGAATGCGACGGAACGGTGGATCGAAAGGCTCGATCGATGGCTGGCAAGCTGCGGGAGGTTTGGCGACGACGGTTAAAGGCGCTCCCTGCACCGACGTGCCGAAGATCAACGTGTAACGCGATGCGACGTGCCGTCTCAGCGCGACGGATGCGTCGTTGTCCTGGATGAGGGCGTCCATAAACTGGCGCAAGTTTGCTTTCGGAACTTCTTTGTCCGAATCAGGATCGGGCACTAACTCCTGCAGCGTCTTGTTCATTAGCCAGCGCTGCGCGAGTTCGATCTCAAACATGTCCTGTCGCGGCGGCGGATCGGCGATGCCCAAACCCGTAATGACACGCAACACTGGAAACCTGTCGCTGTCGGGTGGAGTCTTCGGCAAATTAAGAACAGGCTGGACGTTGAGTGCATCGCGAGCTTGCAAGATCCCATGGCCCAAGTGGTCGGCGTTCGATCCTTGATTTTTAACGGATGTGAATAAGGCATGACGCACAGCTTCGACGCGACGCCAGTCACGCGACAGATCCTTTTTGTACTTCTCGAACCACAGTGCAACTGCGGCGGCGATTTGAGGCGTAGCCGCGGACGTGCCTTCGCCGTTTAGCCTGACGGTTGTGCCGCAACCAAAAACCGCCCACGGAATGTTCGGCGTGTAAGTCGAAATCGCGGCAGTCATGGAACTGTCTGGTCCATAGTTTCCCTGCAGGATGCGGAAACCGAGATTGTCGTAAGGACTGCCGTCGGCCATGACGCCGCACGCCGCGATCGTGCGGTGATAACGCGCCGGGTAAACAACGTGATGCGTCGGCAGCCCGTCGATGTTGTTGCCGGCTGCTGCGACGATGCATATCCCGGCTTCGTAGGCATCGTTCACGGCTTCGTTCCACGCGCGCGACGGTCGACCGCCCATGCTGATCGACACGACATCACACTTCTGATCGATTGCATATCGCAGTGCCTGCGCAAATGTGCTCGTAAAGAAAAGCACGACCGAATTCGAGATACGCAGCGGCAGGATGTCGGCGTCCGGAGCACCGCCGAGTCTTTCGTTGAACTCTGCGAGCTGACCGCCGGCGAGAATGCTGATCGTGCCGGTGCCGTGTCCCGAATTGTCAGGGAAGGCACTTCCGCGATTTGGATCGTTAGCACTGTTGGGATCGCCGTCGCCGTCAACAAAACTTCGCTCGAAGTCGTGTAACAGATTTTGCGGTTGCGCCTCGTGCCCGCGATCGTAACCAGTATCGATGTGCGCGATGCGTGTACGTGGTTCGGTAAACTCGACTGCGTTGCGAGCGCTGCGCAGTTGCGTGAACTCGTCGTCGAGGTGCCACGCGAATTTATCAGGGCCTTTGATTTTGCCGCCGTTGTCCTGTTGCGGAATGCTGCCGCATGAGGCGTCTAACGCGAACGGTCCACCGCCAGGGTTCTTTTCGTTTGTGTCGACGAAGCTCTGCGGCAGGTCCGGTTCTGCAAAAAGCACGGCGGATTCATCGATGCCGAGTTGGCCTGCAACCTGGGCGTGCGCGAGATCCCACGGCGTCGCAGCTTCGTCGGGTACGTCGGCGATGAACCACGCCGGCGCGGCGCCGATACCGAAGGCGGCGGTCTGTGGAGCGGACTCGAAGAGCGGCCGCAAGTTGGTACGCGGATCGGCGGCGGCGAGTGAGACTGTCGGTAGAAGCTTTACAAGAAGACGATTTTTCATGATGTTTTTAATCCGTGAAAACTGGCCCTAGATGTTATTTGTCTTGCACCAGGCGCGGGCGGATGCGACACCGTGCTCGACTTCTTGTCGAAAGCGGCGCTGGTTGAAGTTGAAGAGATAGTGCAGCGAGACTTCCGACTTGATTTCGCGCACGGTGATGATTCGTCCGAACTCACCCGGCGCGCCGCTCGCAATCGCTTCGTTGTTAATCGCGATGCGAGCGAGCATCTGTTTGTAAGCGTGGTTCGTTGTCGCTTCGAAGATGCCAAAGAAGTTTCCGAGGAAGCCGTTGCGCCACTGCCCGCGCTGACTCGTGGTCCAGATCACCCAAAGCTCGTCCGCGCCGCGCCGGATTGCTTCTTCGA
The DNA here is from genome assembly GCA_046733535.1 of Acidobacteriota bacterium. GTDB lineage: Bacteria > Acidobacteriota > Blastocatellia > Pyrinomonadales > Pyrinomonadaceae > PSRF01. Next base: position 9,510 of record JBKPPH010000367.1, read on the forward strand.
GATTAGTGGCGGTGTTGAAGACCGCGTCGATATAAGTGTCGCGACCGAGCTGCACTGGCGGAAACCAGACCGGCAACGATGCGGTGGCGATTAGAAGATCTTCAGTCAGCTCGGCGGGCTCGACCGGACGCAGAGTGTGTGTCGAGAAGTTGTAGACGTTGAACGTCGCGTCGCGTGGACTCGCGCGAATCGTCTCGAAATCGAGCCCCCACTCTCGAAAGAACTTTTTGCGAAAAGGATTCAGTTCGAAAAAGGATTTCGCGTAGAACGATCTGAGCAGCAGTTGCGACCAGTTCACGTCGACTGCTGCAAAGGGTCGGAAGCGACGCCAGTTGTCGGCGATCTGCGTCCCGCTAAATCCCTGCACCCACATAGCGAGATTGAAAGACGCCGCACTCACGCCGTCGCCGTGATCGAACTCGATGCCGACTTCGTCGAGCCACACCTGAAGCACGCCTGCCTGAAACGCGATCTTCAACCCGCCACCAGCAAGCATCAACGATCGCTTAGCCACGAAAACTCCTCAGCGTCCGTCTTCGATAATCACGTCTGCGGCTTTTTCGCTGATCATGTAAATTGCCGAGACGATGAAGTAGCCGGGTATCTTTGGAAACACGGATGCATCGACCACGCGCAGACCCTTAGTACCTCGAACACGAAAACGACTGTCCAACACCGCCATCGGATCACCGTCCGCGCCGATCTTGCAAGTGCACGACGCGTGATGTCCCCACGCTTCGTTCTGAATGAACTCTTTCAATCTTCCGATGTCGTTGTAGTCAGTGCCGGGGACGAGCTCCGTGTGCTTGCCGACGTACGTGTTCATCTCTCTGACAAACTGCACGCCCTGCACCACTGCATCGAGATCAGCGCCCTGCTTGTCGTCACCTTCAACGAAGTAGTGAAAATCAATTACCGGCGGCTTCTTGGGATCGTTCGATTGAAGCGTGACGCGGCCCGCGTGGTTCTTCGTGTAAGCTTTGAGCACGGCCCAGGTGAAGCGAGTGCGTAGTCGTTCGAACAACCCGGAGTAACCGGGCTGGTAACCTTTGAAATATCCGGGCAGGGCGAAGATGAACAGATCCGGCTCGGTCTTATCCGGTGACGAGCGCATCAGAATGCCGAGTAGCGCGCCGTTTGTCGTGTAAATCCCTTTGCCCGTTTCCCACATCGTGAAGTAGGGATCGACTGGACCACCATCCTGCGGCGGCGCAAAGGTCGCTCCGCCTTCCAGCAACTTAAACGGTTTCTCGAATTCGGCGATCACGCCGACTTCATAACGGTCCTGCAAATTCTCACCCACGCCGGGTAAGTCCACGACGACGGGTATGTCAAATTTCTTCAGCTCCTCCGCTGGTCCAACGCCGGAGAGTTTCAAGAGTTGCGGCGTGTTGAAGGCGCCCGCGCAGAGGATGACTTCACGCGAAGCAAACACCTCGCGCTTCACGAACTCGCGGGGCTTGCCGTTGCGCGCCGCGGGATCGGCTTCGTAAAGATGTTTGCCTTCGTAAAGCTCTACGCCAATCGCCCGATTACCTTGAAACAACACTTTGGACGCGAGCGAGTGAAGCTGGATCGTGAGATTGTCCGGAAACTCCTTCTTCGTTCGCAGCAGAAACTCACGTGGTCCATTCCTTTTGCCCTTCGCGACTGCCAGCGGCGTGAACGTCAGACCTTCGCGGGCATCGATATTGCCCCGCACGTCGTTGGGATCGAGTCTCGTCAGAATGCTCAAAAACGGGTTGCCAAACCGTCCCTTCAAAGTTCGTTTGACAGCCTTCACCAGAATGCGAACGATTCTCCAATCGTTCAAAACGAGCCGCGGATCGGCTTCGGTGGTGTGGAGCCATCCTTCGAAACCGTGACCGTGACGCCAGTCACGCCAATCTTTGCGGCCGTGCCGGAGCGCAATAACGGACCAAACCAGGCCTTTCAAAAGGTATCTCAAGCTGCCGGGCTTCGGAACGTAGCCACAGTTTTCAAGGCGGGTGAAGTACCGGTTCATGTTGTCGGCACTCCAAGAACGATCGCCAGTGATCTCTGCGATGTAGTCCCAATCAGAGTTCTGGGGAGTGACGGTGATCATCGCGTTGTGCGCCGTGCAACCTCCAAGCGTACCGGCGCGCGGATACCAAACCGTGGGCTTGCCGTCGATCTCGACCACCTTTGAATCCTTCGCCTGCCGGTCAGGGTCTTCGTAGTGACGCACGAAGTAGTCCCACTGGCAGTCCGGATACTCAGTCGAAAGGCCGTGGAAGATCGGCACTTCGTACATCAGTCGGCCGAGCTTGCTGTCGGCGCACGGATCGCCGCCCGCTTCCAACAGCAACACCTTGAAGCCGGCACGCGCGAGATGAGCGGCGAGTGGTCCACCACCGGCGCCCGAGCCGACCACGATGTAGTCAAACTGTGCAGTGCTCATTGTGTTTCCCGGGTTCAGAACGTCTTCAAGAACTCGATCAGATCGCGCTTCTGTTGCTCCGTTAGCGGCGAGTCGTCGCCGTAACGTCCGGTGCCGAAGTAGTGGCCACGATTGACGACGTAATCGGGGCACTTGCTCAGCGACATCAAACTATCAGCCAGTGGAGTAAACGCCTGCTGCACCTGTTCGTCAGTAGCCTTCGGGTCCAGTGAGTTGAGTTTGTGTTTAATCTCTTTCACCAGCCCGAGCAGACGCCAGTCGTACTGCACCCGCTGCCAAAAACCTAAGCCCTCCGGTCGCAGGTTCAAGCTCGCGAGCAGGCCGACCGGAGTGCCCGGCGGAATCGGACCGAGATTTACCCCGCCGTCGTCCTCGAAGATGCTCGGGAAGAACAAGTCGCCAAAGCCTTCCACGAGGTTCGGCACATATCCGGGCGCAACACGAATCGAGCAACGCGTAGTCGTGCGATCGATCACGCCGACGTCGAGACCCTTCGCTGCGAGTACGGGATCTTTGTCGCGTTCGCGCAGCAGCAACATCTGCTCGATCGATGCCTGAAACGACTGCATACGCGCGTCGACTGACGGACTCGGGTTGAACGGACCGACTGAGTTATTCAACAGGAAAGGCGCCGTGGACCAGAGGCTGATGAGTGATGCCGGGCGAGTGTAGCCGCGGCCGCCGCCGGGCATTTCGTACGTTCGTTCTTCGCCTGTGATCGGATGGTTGACCTTGATAGCGCCGACCGACGGCAAGTCTTTGTAAGTGTCGGAAGAGAAGTTGTCCCAGATGTTGTCGCGAATCGCATTCGTTGCGAGCGGGCTACACGCGTTTGTCTGGAGCAGCGTTACCGGCACGCGATGTTCGGCAGAGAGATAATTCCTGTCGAGAAAATCCGGGGCCATCACGATGTTGCGCATCTTGGATTTGAACTCTTCTGTCTTGGTCCACTGCCAGTACTCATTCCAGCAGTTCAAGTAATCTGGTCCAGAGCAACCCTGAGTAGCAAAGATCTTCTTGGGTGCGTCGGGCGTGGGGAGTTTGCTCGAGTGACAGCGCGCGCAAGTCTCCGCGAAAACAGTCTTACCGTCATTGACGCGTGCGACGTAAGCGGCATCGTCCGGATTGCCGTTGTTGAGGTATTTCTTACCCTCCGGCGTAGCGCTCAACTTGTGCGGCATCGCAGCTTTGAGAAAGAAGAGCGCCATGTCGACGGTCTGCGCTTCAGTCGCTTCCCAGTAGCTCGAATTCTTGCGGGCGACAGCGATTTCAATCGGACTCACCGTCTTCCCGCCGACGAGGGGATTGAAATGCAGCAGCCACTCTTCGCTGAAGAGGCCGATGTTCAGATAGACGCGGTTCAACGCGCCGAGCGCGCCGACCGAATCAGAGCCGTCCTTGAGAACGCGCGGCGAGTAGACCGTACTCGGCGCAACAAAGAACTGCGCGAGCGGATTGTCCGGCGGCACGTAGTCATTCAATTGCTTGTTGTCGATGCTGCCTGGTCCAAGCGTCTCCTTGCCGAAACGCTTTGCCTGCTCGAGACGTGGTCCAAGGTTGTAGATTGCGTTCATCGTGCGAGGATTGTTGATGTTGTCACTCGAAACCAGCGACGTATCGAGCGTGCCCGGGCGCGAGGTGTGGAACATCTGAAAGACGTAGCTCGACGGGTCTGAACGCCAATCGAAGATCCGATCGATCCAAAAATACTGCGCGCCGACGCTGTTGTTCAGGTTCTCCCACTTCGGATGCTCCGGATCTGCCGGAGGCCTGACCGGGTCGGGGCCGACGTGACAGAAAGCGCAGGACATGCCGACGCGATAAGGGCGCACGAGATCGTTGGAGTAGTAATAGCTCGGGTCGCTGTAGTAACGCTCCGGATCCCATCGCTGCGCGGCGGCGGCGTCGAAGGCCGGGTTAGGGAAGAGACGCAGGCCGACGATGCCCGTTGCGTAACCGTAGAATGATCCGACCGGCATAGTCTGTGGCAGATGTTGATTTGGCTGTCCCGGAGGCAATTGCCGGCCACGCCAATCGACGCGCACGCCGGGATACTTCGTCTCGTTCTCAAATGGATCGGGTGGACACTCAGGCGATACGATGCGTTTGTCCAGCCACAACCCGAAACGATTGGGATCGGGACCAGTAGCTTTTTCGAAGCAGGGTTCGTTGACGAGCCCGAGGTAGTACCAGCGGTTGTCGCGGCTGTATTTCAACTTCTCACCGGTTTTTGGATCGATGACGTTCGGATACGACGACAGAGTTTTCAGCAGATCGAGCGCGCCGAAACTGATCGTGCCGATCCTGTCCCAGAAGCGATCGTTGCCGCCGGTCCAGACCACCCACGTGTTGCGGCCCTTCACTTCGGCGGGCGTGAGCGGAATCGCGCCGTCCATGTCGTGAAAGTAGTCTTCATCGGCAGCAGTGAAAGACGTGGCAGGACGGTTTGCTTTTCTCGCTTCGTCGAGCAAGGTGCCCGGCCGCGGCCCTCTGTGTGCGAACACGCGATATGCGACGAAGGCGACGACGGCCACGATCAAGACGAGGACGATGAGGAGGAGCGTTCTTAATCTGCTTCTGCTTCTTCTTGCCACAGGGGATCTCCTTTGTGTGCCTTTCAGCGATGCACGTGAAAGTTTTCGTAGTTCGGATTAATCGCAGCAGCCATCTGCAAATAGCGATCGGCTTTGCCGTTTGGACTGAAAGCCTTGTGAATCATTCCTGCCCGGTAAAACAGTCGCGCATCTTTCACGCCGGATGCGAGTGACTCGTTCATCGTCTCCAACGCTTTTGAGAATTCACCGGCACGATAGTAGGCCCACGCCAGCGCCGCCAACGTCGAAAAGTTTCTTCTGAGCTCGAGATCTTTCTGCGCCCACGTTACTGCCTCGGGACCGTTTTCAAACACGTCGGCGTAAAGGTCTGCGAGATGATGGTAGTAGTGCACTTCGCCGCGTTGCGCTGATTCGAGGAAAGCAGCTTGCGCTTGCGCCAACACTTCCTTTGCATCGGAGGTTTTACCCATCGAAAGGTAAAGCTCGCCGAGTGCCTGCTGGAAGTCGGGCCGGGGCACTCGCGTAACCACGCGACGGTACATCGCCTCGGCCTCATCGTTCTTTCCTTCAGCGCCCAGCAGCTCCGCGAGGTGTTCTTCCACCATCCAATGTCCGGAGTAAGCGCGTTCCGCGCGTTGATAGTGCTCGCGCGTTTTTTCGTAATTGCCCTGGGTCAAGTCGACAACGCCTCGCTGCAATTCCACCCACGCGTAATGGCGCATCTCTTTCGCAGTCAGCTCGTCAACGGCTTCGTCATACAGTCGATCCGCGGTTTCGAAGTCGCCCATTTTGAAGTTGAAGTAGGCGAGGCGTGAGAGCGTGTCCCAGGTGCGTTCTTCCTCGATCAGTCTTTCGTACTCACTGCGCGCAGCGTCATAACGGCCTTGCTGAAAATCTAGATCGGCTTTCAGAGCACGACCCGGCGCACTCTGCGACAGGTCGGGAGAAGCTTCGAGACCTTGTTCGACGTCGGCGAGGCGATGAAGCTTGAAATGAATATTGGCTTTGAGGAAGTAGAGATCGCCGTCATGGCCGAGGTGTTCGATCGCATGGTCCAGCGTGTGCTCGGCGACGCT
>JBKPPH010000368.1:0-9191 GCA_046733535.1 Acidobacteriota bacterium
GTGAGCCTCACTAACTCAAAGACCCTCAAAGCGCGAGAGTGTGTTATATAACCGCGGCTGGCGGTGTTCTCATAAGGAAAGCTCGAAATTGTTCGGAAACCCACCTGTCCGGCGCTAAAACGCATTTTATGATCGGAGCAACGCAATGAGGATCATGCCGCGCGTCAATATGCCGACGCCCAAAGCGGCACGCCGTCTGTGGCGAAAGTCGAAGGCGCATTTAAGTCTGAGGCGGATTTACTACTCCGTCGAACTGATTCTATTCGTTGCGATCTATTTCGTCGTCTTCTCGGGCAGCCGGCTGAGGTTTATCGACGGTTTCGGCCGCCGTACCGACGCAGTCGTTTCTCTCCTTCTCATTGCCGCATTCATCGCTATCCATGTCCTTTTACGTCGCTCGCTCCTGCCTAAAATCGAACTTCGTTACACACCCACGCCTTACGACGAACGCAAAATCTTCTTCGATCTCGGGCCGGGTACGCAGCACGTCACGACCATCGATCAGCTTTATCAAAATCTCGCGGAGCGAGTGAGAAACGCACTCGACGCAAGCAACGCTGCAATCTTCATTCGCGACGATGCTACCGGAAATTTCAATCTGCGAGTGTTATCACCTCAGAGCGCGTCGGCGGAAACCGAGCCCGGCGGAAAACGTTTGCAGTTGAATAAGCGCGCCTTCGTTGTGCGGCGCCTGATGAATCTCTCGACGCCGCTCGTGATCGAGTCGCGCGAGATCGAGACGTGGTCGCAAGCACTGAATTCAGTTTTGCCGGAGTTACGTGAAGAACGTGCGAGCGAACACGAAGTGCTGCTCACGATCAAATCGCGCATCCTGATCCAGATAAAACAAAGGAACGAGCTCGTCGGAATACTCTCGTTTGGACCGAGACGCGGCGGCTTTCAGTACTCCGAGGCCGATCGTGAGCTACTGATGTCAATCGCCGCTCAACTCGCATTGATCATCGACAACGCGCGCCTCACCGAACGCATGGTGGCCCAGGAACGTATGCGACGCGAGCTCGCACTCGCAGCGGAAGTGCAACAGCGTCTCCTGCCGTCGTGCGCTCCTAAGTGCGTCGCGATGGAGATCGCCGGCTTCTGCGAACCCGCGCGCGGAGTCGGCGGCGACTACTACGACTTCATCAATTTTGACAACCGGCAGCTTGGTTTGGCGATTGCGGATGTGGCCGGGAAGGGAATGCCGGCTGCTCTGTTGATGTCGACTGTTCAGGCAACGCTGCGCAGCTTGACTGCGAGAAATGGGTCCAACGGTTCATCGAGTTATGAGTTGTCGTCAATCGTGAGCAAGCTGAATCGATTGCTGTTCAACTCGACGAACGGCGAACACTACGTCACTTTCTTTTACGCCACTTTCGATCAATCAACGCAGCTACTGACCTACGTCAACGCCGGGCACAATCCACCACTCTATCTTCAGGCTGATTCCAATTCTGACTTTCGGGAACTTACTGCAGGCGGTTTAGTTGCCGGGGCCTTTGAAGACGCTGCTTACGAACAAGAGACGGTGCAGATGAAATCGCACGATCTGCTGTTCCTCTACACGGATGGTCTACCCGAGGCGTTGAACGTCGAAGGCGAGGAGTTTGGCGCCGAGAGAATAATGGAAACGTTGAAGTCGATCTCGACACTATCGGCGGATCAGATTCGTGATGTAGTGGCACGGCGTGTCAAAGACTGGTGCGCGGGCTCGTCGCTTTATGACGATCTGACGTTCGTGGTGATGAAAGTAAAATGATCTGCAAAAAAGAAGGAGGAGAAGATGCACAACTTTGTTCAGGATTTGCGTTACGCGATTCGAATGATGGCGAAGCGTCCGGGCTTTACGTTGATCGCCGCGCTCACACTCGCGCTCGGCATCGGCGCGAACACTGCCATCTTCTCCGCCGTTAATGCGGTGCTTCTCAAGCCGCTCCCGTTTCCCGAATCTCGACAACTCGTCGATCTTTCCGAGACATTCAAAAATGGCTTTGGTTCCGTGTCAGTGCCAACATACGAAGACTGGAAAAACCAGAACACCGTCTTCGCAGGGATCTCGGCGTACTCGTTTACGAGTTTCAATCTCGAAGGCGGTGACACTCCCCAGCGCATACCCGGAATAAACGTGGCGGCAAATTATTTCGACGTGCTCGGCGTCAAGCCAACTCTCGGTCGGACTTTTCTTCCGGGCGAAGATGTCGCGGGCCGTGAAAATGTAGTCGTGATTGGCGATGAACTCTGGCGGCGTAACTTCGCCGCGGATCCCGCGATTATCAACCGGACGATCCCGTTGAATGGACAGAAGTACACCGTTGTCGGCGTAATGCCGCCCGAACTGTCTTCGTTGTATCGCACGGTGCAGATGTGGTCGCCGCTGGTCTTCCCGGAGAAAGATCGTTTGGCCCGCGGCGATCATAAGTACCTCGTGATTGGACGAATCAAGTCGGGAGTGACACTGGCCCAGGCACGCGAACAGATGAACACGATCGCACAGCGTCTCGAAGAGCAATACAAGAATGGACGCGGCATTCGGCTGACGCAGATCGAAGAATTGTGGGTCGCGAACGTGCGGTCGGCCCTGCTGATGATGATGGTCGCGGTCGGGTTCGTTCTCTTAATCGCCTGCACTAACGTCGCGAACTTGCTGCTAGCTCGAGCAACCGTTCGTCGTCGCGAGATCAGTATTCGCATCGCACTCGGAGCCGGACGCGGGCGGCTGATTCAACAGTTCCTGACCGAGGGTCTGCTGCTTTCGATTCTGGGTGCCGTGATGGGAATCGGGTTGGCGTGGTGGAGCATGAGTGCGCTCGGCAAGATCGCATTTCCTTTTCTACCTCGGTCACAGGAGATTCGGATCGATTCGCGTGTGCTGCTCTTCACGTTGCTCGTGTCGATCTTGACGAGCATTGTCTTTGGACTCATTCCGTCGTTGCAAGCCGGAAAAACCGACGTGCAGGAGACGCTTAAAGAAGGCGGCAACACAATGTCGGCCGGCAGTGTCGGCGGATGGCTGCGTCCGGCGTTAGTCATCGTCGAAGTCGCGGCGGCTGTCGTCTTACTCATCGGCGCGGGTCTGATGATTCGCAGCATACTTCGCATTCGCGAGGTCGAACCCGGACTCAAACCGCAAAACCTTCTCACCGCGAAAATCTCTCTGCCTCGCGAGAAGTATAAAGATGCGGAAGCTGCGATCCGTTTCCATCAACAGGTGCTCGAGCGTGTGAGCAATTTGCCGGGCGTGGAATCAGCCGGCCTTACTTCGCATCTTCCGATCGAAGAGCGCGGCTTCAACGGCAACATATCGGTTGAGGGCAAAACGTATCCGCCAAACGAGTCTCCACTCGTGGAGTTTCGCGCCGTCAATGAGGACTATTTCCAGGCCAGCGGCATCCCTTTGCTGCGCGGCCGCGTGTTTAGCAAAGCGGAACACGACGACACGCAGCCGGTCATCGTAATCAACGATGCGATGGCGAAACAAATCTGGCCGGGTGAAGATCCGATCGGAAAGCGCGTCATGGATGAGACGAAGGCGACGGTCATCGGCGTCGTCGGCAACGTGAAGAACTATGGTCTGCTACAGAAGCCTGTGCCTGAAATGTACGTGCCGTATACCGTGAAGGACTTCTGGCCCGACATGCGTTGGAACATGCGATTGCTTGTGCGTTCGACTCTCGACAACACGAGTCTCGTGTCCGCTGTCAGGCGAGAGGTGCAGGCAGTAGATCCCGCTCAGCCGATTTACGGCGTGCAGACTATGAACGTCGTGATCGAAAACACTGTCCGCGACAAGAGTCTGAATACTACGTTGCTGACTGTCTTTGCGGGAGTTTCGTTGTTGCTGGCAGTTATAGGTGTGTACGGAGTGATGAGCTACACGGTCGCGCAGCACACGCGTGAGATCGGAATTCGCATGGCGCTCGGAGCCCAGCCGCGCACGATCTTGAAACTCGTCATCGGGCGTGGGCTCGTGTTGGTCAGCGTCGGAGCTGGCATTGGTGTTTTGGCGTCATTCGCCCTGACACGCTTTATCGAGAACATGCTCTTCGGCGTGACACCGACAGACCCGCTGACGTTTGTAGCTATTGTGGCGTTACTTGGTCTGGTCGCGCTGCTCGCGTGCCTGATTCCGGCACAACGCGCAATGCGTGTCGATCCGATCGTGGTGCTGCGGCATCAATAAAATCCTGTCATGCGCCTTCGCGCGACAACCGGAACGCCGCCATCTCGTGGTCGTTGCGTACGAGCAGAACGTTGCCTGCAAGCACAGGATGATTCCACGTCTTGCCCTCGAGCGCCGGAAACTCCGCGAGCTCCGTGAACTGGTCCGGCGTTGCCTTCACGAGGGCGAGCTGACCCTGTTCCGAGATTACGAGTAACAAGTCCTGATCGGACAAGAGCACCATCTGGCCGTAACCGTATCGCTTGCCTTTCCACTTCAGGTTGCCGTTCTCGAGATTGATGCACGTCATCGTGCTGCCGTTGAAGCCGTACGCATGTCCCTTGTGAATCACGAAGTCGTTGAACCACGGATTCAGCTCTTCCGATGTCCAGCGTTCCTGGACGGTCCATCCGCCCGATCCTTGCGCGACCGCGAGACGTCGTAGACCGCTACTGTCGCTCACGCTAATGAACACGTCACCAGTCGAAGTGGCCGCCGGCTGCACGATCGGCACACCCGACCATGCATGCTGCCACAGCAACTTACCATCAGCCACTGCAACACTCGTCGCGCCGTTTGAGTTCAACAGCACGATCTGCTGAACTCCATTGATCGTGACGAGCTGCGGCGAACTGTAACCAGTGCCGCCCGCGGGCCCGGTCCAACGTGGCTTGCCCGTGGCCAGATCGTATGCAACGAGACTGCCCGCCGCAGCTACGACGACCATATCGTTAACAACCAGCGGCGAACCGGCGATGCCCCATCCGGGAACTTTCGCGCCTGTGTCCGTCACGGCGTTGCGCGTCCACACGACATCGCCGGTCGCAGCATCGAGCACGTTCACGATCCCGGTTCCGCCTTGACTGTAGACACGGCCGTTACTGATTGTCGGTGTCGCGCGTGGGCCGGCGCCGCCATTCGACTCCCAGAACCGGGCGCGGTCGCCATGTCGCCACACGAGCTTGCCTGTAGCCACGTCATAACACGCGACGATCTCGTCGTCACCGCGTTGTTCCTGCGTGTAGAAACGACCATCGTGGACCGCAAACGATGACCAGCCTGGTCCAACAGGTCGGCGCCAAAGCTGCACCGGCGGGGATGCACTCCAATCGGTTTTGATTCGCACGCCGTGAACGATGCTATCGCGTTCCGATCCGCGAAAGCCGGGCCAATCGGTTGTTGTCGCGGCAGGCGGTGGCGCGGGCGTTGTTGCCGCAGGTTCTTCGTTGGCTTGCGCGAGGAGCAGTTGTTCGGGAGTCTTGGACCAGCGCCAGTGGATATCGTTGTCGAACTCAGCAGTCAAGCCACCGGTGCGGACGAGCGTAAACACTCCGCACGCGAGCAGGAGTACAACAACGAAGGCGACGCGCCGCGGTCCGGCAGAGAAGCGACGCGTGATCACAGCCCAGGCAACGAGGGCCAGACTCATAACGGGAATCGCCAGCATGTAGAGCAACATCCCCATGCCGCCGCCGGCAATCGACTCGTGAACGACGCGCTTCGTTCCGATGAGCGCGAGCACGATCAGCACAAGCGCACCGATGCGTTCAATCCAGCGGGCGCGGCTGAAGAACAGCCACCACAGGACGATGGCTAATCCGCACAATACGCCGATGAGTAAACTGATGCCGGCTGTGCGGGGGAAGAGAGTGCGGACGACAAACCAGGCCAGCCACTGTAATACGACGAGGATCACACCGGGCCACAGTCGCAGCGTTTTCGGAGGCGTCGGGGGTGCATTTTGTTCTGGGGTCATAGCGAGCATACGTCCGCTACGGTCGATTTGTTCTTGGAAGAATTAACCGCGGATAACACGGATTTTTTACGGAGGCTAACCTTTTGCCAGGGACTCCCAGCGACGGTTGACCTCATCCCAGTTGGCGTTTTGCATGAACGCGTCAACGTACTTCGCGGCCGCGGCGCCGTAATCCATGTGGTAGGCGTGCTCGTACATGTCGAGCACTAAAAGCGGGCGGCTCATCGGTGCGTTGTGCATGTGGTCCCATGACCAGTAGTTATGCATCTCCTGCGAGTGTTGGTTGTAGGCGAGGATCGCCCAACCCGAACCGCCGCCGAGCGCGTTCGCGGTCCGTTTGAATTCCATTTCCCACTCCTCGTAACTTCCAAACCACTTTTTCAGCATCTCCAACATCGGTCCGTCCGCTCGGCCATTCCCGCCGAGGTTCGCGAAGTAGATTTCATGCAGGACAACGGAACCCGTTCGGACTAACTCTTCGCGCTTGAGATCACCGTATATGTAAGGAGGCAGATCCTTCTGCTCCAGCATCGATGCGAGCCTTTGCTCCACTGCGTTGAGTGCTTTCACTGCTCCGCCGTAATTGTTTTCCCAATGTGATCTGATGAGCTTTTCGGAGAGGCCCTTCAGTTTTGCGGGATCGAACGGCAATGGTTTGGGTTGATGCTCCCCGCGGAAGGCCCGCGGCAACTGCGCCGTGCTCGGCGTTTGCCACTCGGCCGCTGCAACGTCGCTCGCAGTTGTAAAACCGGTGAGCGCGAGCCCAGTGCTTGCGGCTGCCAAACCCTTGATTGCTTTACGTCTTGAAAGTGTTTTCATTTCGTCACCTCGTTTCCGAAATCTTACTCGACGTTCTATGCCGTCCAAAACTAAGGGCGAGCCTCGCGACTCGCCCTTCATGTTTGAGACGTTGACTACACAGTTACTGCGTCGTACATGACGTATCGTCGATCACGAATGAAGTCGCGAGCGACGAGTCCTCGGTTCCAAGGAAGTAGATGCGAATCGTCTGTCCTCTGAAGGAAGTAATATCGAAAGTCTTCAACACGTAACCGGTTGTCTTGTTCAAGTTTGAGTAGGTCGCAAGTGTCGACAACACCGTATTGCTGGTATTGCGAATTTGCACTTGCAGCCGGTCGAACGCGGTTGTCGTCGTCGTTTCCGACGTACTGATCTTGATCCAGAAACTCAGCGTCACGGACGTAGCGCTCGACGGCACCGTTACGTCCTGGAAGAGCGTATCGGTGTGCGTCGTGCCATAACCATCAAGCCATGCGTACCACGAGCCGGTGTGCGGCGTTTGTTGTGTCGAGTTATTGATCACGCCGGCAGTTGCCGTCCAACTAACATTCCCGGACTCGAATCCGCGGTTCAGCAATAGTTCTGCACCAGGGACGGGAGTTGGTGTGGGAGTCGGCGTTGGACCACCGGTCAAGAGAGAAAAGAGCAAGCGGTTGGGCGATCCCGTTCCCGCGCCAGTTACCTTGTTTGGCGTTGAGTTGTTAATGATTGCGGCGGTTACGGTCGCCGGTGATGCGGTCGGATTTGTTTCGAGGAACAACGCGGCCACACCGGTGACATGCGGCGTCGCCATTGACGTGCCTGAGATCGTGTTCGTCGCTGTGTCACTCGTTCTCCATGCGGACGTGATGTTACTGCCGGGAGCAAAGATGTCGACGCAAGTACCGAAGTTCGAGAATGACGAGCGTGCATCGGTTGTAGTGGTGGAGCCTACGGTGATCGCACTCGGCACGTGAGCTGGAGAGACGTTGCACGCGTCTTGAGTTTCGTTTCCGGCAGCAACTGCATAGGTCACGCCATCGTTGATTGAATTGGTGACGGCTGTGTCGAGTGCCGATGAAATTCCACCGCCTAAACTCATGTTAGCTACGGCTGGTTGGCCCGCCTGATGATCGGAAGTAACAAAATCCACACCGGCGATGACACCTGAGTTCGTTCCGCTACCACTCGAGTCGAGTACGCGAACGGCGACGAGCGTAACGTTTTTCGCAACGCCCCATGTTGTACCGCCCACCGTGCCGGACACGTGAGTGCCGTGGCCGTTGCCGTCATTAGTGCCCAGACCGTCATTGATGGCAGTGAAGCCGGATATCACGCGGCCCGCTAAATCAACGTGCGTAGCGCGGATTCCGGTATCGATGATGTAAGCTCTCACTCCGGACCCGGTAGCGTTGTAGTTGTATGTTCCGTTGAGAGGCAGATCTCGCTGGTCGATGCGATCGAGTCCCCACGTGGCGTTCGTTTGAGTTGTCACTAGACTGACAACGCCGTCCTCTTCGACAAACGCGACCTGCGGATCGTTTGCAAGTTTGGCGGCCAGTGCTTCAGGCATGCGCACCGAAAAACCTTTGATAGCGCTTTGGTAGGTGTGACCGCCGCTGCGATCACCACCGAACTCGCGCGAGAGACGAATAGCTGCACCCTCGACGTCGGCGACGTCGTCTTTGAGTACCACGATGTATTGATTGGCGATTCGTTTGTCCGCGCGCAGGCGACGGAATTTACCGTTGGAATCCTGGCCGTGAACTGCGGTGAGGACCACCGCTGCTATAGAAATGGTTACGAGCGCAAACAGCGCAAGGGTTTTCTTCATGTGACCTCCGTGAGTTACGAACAGTTGCTGGGATGAATGGGAGCGTCCGCTAGGGAGAGGAACTTTGGGAGGTAATCTGTTTTCTGGGTGCGGCAGATGATAGAGCGATGAAGTGATAAAAGCAAGAACTGGTAGACTGTCATGCCGAATCCAGTTCTGTCTTTTGTGCCTATTTGTGTTGGAAAGGTTTTTTAACCGATGACACGGCGAAACACAGCAACGGAAAAATCCGGTGGCGATGTTTTTGTCGCGCTGCTGCGTGGGGTGAACGTCGGCGGTAACAACATGATCAGCATGAGCTCGCTGAAAAAGAGCTTCGAAGCGATGGGGTTCAACGACGTCGCCACTTACATCAACAGCGGCAATATTATTTTCAAGGCAAAAGAACGTGACCCGCGGAAGCTGGAGAGAAGCATCGAGGAAATGCTTTCGAGAGACTACAAGCTCGGTTCGAAAGTGGTTGTGCGGACTCTTTCCGAGATGGCGAAACTCGTGGAGAGTTTGCCGTCAAGCTGGACCGGCGATAGCCGCTGGCGCTACAACGTGATTTTCCTTCGCCATTCAATCGATTCGGAAAAGATTCTCGACGAGCTGCCGGAAAAGACCGACGTGGAAGAGGTCGTATACCGTCCAGGCACTCTCTTGTGGTCGGCTCCAGTGAGCGG
>JBKPPH010000369.1:0-8384 GCA_046733535.1 Acidobacteriota bacterium
GTCGTCACGCCGTAAAGCATGTCTGACAACACACGCGTTGCCGCCAACCCGACTGCAATGCCAACCACCAAACCCGCGAACGTCAGCATCATTCCCTGCCGGATCACCAGCCGCAGCACGTCGACGGGCTGTGCACCCAGCGCGACGCGAACGCCTATCTCATGCGTCCGCTGCGCGACGGAATACGAGATGACTCCGTAAAGCCCGACGCACGCAAGCACGAGCGCGAGGGCCGCAAACAGTCCGAGCAGCAATGCCTGGAAACGTTCTCTTGAAATCGCAGCGGCGAACACCTGGTCCATCGTGCGCACGTTCGAAACAGGCTGGTCCTTGTCTACCGCCCAAACCGCCTGTCGCACGGCCCCAAGCATCGCAGCAGCAGCATCGCCTTTCGTGCGGACCACCAGATCACGTGGCGCGACAAATCCGCGTCGCTCCTGCGCATACGGCACATACAGATCCATTCTCGGATCGCCGTAGAGTCCCGCCTGTCGCACGTCGCCGACGACGCCGACGACGGTGAGCCAGGCATTGGGCGAATCGAGTGCTCCAATCTTGACTCGCTTTCCGACCGGATCTTTCCCAGGCCAGTATTGCGTGGCGAGTCGACGGCTAACGAGAGTCACGGGCGGCGAGTCAGCCGTATCGTGCGCCTCGAAAAAGCGGCCGCGCTGAAGCGTGATGCCCATCGCGCGGAAATAGTCGGGACTGACGACGCGATAGAGCGCGAACGGCAGCTTCATGTCAGGAGGCGCAGGCTGTCCCTCGACTGAGAAGCTGAAGTTCATGCCGTTGAACGAGAGCGGTAGAAAGGTGATGACACCGGCGGCTTCAATGCCCGGCAGATCTTCAATTCGTCGCAACACTTCATCATAAAAGCCGCGGCGTGCTTCGGGCTTTGCATACTTCGGCATCGGCAGGACCATGTGCATCGTAAGCACGTTGTCCGTGGTGAATCCCGTATCGACTTGCTGCAGCAGTTGGAAACTTCTAATCAACAATCCGGCACTGACGAGAAGGACGACGGCAAGTGCGACTTCAGAAACGACGAGTACACGCCGCACATGACGGCCGGAAGATCCTCCCGCCGTATCTCGCGCGACGTCGCTCAATGTTTCGCCGAGCCTGGCACGCGCCGCGAGTACAGCAGGCACGCCGCCGAAGACGATCGCCGTGAGCACGCTGACTGCGAGCGTAAACAGCAACACGCGCGCGTCGATATTGACGTCTTGCAGTTTTGAAAGATTCTCGGGAAGTAATCGGGAAAGACCCTGCACACCCCAGAACGCGCCGAGCACACCGAGCAAACCGCCGGCACACGCAAGCAACAAGCTCTCGATCAGCAGTTGCCGGACGATGGTCCACCGCCGTGCGCCGACAGCCATGCGAATCGCGATCTCCCGGCGTCGCGTAGTCGCCTGAGCGAGGAGCAGGTTGGCGACGTTTGCACACGCAATCAGCAGCACTAGCCCGACGGCGGCAAACAGTACGAGGATCGGCAGGCGAAGATTGCCAACGTAATCCTGGTGCAACGAATGTACGACGAAACCGAGTCCTTCATTAGTTCTCGGATATTCGGCAGACAATCGCTGCGCAATCGATTCGACGTCGGCATTCGCCTGTTCGAGAGTTGTTCCTGGTTTCAAGCGTCCGACGAGTTGCAGGTAGTGATCGCCGCGGCCGCTCGCCTGTTCCGGTTCCATGGCCCATGGAATCCACAACTCAGTCTCGCGCGCAGGAAAAAAGAAACCACGAGGCATCACGCCGGCGACGGTAAACGACTCGCCGTTGAGCGTGATGTTGCGATTGACGATCGAGGGATCGCGATTGAAGCGTCGCTGCCAAAGGGCATCGCTTAGCACGACGACCTGCTCGCGTCCCGGTTGATCTTCATCCGGCGAAAACGTCCGGCCTAGCGCGGGTGCGACGCCCAGAATCGAAAAGACATTCGCAGTGACGAGTTCACCGTTAAGACGTTCCGGCTCGCCGTCACCGGTCAGGTTTATGTCCTGTGGGCCATGGGCTCCGATGCTTTCAAAGGTCTGGCTTTGCTTCTGGAGGTCGAAGAAGTTGGCGGGGGCGACCTCGTTCTGGTTTATGCCCATTCGCAGAGTGCGCTCCCAGATAGAACAGACTCGCTCCGGATCTTTCAGCGGCAGTGGTCGCAGCAGGACGGAATCGACCGCGCTGAAGATCGCAGTGTTCACTCCGATGCCGAGCGCCAAAGTGATCAGCGCAACAACCGTCGCACCCGGCCGCTTCAACAAACTCCTCAAGCCATAGCGAATGTCTTTGATTACCGATTCCATACTCGCTCCGTGGTCGTCTCTCCTGGACAGGGTCAGTACCGCAACGCAGTAGCGTCGGGTCGGCGTTCCGCCTCTTTACCCGCGGAATAAGTTTTCCAACGTCGACCCGACGCTACCGCGTTGCGGTACTGACCTTGTCCAAGTGCGTACCGCATGCCTTTGATGTTTTCCATCGCTTGTTTTTGTGACTTCATTCGTATCTGAGCGCCACCAATGGATCGACTTTCGTCGCGCGCCGCGCCGGAACCCAGCACGCCATCAAAGCGACGAGCAGCAACAGCAGCGAGATTGCCGCAAACGTACCCGGGTCAGTTGGCGTCACGCCGAACAGCAGCGATTGCATGAAGCGCGTGAGCGCCCACGCACCGATCAACCCGACAACCACGCCGAGCACTACGAGTTTCAGTCCTTGTCCAATCACGAGCCGCAACACGTTGCCCGGCTGTGCACCGAGCGCCATGCGAATACCAATCTCCTGTCTTCGTTCCGCCACGAGGTAAGCCAGCATTCCGTACAGACCGATGAGTGTGATCAGCAACGCAACCACGGCAAACACGCCAAACAGCACGAGACTGAAACGACGCGCATCGAACGCCGACGAAACAACTTCTTCGAGCGTCGTGAACGATGCCGGCGCATCGGACCGTAACGACTGCACGGTGCTCCGCAATGCCGGTTCCAACGATTTCGGATCTGTGTTTGCCCGCACGACGATCGCGAGTTGCGCGACCTGCCACCACTGCGGCCGCTGCAATGAAAACGAATAGACCGTCGGCTGCGGCTCATTTTCGAGCACTACACGGACATCTCCGACCACGCCGACGATGTTGAGCAGGTGTTTGTCGGTGTCCATGTTGCCAAACTGAATTCGTTTGCCGATCGCGTCTCCGTTGGGCCAGTAACGTTGGGCCAACGACTGGCTGATCACGGCAACATGGGGTGAATTGACGGTGTCTGAACGATCAAACATCCTGCCTTTGATCAGCGGGATCTTCATCGCCCCGAAATATCCGGCGCTGGCGACGCGATACACGGCATAACCCTTCTGGTTCGGATCGTCGTTAATGAGAAACTGCCCGTTCCTGAAGCCACCGCTGAGGGGCAAAACATTGATTCCGCCAACCGCAGTAACACCCGGCAGTTGACCGACGCGTTCCAGTAGCTGCACATAAAACTGGCGGAGGCGTTCATCTTCTTCAGGACTAATCGTCGTCGGCAACGAGAGCGTCATCGCCACCGCGCTCTCCGTGTTGAACCCCGGATCGACTTTCGTCAACTTCAAAAAACTGCGCGCGAGCAGACCTGCGGCAGCAAGCAGCACGACGGTCAGCCCGATCTGGCCCACCACCATGAGCGCGCGCACTCGAGTACCAAAACCGGCTGAGACTTGCCCGCGACCAGCCGCCTGGATCGCGAGATTCACTTGTCGAGAAAATCGAAACGCCGGCAGAAAACTCAACGCCACGCCGATCAGCACGCCCAACGCGCACGAGAACAGCAGCACACGTCCGTTCACGCCAATCGTGTTGATGCGCGGCAACGTTCCTTTGTCGAGCAACAGCAGGAGCCGCACACCAAAACTCGCAAGCCACGCTCCAAGCGCCGCGGCGGGCAGCGTCAGCAACAGGTTCTCGACGAGTAACTGTCGCGTGAGATGAAAGCGCGACGCGCCTAACGCGCAACGGATGGTGAACTCGCGCTCGCGCGTCGTTACCTGGGCGAGCAACAAGTTGGAGAAGTTTGCGCACGTGACGAGGAGCAACAAGCCAACAGCGCCGAGTAGCAACCAGAGACCCTGCCGGACGTTTCTCGTGAGGTGCGTTTGCAGCGGTATCAGGGTGAAATCGACGGCATCAGTCTTGTCGCCGTAGGCCGCGCGCAGTCGTTGTGCAATCAAGCTCACTTCCGCCCGCGCTTCTTCCAGTGAAGTACCTGATCGCAGGCGGCCGATCACAGTCAGGTTATGTGCGGTGCGCGAGGTATTGGGAGGTTCAGCGTTCCCCGTCATCCAGATTTCAGTGCTGGTCGGGTAATCGAAACCTGCGGGAAGAATTCCAACGACATTGCAGGCGACTCCATCGACGTTCAGCGTCACTGCGTTGAAATCAGCTCGCCCGCCGAGGTGTTTCTGCCAGAAGTCGTAACTCAGCATCACGGCCACCGGCCCACCATACTTCTCTTCTTCCGCCACGAAAGATCGGCCGGCGACAGGCTGCACACCCATCGCTTTTGTAAAGCCACCGGAAGCATAGGAAATGTTCGCGCGCATCGGTTCGCCCGCGCCGGTCACAACGAGAGGGAAACTGCCGGCTGCGATCGCAAGCGCGTCGAAGCTTTGACTACTTGCCCGCAGGTCGACGAAGTTCGGCCCGGCCAACGCCATCAGATTTCCCTTCGCGCCGACTTCGCGCATCAGCACCAGACGTTCGCTCTCGTGATACGGCAGTGAACGCAGCAGGAGTGCATCGACGATGGAGAAGATCGCGGTCGTCGAACCGATGCCCAAACCGAGCACGACCAAAACGATCGTCGTAAACCCCGGCCGCTTCACGAGATTTCTGAGGCCGTGTTTGAAATCCTGAAGTAGGGTGTGCATCTTTAACGTTTCCAATTGGCAATTGCCGATTGCCGATTTGTGATTGGCGATTTGTACTGTTCCTTGAATCGGCGATTGGCAATTGGCAATCGGCAATTCCCTTTCTATTCGTATCTCAACGCCGTTAACGGATCGACTCTCGTCGCGCGTCTTGCCGGAACCAGACACGCAATCAACGCCACCGCACCGAGCAGGACGGTGGTCACTGCGAACGTCCACGGATCGCGCGCTTCAACGCCAAACAACATGCTGGTCAAACTCTCCACATACTTCGTCAGCACATAAGCAGCGGCGAGGCCAATAGCGATGCCGATAATTGTCAGGACCATTCCTTGCCGCACGACCATCAGCAACACATTGCGACGATCGGCGCCGAGCGCCATGCGAATGCCTATCTCGTGTGTGCGCTGTGACACCGCGTACGCCATCACGCCATACAAGCCGATCGCCGCGAGCTGTTGCGCGATCAGTCCAAACAGCGTCAGCAGCTTCGCAAACATCCGTTCCATCGTGAGCGTCTCGTCAGCCTGTTCGATCTGCGTGCGAATGTTGCTAAGCGGCAGATTGCTATCGACTTCGCGCATCGCTTGCCGCACGGCTGCGACAAAACTCTTCGGGTCGCCCGACGTGCGCAGTTCAATCGTCGCCATGTTCGTCGGCGACTGTCGCCACGATTGGTAAATCGTCGGCTGCATCTCGTCGCGCTGGCTCGTGTACTTCGCATCCTGCGCGACACCGACGATCTCGATCTCGCCCGGTTTGTTTTGTTCGAAAGCAAATCGCTTCCCGATCGGGTTCTCGTTAGGAAAGTGCGCTTTTGCGAACGACTGGTTCACAACTGCGACGAGCGGCGCGTGTGCATCGTCCTGTTCAGTCAGGTTTCGCCCGATCAGCAATGGGATTTCCATCGTACTAAGAAAATTTTCCCGCACGATATGGAGCTTCGTATCGAAGTCTTTCGGCTTGCCGTCTGGTCCAAGCACGTTGGGAACAAACACTGACGTCGTGGTTGCTCCCCACGCCAGCAGTGCATGTCGCGAGAACGTTACCGATTGCACTCCCGGCACTGCTTCGAGGCGGTTGACCGTCTGTTGATAAAGCGTCGCGAGCTTGTCTTCTTTGTAACCGAGCAAGCTCGGGTCGACGTCGAAGAGCAGCAGATTGTTTGCGTTGAATCCGGTTTCGACGTGCTGAAGATTTCTCAGTGTGCGAATGAGCAGGCCCGCGCCGATCAGCAACAACACTGACAGCGACACCTGGACCACGACCAAAGATTTGCTCAGCCACGAACGTCCCACCGCGCTCGAGCTGCGTCCGGTGTCCTTCAGCGCCGGCGTCAGATCGAGATCCGTTGCGCGCAGCGCCGGCAGGATGCCGAAGATCACGCCGGTGAGGAACGACAGGCCGAGAGTGAAACCAAGCACGCGCAGATCGAGTTGCGGATTGAGTGCTTCCATGTCTCGCCCGCCCCACTCGGTGACGAGCAACAGTCCGTCCTTGATCCAGAGTGCGAAGAGAATTCCGAGCGCGCCGCCGATGCCGGCCAGCAGCACGCTTTCAGTCAACAACTGGCGCACCAGCCGCCCGCGGCTTGCGCCCAAAGCGAGCCGCACCGCGATCTCTTTCTTTCGCGACGAAGCACGTACCAGCAAGAGATTGGCGACGTTTGCACAAGCGATGAGCAGGACCGCGCCCACGACCCAGGCGAGCAAACGCAAAGGCTTCCCAAAACTTCTGCGCGCGTTCATCTCGCCCTGACTTCCGGAGTCGACGCCGAGTCGCGGCAGATCGTTGGGGTCGAGTGTTCGTAGCTGTGTTTGCACGCGCGCTTGTCGCATCGCCCGATGTTCGAGCACCGACTGTTGGAATGGTCCAGCGAGAGCGGCTTCTGCCTGCGCCACCGTCGCCCCGGGCTGCAATCGCGCCATCAATCGCAACCACCAGATGCCGGCGCCGCGCGTGCTGCTGCGTTGACCGGTTACTTGCGGTTCCCACGCGACAGGGATTGAAACGTCCTTCGACGAACCAACCTGCGACGTTCCATGAAAGCCGGGCGGCGTGACGCCGGCGACGGTGAAAGCAACGTTATTAATATTGACTTGCTTACCGATGATGGACGAATCGCTGCCGAACCGGCTGGACCAGAAGCGGTGACTGAGCACGGCGACCGGAGTTGCGCCCGCGTTGTCGTCAGCTTCGTTGATCGTGCGGCCGAGTAGTGCGGGCACACCGAGCGCGCTGTAGTAGTTACCCGAAACCACCTGGCCGTTGACGACTTCCGCTTGTCCGCCCGCGTTGAAGTTGAGCTCGAGTGGCGCAAAGGCGAAGACATCCGAGACAACGCTCTGCTCCTGTCGCAAGCGCGCCAGCGTCTGCGTTGGAAACGATGTGCCGACAATGAGGCCGGTCGCACGATCGAGCTGGTTGACGCCGTCGAACCCGCCCGGACTAAACTTCTCGCGGTTCCAACTCGCTTTTAAGAGGACGAGGCGATCGGGATCTTTAACCGGCAACTTCTTCAGCAACACTGCATCGACAACGCTGAACAGGGCGGTATTCGCGCCAACGCCGAGCGCGAGAGTCAAAACCGCCACCGCCGTGAACGCCGGATGCTTCACCAGCATCTGCGCCCCATAACGCAAGTCCTGCCAGAAAGAAGTCATGTTGTGTCTCTTCTATCTAATTGGCCACGGATGAATACGGATCAATCCGCTTATAATCCGTGTAATCCGTGGTTAACTTCCTACTCATATCTGAGCGCTTCGAGCGGATCGACTCTCGTTGCTCTCCGCGCCGGCAGATAACAGGCCAACAACGCAACACCCACCAACAACCCCGCGATCACTGCAAACGTCCACGGATCGCTCGCGCTGATCCCAAACAACAAGCCTTTCAACAGTCGCGTCAAACCGATCGCCGCCAGCAGTCCGAGGCCAACGCCGACAACCGCCAATCGCAGTCCCTGGCCGAGAATCAACCGGAGCACGTTCGACGTCTGCGCACCCAACGCGAGTCGAATCCCAAACTCATTCCTGCGATTCGCGACGTTGAGCGACATCACTCCGTAAATCCCGGTGAGCGCCAACAGCAATGCCGTCGCAGCAAAGCCCGCGAGCAGCAAATTCGTCAGTCTTTGAGTGACGAGCGAACGATCCATCGCCTGCTGGATCGTGCTGACTTTGGAGAGCGGCAGTTCGTGATCGAGCTTCGCGACTTCCTGTCGCACGTTGCCGGCGATCGCAACCGGGTCGACCGACGTTCGCACCACCAGCATCGTCTCGCGCCGCACCCATTGGCTAAACGGTCGATAGATGTAGGGCCACGGCTCTTCGTCGAGTCTGCGGTTCTTGACGTTTGGAACGACTCCCACGATCGTCAACCATGGACCACCGCCGATGCGAACGCGTTTGGCGACGAGATCGCCGCCGGGTGAGTACATGCGCGCGAGCTGCTCGTCGACGATCGCAACCGGCAGCGAC
>JBKPPH010000370.1:0-10125 GCA_046733535.1 Acidobacteriota bacterium
GAGTTGGCCCAGCCATTTACAGCTCCTGGCGACGGAGTTATTTTGCAACGGCTGCTGCGGATGTTGAAAATCACCGGCGACAAAAACCGGCCACGGTAATTCAGTCGCAATCTCCGCCAGTCGATCGATGTTTTTGGCCGCGTCCCACAAACGGCCCGCTGACAGGACAAACTGTTCCTCCGCTGCTGGTTTGAAGTGTTCAGGATCGCGACCGTTTGGGATCACGCGGCCGTTATCGATCGCGCCGTAGTGAGTATTCAACGCGCGCAGCATTGCCGCGCTCGGCGTGACGACGAGATCCGCAGCGCGCAAACCGCTTTTCAGTTCGTCTTTGTAACGCTGCCACTCCGCGGGCGGCGTATCGTGATGCACGGCTTGCCACCACGAGAAGACGCACGAGTGTCCGACGACGAGCGTCGGGCTGTTCCACGGAAGCTTTGCGTGTGCGTAACCATTGAGGTGAACTACGTCCGGGCGCAGGCGATTCTCGAGATGCAACAACCAATCGCCCGCACGCTTCACATCGGACCAGCAGTCGGGCATCCATTCGAGTTTGTAGTCGCTCTTGAAGAGATTGAGATTTGGGATGCTTTGCGCGTCTTCGCGTTGCGCCGGAGTTAGCGGCGGCCCCATCGTAGCGAGGAGCACCTCGACGTCGTAAGTTTGCAGCGCGCGTGTCAACTCGAGCGCGTAGGTCCACACGCCGCCAACGGTGTCTGCGGTCATGAGAATACGGCGTGGACTGTGATTAGTCATAGCTTCTTGACAGGACTGGCAGGATTTTTCAGGATGAACAGGATTCATCTTGTACATTTTGAAAAATCTTGTAATCCTGTCCCAAACATCACCTGTAAATCCTGTCGATAACCTCGGCTATCTCGACAAAACGCTCAGCCTGCGGATCGAAACTACTGTCGGATGCGAGTTGTTTGATCCATTCCATCGTAACCAACCCTCCCCACTGCCATTTCGAATCTTCCGGATTGCTGAGCGTCTCGCTGCGCGTACGTGCGAACCGTTCGCCAACGAAGTCATAAAAAGAACCGTTCACGTTCCGCAGCGCTGCGCCGCCTTCAGTGCCATAGAACACGATCTCGATCGTCGCGTCGCGGCCGATCGGTAGGTTCCAACAACAACTCAGATTGATCACTGCGTCGTCCGCCGTGTCGATCGTGGCGACTGCGTAATCTTCAATCTCCTCGCTGCCTTTGTTGACTGACTTCCCACCCGCGAACAACGAACTCTCGACTCGCTCGACGCGTGGAAATCCGAGCGGCCGCAACGCAAGGTCGACAAGATGCGGTCCAAGATCCAGCACGCATCCGCCACCGGAAAGCGAGTAGTCGTAGCACCACGGCTTGTCAGGCCCGTAGCCGTTATGAAACTTCGCGTCAACGGCGAAGATCTTTCCGAGCGCGCCACTTTCAACCAGTCTGCTGACCGCCTGCATTGCCGGTATCGCACGGTACGACAGGTCAACCCCGAGCAGGCAGTCTGCGTCGCGAGCAGTCTCGACTATCCTTCGCGTTTCGAAAGCGTTCCGCCCGAGCGGCTTCTGGCAGAACACCGGTATTCCTTGCTCGAGCGCCGCAATCGCTTGTTCTGCGTGAAACCGATTCGGCGTGGCAATCACAACGCCGTCGAGATCGTGGCGAAGCAGCTCGTCGAAAGATGAGAAGAGAACTGCGTCTGGGGAGACTTTCTGCGCTTCCGCGGCCGCGCTGGCTTCCGCATCGTGAACCGCTGCGACTTCCGCGACGCCTGCTTCCACTACCGACGCCAAACGGTTTCGCCCAATCCAGCCGAGACCGACAAACCCCAAACGCGGTTTGTATGGAGTCGCGTCAATCTTTATCGCCGCACTGCTCATAGCGTTATCAGCGCCTTGATAAACCCTTCCGGAGACTCTTCCATCGTTTCCAACGCACGCGGCAGTTCGTCGAGCGTGAACGTATGCGTGTAAAGCGGCTGCGGATCGATCAACCCGCTTTCAACCGCCGCTATCGCTTCGCGCATCCCTGCGACATACACTTGGGAATCTCGTTCGTGCGCGTTGATGACGTCGAGCCCGCGCCAGTTCCAAAGCTGCATGTTCACCTGTCGTGGTCCATCCTGGTGATAACCGGCGATGACGAGTCGCCCTCGTTCGCTCGTGAGCCCGGTCGAAAGGTCGAGTGACTCCTGCGAGCCGACCGCCTCGATCACGCAGTCACAACCGCGGTCATGAGTAAATTCACCCGCCAACCGAAGCACGTCTTGTTCGAGTTCGATCGTTGCTGCCGCCCCAAACTCTTCCGCGAGCTTCAGTGACGAACGCCTGCGCGAAACTGCCAACACTCGTGCGCCTGCGTTTGCTGCAAGCTGTGTCAACAGCAGGCCGAGGAATCCGATACCCACGATCGCCACGGTTTGACCCGGCACGATTACGGCGCGCTTGAAGATGTTCATGGCGCAACCGAGTGGCTCAGCGGGAAATGGCAATGCATCCAGTGAAGCAGGCAGGTGGACTACTTCGGCTGCGCGCGCGAAGTCATACTCCGCAAACGCATGTGACGACAGCATTGCCACTCGCTCGCCGGGAACGAAGTCAGACACGCCCGCACCCTTTGCATCAATTCGTCCCCACGCTTCATGACCTGGCGCACCAGGCTCGAGTGGATATTCAAACCACGGCTTTCCTTCCCATAGCGGCAGGTTCGACGCGCACACACCGCAACCTTCAATTCGTACGCGGACTTCATCTGCGGCAGGCACGCGGAATTCTTTTTTGCGGACGCTGATCTCACGCGGACTTGCAATCACAGCAGCACGCCCAACCACGACGCGAGGCATCGACAAGGTTTTCACTTCCACTGCTGACTGCACTTCAGCTTTACCTCGCGTAGTAGAGCGCCTTTACGCCTTCGCTGCGTGCGCCGCGCGGGCATTTGCTAACTGAGTGACACCCACTGGCTCTCCGGAAAAGTGCGCACTGTCATTCAGGAGCCACTCGTACAAACGCCTGACCCCTTCATTCACGCCGACTCGCGGCGCCCAACCAGTCAGCCCTCTGAATTTACTTGTGTCCGTAACGTAGTAGCGTTGATCCGCTGCGCGCCAATCTTCAAAACAAATCGACAGATCTCCACCATGAAGTTCTGCCAGCAGATCCAATAGCTCCAGCAAGCTGATGCTGTTGGCTGGTCCACCGCCGATATTGAAGGCGTTGCCGGCGAGCCTTTCCATGTTTTGCTGGCCCAGTAAAAACGCATCCACCAGATCGTCGATGAACAGGACGTCGCGCACCTGCCGGCCGTCGCCGTAAATCGTGATTGGTTGACCGGTGATGGATTGAATGATGAAGTGCGCCACCCAGCCCTGGTCCTCGTTGCCATGCTGGTGCGGCCCGTAGATGCAGCTCATGCGAAAGACGAGCGCCGGCATTCGATACGTGCGCGCGTAATCGACGACGTACTGGTCAGCCGCGCCTTTTGAGCAGCCGTAAGGACTGTGAAAATCGAGCGGCCTGTTCTCCGCAATCCCTCGCTCGGATAACATTGGATCGGCCGGCGCGTAACGAGTCGACTGCTTCATGAAATCAACATCCGCGAGGTTGCCGTAAACTTTGTTTGTTGAAGTAAAAATCAGCGGCGGCGGATTGTCTGTGGCACGAATCGCCTCGAGTAGATTCAGCGTTCCACCCGCATTGATCTCAAAGTCTTCTCTCGGGTCGATGAGACTCGAAGTCACGGCCACCTGCGCCGCAAAGTGAAAAACCTGAGACGCATCTTTCACCGCCAGCTTCAGGATTGAAAAATTGCGAACGTCGGGCACTTCGATATCGACAAGGTCGCCGTGCGTTTCAATCAGCCAGCGCAGATTTCTCTCGACGCCCTTTCGCGACAGGTTGTCGAGCAAACGCACGCGGTGCCCGGCAGAAAGAAGCCGGTGCGCAAGGTTCGATCCGACGAACCCGGCGCCGCCTGTGATCAAGATTGGTTTCGATTTGCCGTTTTTGTGAGTTGATGTGTGAGTTATCGGATGTAAGTTCTTATGTCGGCCATTGCCGTTTGCCGCACTAGTTTTCCCCTTCATGGGTGAGCCCCCTTGTTGAAAGCACTGGGCGATGGACTTCTTCAACTCGCAGAATCAGCCCTTCGGGTTAAGGAAAGTACATGTGCATGATCGTGATATCCGTACGCAAGCGTACCTGTATCCGATAAAAGTAAAGACCGTGAAGAATTTGTTAGGAGTTTGTAGACGGTGGTTTGATTTCGTCTTGTTGTGCAGCGATGATCGCGTAGCAGCTACAGGCCTTCGCTTCGAGACCTTTGCGGTCGAGAATTCTTATTCGCCCACGAAGAGATTGAATCACCTGGCTGTCCTGCAATTGATTTGCGGCTTCGGTGACGGTTGCCCGGCGTGTGCCGAGCAAACGCGCGAGCATCTCCTGCGTAATGCGCAACTCCGGAGTCGAGGTGCGGTCGTCGATCATCAATAGCAGACGCGCTAACCGCGCTTGTGGCGTGTGATAACGGTGACACGCGGCGAGTTGAGCGCTCTGCGCCAGTAGCGCGTTTGCATAAGCGAGCATCGACTCACGCATACGACTGCTTCGTTTCGCTTCTTTCTTGATCACCGCGGCGGGAAGACGCAGAGCTTTACCTTCGGCGAGTATTAAAGCCTGGCTGGTCGAATGCTTTGCGCCCATCAAAATCTGCGCTCCGACCATTCCTTCATTGCCAATCCAACCCACTTCCACCGTGGCTTTTGATTCGACTGAGCTAATCAAGACGACTATGCAGTCGAGTGGAAAGTAAACGTAATTCATCTCTTCCGCGCTCTCGTGCACAGCTTCTTTGGCGAATAGCGTGAGGATTTCCAACTGGGGAATGAGGCGAGCGCGATCACGTTCAGGGAGCGATGCTAATAAGCGATTCTCTTGCCAACGATTTTCGCCGCTTTCGGGCACCACGCCTCCGCGAGAACACAACCCAGACTCGAAGTGGCTAATGTACGCTTGCAACTATGTACGTTCGGTTCGTTCGCGTACGTAAAAATATTTCGCCGATGATTGAATGTTGATCCTGTAGACTTTCGTGAAATGATCGACGCGGACGGAACTGAATGGGTGCACGCGATGCAACGCGGTGACTTCGCCGCGGCGTGGAACATCAGCGATGCACAGCTACGCACTCGCGGCGCTCAGGATCATACGAAGCTTCCGCGTCACTTTCAGAACATCTGGAATGGCCGCTCGTTATTCGGCAAACGTGTGTTGGTGCGTTGTTATCACGGGCTCGGCGACACGATTCAGTTCATCAGGTATGTCGCACTGTTGAAGGAAGTGGCGGCAGAAGTGATAGTTTGGGTGCAACCATCTTTGATCCCTTTACTTCGTTCCGTTAAAGGCATTGATCAATTGCTTCCGTTGCACGATGGAGTTCCGGATGTGGAATACGACGTCGACGTGGAACTTGGCGAACTGCCTCACGTGTTTCGAACGACGCTCACGAACATACCTGCCGAAGTTCCATACATCTTTGTTGAACCTGCAACGCTCGGAGGCGACGCACGTTTACGAGTCGGGTTGATCTGGGTGTCTGGCGATTGGGACACGCGCCGGTCAGTTCCTTTTTCTGAGATTCAACGACTCGCGCAGTTGCCCGGGATCGATTGGCACATTTTGCAGCGTGACGCGCGCCGTGCGGGTTGGGACGGGAAGTTGGGCAAGATCTCTGGCGGGGATAACCCGTTGGACGACGCGCAAGTGATGCGCGCGCTTGACCTCGTGATCTCTGTCGACACCATGACCGCGCACCTTGCCGGCGCGATCGGGCAACGCACCTGGACGTTGCTTCCGTTCGACGCCGACTGGCGCTGGATGATCGATCGCAACGACAGCCCGTGGTATCCGACAATGCGCCTCTTCCGCCAGCAGGCAGAAGGTCGATGGGATACAGTTATTCAGGATTTACATGTAAATCTTTGTCAAATCCTGTAATCGTTTTAATAAATATTCCCACCGGCCTGCGTTGAAGTCAGTACTCCATTGTTCACGTTCAGCGAGTATGCGACTCCGCCTGTGCCGGTCCACGTCGAGAAGTTGAACGTTCCGCCTTGCGGAAGTTTGTAGACGCCGATGTTCAGATACGTCAGCGGTGTTTTGTCTGCGAGCACCTGTGCGGGTCCGGGCGCTTGCAGGAAATAAGCCGCGCCGCTGCCCACCATCGTCGCGGCGCCATTCGAAGCTACGAGCAGCGCCGTTTGTTCGTCTATTCCGATGCCGCGGGGTTGAGCGGACCAACCGTTGTTTACGATCCGCGCCAGAAACACGAGTGATCTTCCCATGCGATCGCGCGTCACGAAATGTGAGTCATAGAGTTTGTTGACGCCGAGCGCAGATTGAAACAGGTCGCGATCGAGTGTGACGTAACGATTGAAAGGATTCGACAAGCTCTGACTCGAAGTCGCCGAGCCGAGCTCTCCGGTGTAAATGAATTGGCTGAGTACAGCCAAACCCGCGCTCGTTCCACCCACCGGCGCGAGCTTTGAATTGAGCAGAAAATTCACGCCGGTTTGCACCGCAGTGCCGCGCCAAAGGTTCACATACGTTGACTGATCGCCGCCCGCAATCCAGAGGGCTTCAGCGTTTTGTATGTGGCTGCTGACATAGGACGAGTTCGCGCCTGTCACCGAGGTGATGATTATTGTTTCCACCGAATCCATCTGCGGGCAGAGTTGTTGGATGTAAGGATTGTAAGCGTCCGTGCCAGTGGTCCTGATCACGACGAAGTCGCCGCCGCCTGCACGCTGGCACATCCATTGGAACGCAGCGTCAACGTCTGTGCCGCCGCCCATCAAAACCAGTCCCGCCGTGAGCGTCGCGGACGGTTGCGCATCAGCAGCGTTACCGACAATGAAAGACGTGAAGCCGGTCTTCGACTTTTGCGCGTAAAGCGTTGGCGCAAGTATGCAAACGACCGCTGATGCGAGAAGAAGTTGACGTAAGACACGTAGAGACGGAGCGACGTTGGTGAGCATGAGAATCCTCCTGGAACAGTTTGAAGAAGAGCTAGGGACGGACTTATATCACAGGATCTGCCTAAAAGGTTTGGAATTAGTAGTAGACTGTCTGCAATGAACATTCGGCGTTACTTAATGTTGTTGCTCATCGCACTCTTTCCCTCGTGGCTGCCGGCTCAAACCAAACCTGACAAAGATTATCTCGTTTACGTTTTGTCGGAATCAGCCGACAAGATCGCGCTCGTTCGTTTCGGTCCGGACGGCGCTCGCGTAGAGCGACAGCTCGATACCGGAGACATGCCGGTGGACATCGACGGGCCGCATGGGATCGTCATCTCTCCCGATCGCAGGTTTTACTACGTCTCGATCGCACACGGGCGGCCGTTTGGAACAGTCTGGAAGTACTCGACCAAAGATGACGCGCTGGTTGCGAAGACTTCGCTCGGTTATTTTCCTGCCACATTAGACATCACACCTGACGGCAGTTTTCTGTTTGTCGTGAACTTCAATCTTCATGGCGACATGGTGCCGTCGACAGTTTCAGTAGTGTCGACACAAACGATGACCGAAGTCGCGCGGATACCGACCTGCACGATGCCGCACGGTTCGCGTTTGAATTCGCAGGGCACGAAGCAGTATTCGGCGTGCATGATGGACGAGATGCTCGTCGAGATCGACACGCGTTCGTTGAAAGCGACGCGGCATTTCATCGTGACGAAGAATGAGGAAAAAGGAGTGGATGGACCACCGCAGGCAGGTTCAACTCACTCGATGCACAGTAGCGCCGGACACGGCTCTGAGGCGCCGAAGACCGGCGATACTCGATGCTCGCCCACGTGGGCCGAGCCGTCAGCCGATGGATCTTCGATTTACGTGGCCTGCAATGGATCGAGTGAGATTGTCGAAGTCAATGCGAACAGCTGGCAGTTCGTGCGTCGCATTCCGGCGCGGCCGGGAGTTTACAATCTGGAGACGACACACGACGGCTCGCGTCTGATCGCGACGAACAAACGAGATCAGTCGGTATCGATTTATGATCTGAAGAGCGGCAGGGAACTAGCCCGGCTGCCGACGAAGAGGAAGGTGCTGCACGGTGTAGTCGTCTCGCCCGACGATCGTTATGCTTTCGTGACTGTAGAAGGAGTCGGCTCAGAACCGGGAACAGTCGAGATCATCGATCTCACTGCGTTGAAAACAGTGGCGACTCTCGACGTCGCTCCCGGCGCGGCCGGCATCGATTTCTACAAAACAGTTAGACAGGATTGACAAAGATTTACTGCCCCGGCGCTGTTGTAGATCCTTTATCGATCTTCTCGCCGAGTTTCACTATCCACAGACCGGAGTTCACATCGTTGAAGTAGATCAAACCGTTATGTGGCTGGGCGCCCCACGTGAACGGCATGTTCGCGCGAAAGCCTTCGGGATCGCCGGTCCAGATTCGTGCAATCTCTCGACCTTGCCGGTAGAGATCGCCACGCAGCTCGCCTGACACGTCGATGATGCGCCCGCCACCGCTGTAGTAGCCGACGTACATGATATCGTTCTCGACCCAAACGTTGTGCGCACCGCCTTCGGGCACGTTGTACTCGGCGACTTTGCGCGGGTGATTGATGTCGGAGACGTCGACCACGTGAAAGATGCCGCGCACCGGGATGCGATTGCGCGAGTGGATGTCGAAGATCGCTGGAAACACTTCGTCGCCGAGAAAGACGTAGTTGCGATAGCGATAGACTGAATGCGTGCCGGCGAGCCAGCCGTTTCCGTAAAGTTCGTTGTGATTGAAGCGCAACTGGCTAACGAGTTGCGGATGCTCGGGACTGCCGCCTTTGAGTCCCGCGCCGACGTCGAGGATCACCAGACCATCGCGCCAGTAAGCGAGATATGCGAGGCCGTCTTTGACGTAAAGGTCGTGAATATAACGGCCGGCGATTTGCTCGCCTTCCTTCGTGCGAATCACGCCCGCGAACGGATTCTCAGTCTGCCATCGTGCTACTTCCTTCGGGTTCTTGACGTCTTTGAAATCGATCACGCGCATCGAGCCGGTTGCGTCGTCCGTGAGATAGACGTAATGGTCGTGAACGAACGCGCTGTGAACGCCGCCGGTTACAGTTGCCGTGTAGTCAGAAATCAACTTCGGATGCGCCGGGTCGGACGTGTCGTAGAAAGCGATTCCGTTCTTTCGATTCGACGCGCTTTCGCGTGAGATCACGAGAATTTTGCCGTCGGGCGTAGTCATGATGTCGTTGACGAGACGCGCATCGACCTTGACGGTGTCGGTCAGTTTCGGGTGAGCGGGATCCGAAATGTCATACACGAGGAAGCGATCGTAAATCGTCGAATAGTAAGCATAGTTGCCGATAATCCACTGTTCCGCGCCCTGAAACTCTTTGAACGGCACGCGGCCGACGACTTCAACTTCGCGTTCGAGATTGCGTGGCGTGACGACGATCGAAGCGTTCGCGGAGATGTTTCCGCTCGTTGCGGTGACGATATAAGTCCCGGGTTGTTCGGCGACGAATCCGCCGTCGGGATCGATCGTGGCGCCGCTGCCGCTTGTGGACCATCGCGGTGTGAAGTCACTGCTTGGATCTCCTTTGGCGGTGAAGTGGACCACATCACCCGTGCGTGCAGACTTCGCGTCTGCTGTCACCGTGAGTCGGCGGAGATCGTTGGTGACGACGGTGATGGTGGTAGTGGCGCTTGCTGGTCCTGATGTCGCGGTGATCGTAGCCTTGCCTGGTCCAACGGCAGTTACCACGCCCGCTGTGTCGACAGTCGCGACTTGCGCATTGTCCGAAGTCCAATTGATGGGAACACCAGTGCGTGGATCGCCGCTGAAGATGCGTGTGACTGCATCGAGTTGAACGCTGCCGCCGGTGACGAGCGGAGTCTGGAGTGGAACGATCTCGACAGTCTTCACGCTCGGCGCCTTCACCATGAACGTAGTGATACCGGGCTTGCCTCCGACGATCGCGCCGGCAGTAACTTCACCGGTTCCGAATAGCTTCACGTTGCCATCGTCGTCGACTGCGGCGATATCAAATGGCCCGGCGAAATACGTTGACGGCTGTTCGTTCACGACTTTGCCGGATGCGTCAGTCGCAACGACGGTCAGCTTTA
>JBKPPH010000371.1:0-34209 GCA_046733535.1 Acidobacteriota bacterium
ACGGCGCCCGCGGCGTCTCCTATTAACAGGCCGATAGAATTAGCGATATTTCTGAGCACGCCGCCGACCGGAATAAAGCCCGCGCGCGCTTCGATCTGTTTTGCCGTTCGCAAGTCGATGATGCCTGCGACGCGTGAATGAAACTCCTGAAGCGCCGCCGTCGGATCAAACAACGACGGGTAGCCGCCGACGCCCAGGTGCGTCTCTTCACCGTCGTGTGCAATCCACGCGATGTAACCCGGCGCCAGTTTTGGATCGAGAAAACAAAGCAATCGCGGTGGGCCATCAAGTACGGCACCGTGAAAAACATTTTCCACACCCACAATCCATTCGCGATTCAGTTCCAGTTTGAGATCGCGAGCAACACGCGAACGGGCGCCATCCGCGCCGATCAAGTAGCGCGTCGTTATCGCGCGCGTCGACGAACCGGAACTGAGTCGAAGTGTTAGTTTGCCGTTGTCTGGCGAATGGCTGAGGTAACTCGTCTGCGGCAGCCAGTGAACACCAGAGAGTAAACACTGCTGCAAATAACGCTGGTAGAGTTGGCCCATGCGGCCGATGCGAAACTCGTCGTGCCGGCTGACGAGTTCCAGCGGCCGGTGCGCGGGTGAGTAAAGTGTGACGTGTTTGATCGCCGGACCAAGGCAGTCGTCCGGGATGTCGAAATCGACGAGCGTGCGGCGCACGAAGATTCCTGTCGTATGAATTTTCTGGTCGAGAGTGTTTTTCCGATCGACGAGGAGAACGTTCACGCCTTGGCGCGCGAGCAGGCGAGCACACTGAAGGCCGGCGAGTCCGGCACCGATGATAGTCACGTCGTAGCTTGTTCTCATGAACGTATCGCCAATTCGTTCCGGGATCTTATGCCTTTGCAAGATTAACATCAAGTACTTTGTGGAGTAAAGAAGGAGCATTCTCCTATAATGCTCGGGAGGCAGGGGA
The DNA here is from genome assembly GCA_046733535.1 of Acidobacteriota bacterium. Taxonomy (GTDB): domain Bacteria; phylum Acidobacteriota; class Blastocatellia; order Pyrinomonadales; family Pyrinomonadaceae; genus PSRF01. Next base: position 943 of record JBKPPH010000371.1, read on the forward strand.
GGGCCTTGCGCCGAAGAAGACGATGATGGAGCGGAAAAATATCAGTTCAGTTGACGAGCGCCTGGTAAACATCACCCGGTTTATCCTCGCGTTATCGGCTCTAGTCATCATTTACGTTGATCCGTCACAACCTGATCGGCTGGTCAATCTTACCTATGCGACTCTGGCCCTGTACGCGGTCTACAGCGCAGTCGTCTACTTTCTTTCGCCCCGAAACCAATCAGCCATTCCGCTTTACTGGCTGGACGTCGCGTGGTACGCGGTCCTCATTTCGTTAAGCAGCGGAACGAATAAGCTGTTTTTCTTTTTCTTCTTCTTCGTGATTCTGGTGGCCGCGTTTCAGTCGGGTTTTGAGGCCGGTGTGAAGGTCACTACTGTGTCCGCCATTCTCTTCGTCGCGATCGGATATTTCACAACTGAACCGAACGGGTTTCTCTTGAGAGCTGTCTACCTGGCAAGCATCGGTTACCTGCTCGCTTACTGGGGTGGTTCTGAAACGATGCACAAACGCCGGCTAGCGCTGCTGAAGGATGTAAGCAGACTGTCAAACCCTCGCTTTGGAGTTGACCAGACCATCGATTCGATTATGAGGAGGCTTCGTGAGTTTTACGATGCGGACGCGTGCCTGCTCATCAACACGGGTCCGGTCGCGAACGCACATACTGTCAGGCGAGTTAATCGACGTCATGCTGATGCGGCTGAGAGCGTTGAATTTGTTGGTGACGAGGCGTCACAACTATTAGCCCTGCAAAGTGGATGGGCTGTTACGTGGCACAATGGATTAAGAAGTCGATTGTTCAGCAAGACCTCGTGCTCGACTTATGATTTCTCGTCTGGCAAACGTGTAAAGGATTCGGACGAAACCTACAGATGCATCGCGGATTTGCTCGATACCGATTCTTTTATCACCATCCCACTCCAGCAATGCCATACTTTCACCGGTCGACTTTATCTAACGTCGAAACGCAGAGCCTTCAACTATTCAGACGTAGATTTTCTGCGACAGGTGATGGACCACGTCATGCCGACGATTGATAACATACAGCTTGTAGATCGGCTTGCTTCACAGGCATCGGAGTATGAACGTCAAAGAATTTCACGCGATATACACGACAGCGCGATTCAGCCGTACATAGGTCTCAGGCTTGGCCTCGACGCTTTGCGCAGAAGGATTTCAAACGATGACCCGATCGCCGGCGGGCTCGCCGAGCTGGCTGAACGGACCGACTCAGTAATAAACGATCTGCGCGCATACGTCGGGGGCCTTCAAGACCAGGGTTTGAGTGAGCGGGTAAACGTTCTCACTTCGTCCGTCGAGAGACATGCGAAGCAGTTAGGCGAGTTTTACGGCATTAACGTGGACGTCAAAATTGCTACCGACACAAACATGAACGATCGCTTAGCCGCGGAACTCTTCCAGATCGTGCGAGAGGGATTGAGTAACATCAGGCGGCATACGGCCTCGACCGAGGCGCGAATCAGCATGTCTTCTGTTAACGGCGACATGGTTCTCGATATTGAGAACGACTCTTCGAATTCCGGCAACACCTTTACTCCTCGCTCAATCACAGAACGCGCAATAGCGTTGGGTGGGCGAGTTTCTGTTAACGTGAACCAAACTGGACGGACGAGTGTTTCTGTAGTCATCCCCATGTAAAGAGAAAGAATGGCACCCTCAGAAAATCCAATACGCATTTTGCTCGTCGACGATCACCAAAGCTTTCTATGGGGCATGGCTAAGCTGATCGAAAGCGACGGTCCAGGCATGAAGGTGGTTGGGACCGCTGCCGACATGTCTGAAGCACTGGCTCTTGCTCAAAGCGAACAGCCCGACATCATCCTTCTCGATATTGATCTGAACGGCGTGAACAGCCTCGAGTCAATGTCGCTCTTGCGGAAGGCAACAAGCGCGGTCGTGCTCATCCTGACCGGAGTGAGAGATGCAGAGATTCACGACCGTGCGGTGCTTTCGGGCGCTCGAGGCGTGGTCCAAAAGGAGTCGTCGCCCGAGGTTATACTCAAAGCAATAAAGAAGGTTTACGACGGCGAGATTTGGTTGGATCGAGCGAGCACTGGACGCCTCTTTACTAAACTGCTGGACCACTCCAACAACGAGGCATCACCGGAAACCACCAACATAGCGACCCTGACTCCTCGCGAACGTGAAATCATCGACGTCATTATCAAACAGGGCCGCTCGACGAATAAGCAGATCGCGGGTGATCTGAATATGAGCGAGCACACTCTGCGTAATCATCTCACCTCAATTTACAGCAAGCTCGGAGTTGAAAACCGCCTCGAATTGGTCATGTATGCGGTCAAACACCGCATGAGCGAAGTCAGCACCTGAAGTCGCAACAGGCCCGTCGAATAGCCCGCTTTGTACTACGCCTGACCCGGGAGATTACTACTACATCAACCCTCCTCGACATAGAACAGATCTCCCTCAAAAAAGGGAAACCCTTCTCATGCGCAAACAGGAAAATCTTGCTAATTTTGCCAATGGGATTCTGCCGTCGTAGTGGTCCTAATCACGCCCTGATCCAACGCTCTCGCGGACGCGAATACACAAGCAACCATACAGCAAAGATGAAACGGCGAATACAAGTTACTGGAAACCCTGGCCGCAACGATCACGGTGTCGGCATGGTGGAACTTGTGATCGTAATGGTGCTCGTAGGCATCATTTCAGCTTTCGCGCTGGTCCAGATTCGATCGGCACGCGCTGCCCTGCGCGTTCAGAATTCCGTTCGGCAGCTCGCCTCCTACATGGAGAAAGCACGCGTCGACGCTGTGCGCCGTCACGGTAATTCCATCGTCGAGTTTACGAATGCGACAACGTATTCAGTAACTATGGACTTCAACCTCAGTGGAAGCGCCACTACTCAAACATTCAAGTTCCAGGATGGTGTTCAGTTAGCAAGCTCTGAACTTCCGAATGTGAGGTTCAACTGGCGGGGTCGCACGGTCACTGCCGGAACTTCATGTGTGACGACGTTCGCGGTGAGCGATGGAGGTAAAAACGGTTTATCCGTTGACGTATCGGGATCGGGAGACGTGACGGTCGAAAACCAGCAACCCACTCTGCCGAACGTCTCCTACGTCAATGGAATCAATTCCGCCGATGGCATCGACACTCGCTCTGTAATTACCGGATCGACAACAATCGAGAACACTCCTTGTATGGATCTCTCCGGCGGCGGCACCCCTGCTGACTCTGGGCCACCTTCCTGCAATATTTCCGTCAGCTCTTCAAGCATATCCATCAAAAAGAATGGCGGTGCGACAGGCAGCGTGATAGTCGCCATGAGTAACCCCAGCCTCGTCGTCGCGACATTCCCTTCCAATCTCACGGTTTCACCAGCTTCGCAAACCGTTTCCAACGGTCAAAGCTTTTCAATCGTGTCAAAGAATACACTCCGTGGTCCATACAACGTCACATTCACTTCGCAGTGCGGCTCCTCGATCACCGTTAAAGTAAACGTGACGAACTGAACGGCATAGAGAAGGCACTCGATGGAAATCCGTAATCACAAAAACGAGGGCGGTTTTACTTTAATCGAAACCTGCGTCGCGCTGGTGTTGCTAACGATCATCGTCTGCGGTGTGCTTCCGTTAGGCGTGTACGCACTCAAGTACAACTCCGCCGCCGCAATTCGCGCCGGCGCCGTCGCGGCCGCACAGCGTAAGCTCGAGCAACTGCGCGGTGCTGCTTTCACGTCCTGCGTTTCGTCGTCGGAAGTCGTGTCGGTGGGCTCGCCGGACTCACAAACCTACACTGTTGACGTGACCGTTACCGACGTCACATCCACGCTGAAGAAGATCAAGATCGTAGTCACACCGCAAGGCAGGACCACCAGTGGCGGCATCTACTCGGGTTACCAGGGTTGGATGCGCGGTCAGGTCGTCGTCTACACGAAGCGCACAACTTCGACCACCGGAACAAATCTCGGGTGAACAGTTGAAGACACTTATGGCAAAACCGAATGCCCCAAATCCGCAAGCCGGTTTTTCCCTGCTTGAATTGCTGATCGCGATGACGATCACCCTCACGATTTTGGGCCTCACCAGCGGTTTCCTTGCAAGCTCTTTCAATGTGCGTGCACGTGAGAACCAGAAGACGGACGCATTGGCTGACGCACAACGCGCAATGAACATCATGTCGCGCGAGATTGCCAACACCGGTTTCGGTCTGTCGAACAACGGCATCGTGGCCGCTGACTCTACTCAAACTGCCATTCGCGTTCGGGCTAATCTAAATGCTTTTGAAAGCCAAACCACCAGCAACAGCATCAGCGACCGCAATGAAGATGTGAAGTATTCTCTCTACACGGCCGGAACCGACAGCTACATCGTGCGTCTCGATATCGGCACTCAGAATCAAACTACGGTGCTTGCCAACCGCGTAGACGCGCTGAACATTCGTTACTACCCGGCGAAAGTCGATTACACCCTTACCAGTGACTGTGACATTGCAACCGCTACACCTGAAGTAACACAAAAGAGCGATACGAAGTACATAGTCATCAGCGTTTGCGTCCAACTGACAGCCCGCGGCACAGCGGGGTCGCCCGGTTTTCAACCGGCCTCACGTGTCCAACTCGTATCAGATGTTTATTTGCGGAATGCCGATATCGTCAATTACTGATGAGCATTGGAGACTTCATGCGTCCGAAAGCGACAGTGCGAACTTGCAGGAAAGCCGAGCGGAAGAGTGAACGCGGTGCGGCCCTCGTCATGGTCCTCTTTGCCTCTCTTATCATCCTCGCAGGGGCGCTTATGTTGATGCTCACCACCACGATCTCTGCGACGAACGCGATTAGTTCAACTGACGAGTTGCAAGCGTATTATGCGGCTGAAGCCGGTCTTCAGGACGCGCTCAACGTTTTGCGAGGTAACGTTGCGCCCAATCCTAACGACGGTACGAAGATGAATTTTAAGAATGCCATCAATAGTGCGACGTCAAATAATCCTACTACCGATACGGTGGCGAAACTTTCCCGGTGGCTCACCTACAATTATCCGAGCACCAATCCGACGCGCGTAACCCTGAGCCCGAGTTACACGGAGGCTGACGGCATGGCTTACGGGATACTCGGCATCGTCGATCCGGACAATTCGAGGCAAGTCATTTACTCGACCGGCGGAGCTTTCAACACCAATTCCGTGAGTACATCGGCATCATCGTTGAGTCTGGGTGGTGGCGTCTCGATTACCTACACCCCACAAGCCTCCACCGACATCACCACGAACTTCAATCCAGCTCTAGGCACTATTGCCTTGTCCGGTGTAAAGCCCAGCACGAATTTCACGTTCTCGACACAAACCTTTACGTTACAGATTACTGAAGCTGGACCATTGCCGGTTGGGAGCACGGTGCCGGTTTCCGCTTCTATCAAAGGCACGTTCTCAGGAACGATCAATGCGACCACCAGTGTTGTGTCGCTTACTTTCCCAAATCAAACGATTGAAATCCCCGGAGTCGGCACCTTATTTACGATGCCTAGCCAAACTATTCAGATTCCGGCGGACGGTACGGTTACCACGCTGCAAACTACTGTTAACGCACCGGAGCCGGCACGTTTGGTCGTAAAAGTCACTGGCTATGGTCCACATGGGGCTACCAAGAATCTGCAAATGATGGTCACGCGGTTCGGCCTCGACTACGATCCGCCCGCAACCTTTGTAGTCCGCGGCGCCGGCAATGATTCGACGTCCGCATCGACGATCGCGATCGGCAGCAGCGCAAACTATGTGTACTCCGGTATCGATAACGCCGGTGGACAGCCGCTGCCGGCCTTCATGGTTACGACCACGCCCGATTACACAAATTTATCCACGTTGAAAAGTAATAACCCGAACGCGTTGGAAGGTGATCCCACCGGCTTCATCCCGAATTTGCAGCAGGTCACGTTGCCGAGCGGTGTAGCAGCGCTGCCGAAGTGGCTCCAAACGACGTCAGATCCGGTATTCGGCGCGCGAGCCTTCGTTAACAAACTCAGAATCGCTTCGCAGCAACAGTTTTACGGGTGCAGCGGCGGGACGGCAGCAAGTTGCGATCGCTACTTTAATACCGCGGCTGGCGATGCTGCGCCGACGGAGTTCGGAGCCGGCACTTCAGACGGGCTCTTTACGTTTATAGACGGAGATGCTTCTCTTCCGAGTGCCGGAGGCAAAGGTCTGCTGGTCGTTACCGGGACTCTCTCGATGAATGGTAGTCAGGCGTTTGATGGGTTGGTACTCGTGCTTGGCGGTGGCGTTCTTGACCGCAGCGGCGGTGGTAACGGCACGTCGCTCGGTGCATTCGTAATAGCCAAGTTCAATGGCACCGGAGATTTTTTAGCTCCGACTTTCACCTCATCCGGCAGCGGCACTGCGTGGCTCAAGTTGGACCGGAATAAAGTCAAGACGGCTTTACGACTCGGCGGAATACCTGTGGTTTCTGTCAGTGAGTACTGAACGTCAAGAATAATTCAGAGGATATGATGCTGGGAAACTTTATCGCTACCAGGCTGAAACGAAGAGGGCCACAGTCAGTACTCGCGGCTCAAACGCATTTCGACTTAGGCGTGCGACTACTAGCTGACGGCTTTTATCCGAAGGCGCTCGTGCAATTGAAACTCGCGACACGCGCAAATCCCGAGCATGCTGAGGCGTGGCTTGAGTTGGGCCGTACGTTTCAAAAGATGGGCCAACTTGCTAAAGCAATCAAAGCTTATCTGGCGGCCCTCAAACTGCGTCCAAACTTTGTGACGGCTCAAAAGGATCTCGGGGCGGCATACGACGACCAGGGCGATTTTGTTAAAGCCTTAAAGGTCTATACAAGGGCGATACTTTTGGCGCCGCAGGATCCCGAGTTGCGGAATGACCTTGGCCTCGCCTACTTCAACATCGGGAGCTACGCTGAGGCGACAAAAGCTTTCAGGCAAGCGTTGGACCTCGATCCTCAGAACGCCCGTGCACATTATTGTATGGGCCTCGTCTATCTTGATCTCGAGGAGAAAGAGAAGGCCCTGGCCCAACACAGTCAACTGGAAGCCTGGAACGAGAAGCACCTGGCGTTCAAGTTGCTGGATAAGATTGAACGTCAAACCCAGCAACCCTCAAAAGCTACGTAATCCGTCGTCGCTTCTTACGGCGTCAATTCCGACGTCAAAATTGCGCCATTAAGACTCGTAAGCACGGCCGAGATCTTCAACACTTTTCGACTGCCCTTATCAATCCAAACGGTCTGCTTGTCAGCGTCGTTGTCGGCGTCGACTATCTCCACCTTGTAGGCGTCGAAAGTGCCTGCGGGAACAGTAACGCTTTCAGATCCGAGCACTTTCAACTGCTTGATCTGAGGCTTCTGTTTTCGCAAGTCGAAATTGCGAAAACTCGAACTGTAACCATCGGCGAGGGGAAGAGAAGCAATCACTTCAAACGTGCCGGCGCCGTCCGCAAACAAAGCGCCACCGGGATTCACGGCTAGCGGTACGGAGTTCCCGTTCATCGTCGTGGTACCGGTCAACTGGTTTGGCTCAATCTGCATCTCGATCGTCATTGGACCTTGTTTGATCAAACGATGCTTCAACAGCAGGCTCCCTTTCTCGATCGTGCTGACGTCTACGATTTCGCCTTGCGGCGTCTGAGCAGTTTCATTGACGGTCCATGCGCCGTTTTCTTCCTTGATGTCTGTCTTCGTGGTGAGTGGAATTTCCTGTCCCTGGATTGCAATCGACGCCTTGTAGTTGAAAGTACCTGGCCGCAGATCGACCGCAGGCTTCGGAACTTCAGATGTCGAACTCGTCATCTTCGGCAACGTCACCGTTTTTACGTCAACGGTGATTTCTTTCAGACGTTGAGACACTTCAGGCGTCATGCTTTCCTGATAACGGCCGCCGAGATATTTCGCGAGAAACTTCTCCGCGCTCGCAAACATCGCCATGTTGTTTACCGGACGGGCAAAGCCGTGTCCTTCATCCGGCGCCACCAGATACTCAACTGGAAAACCGCGATCTCGCAGCGCGATTACGATCTGGTCTGACTCGCGTTTGTTAACACGCGGATCGTTGGCGCCCTGGATCACGAGCAGCGGAGTTTTGATTTTTTCAGCCGCAGTCAACGGCGATTGGCGCATCAACTGCGCCTTTCCTTCGGGCGTGTTTGGATCGCCCATCCGTTCGTAGAAAAGTTTTCGAATCTGCTCCCAGTATGGCGGAATCGACTCGAGCAGCGTCATCAGGTTCGATGGTCCAACAATCGATACACCGGCCGCGTAAACGTCAGGCGTAAATGCAACTCCCGCGAGTGTGGCATAACCTCCGTATGACCCGCCCATGATTCCGACGCGCTTCGGATCGGCGATGCCCTGGGCGATGAGATACTTCGCGCCCCACGTCACGTCGTCCTGCATCTTCTCGCCCCACTGCTTGTTTCCCGCGTCGAGAAACTTCTTGCCGTAGCCGGTCGAAGCGCGGAAATTTGGTTGCAAAACAGCATAGCCGCGATTGGCGAGAAACTGCGCGAAGGAGTTGTAGCCCCAACTGTCGCGACCCCATGGACCACCGTGCGGAACGATCACTGCCGGAAGGTTCTTGGCTTCCACGCCCTTTGGCAGCGTTAGATAAGCCGGAACTTCCAAACCGTCAGACGAGGGATATTTGACTGGCTTCATCGAAGCCAGATATGAGCGGTTCAACTTCTCGCGTATCTGATATTGAAGCGTCAACTTTTTCGTCGCGCGGTCATATAGATACGTTGCGCCGGGATCTGTATCGGCGTTCGCCGAGATGAGGAACAGCTTTTCGTCTTTGGTTGAAGATCCGAAATTGATTTCCTTGCCGGGGAGTTGTTTCTGCAGGTTCTTGTAATCAGCTTCGAAGGTTTTGTCTTTCCAGTAAATTCGTTCGCGTTCATCCTCGTACGAAGTGGCAATCAGGTCATCGGAAACTTCCGAGAACACTGCGTTGCCGAAGTCAACGCGTTTCATCGGATCCGATTCAACCAACTCTTCTTTACCGGTGGTGGGGTTGAATAGTTCAAGGCGCACCAGGTCGACATCGTTGCCCTTGTTGGTTTGGAAGTACACGCGTTCGCCGTCTTTGTGATAGCGAATCGGTCCACACATCTCGAACACAGTACAACTGTAGACCTTCGTAAACTTGTCTGCGTCAACACGCAAGACTTCGGTGTCGCCGTTCTCTGCCGATCTGCTTGCGAGTCGCAACTGCCCCTTGAGATCGAAAACGAAGGAAGTAATGCGTTCCGTGTTCTTGCGGATCAACGTGCGCTCGCCGGTGGAGATTTTCACTTTGTAGAGATCATGCCAGGCCGGGTCGCGATCGTTTATACCCACGTACATCGCGTCGGGTTCATTACGCGGTACCGCGTAAATAAACGCGCGGACGCCTTTCGCGTCCGTGAGATTTCGAGCTGCTGGCACGTCTTGTCCGGAAGCGGGCGCGTCCGCGGGGTTGACGGCGTAGACGTTGTAATTCTCGTCGCCGGCTTTGTCCTGGACGAACAGGATGTACTTGCCGTCGCGAGACCAGAAGTAGCCGGGGATTGGCCGCTTCGTATCGGCCGTCACGGGTTTCGCGTTGGTGAACGGATCGGCAGTCTTTTTCACCCAGACGTTGCGCGTGCCTTTGAACGGTTTGATAAAGGCGATGAAGGCGCCGTCTGGAGAAATCTGAGCGCCCGAGATTTCGGGGTCGCCGAAGAAGAGTTCGCGGTCAATCAGCGGCGGACTCTGCGCCCACACGGGCGCCGCGAGGGCGACAAGCAATAGAGCTGAAAGTAAGAACAAGCCAATAATTGAGCGGCGAGACTGGCCGACTGAACGCATAGACACCTCTTTCATTGATGGGATTGGAATGGGTTTCACCGGAAACTGAACAGTTCTCTACGCAGCAGAGCGCCGTGGGGTTTCAATAAACAGAGGCTTTTGCCTCGACAGATTCGATTGCAATCCTTGTAATCGGCGGCTAAAGTGATAAATCGATGAACTCACGCCAAAATACTCTCGAGCGGTTGCGGACCATCAAGCCGGCTTTGCAGCAAGACTTTCCGCTGCGCCGCATGGCCTTGTTCGGTTCGTGGGCACGGAACGAGCAGACCGACACGAGCGACGTCGACATACTGGTCGAAGTCGATCCATCCATCGGCCTCCGCTTCGTTACTCTTGCCGAGCGCCTGGAATCCGTGCGGGAACAACATGTCGACGTCGTGTCCAGCAGGGCCGTGAAACCAACGCTAATGAAACAGATTCAGGCCGAACTTATCGCTGTCTAAACGCGATCCTCTCGTCCTCCTGGAAGACATCATTCTGGCTATTCAGAAGATTGGCGCTACACCTCGCATTTGGATCATGAGGCGTTTCTGAGAGATGAACTGGTCATAGATGCCGTCGCTCGCAATTGGAAGTAATCGGGGAAGCTGCGCGCCAGTTCCCTGAAGATTTCAAGCGCGTTCACCCGCACATTGCCTGGATTCAGATTGCCGGATTGCGAAGCCGCATCGTTCATGATTATTTTGGACTGGATCTTGAAATCAGCTGGCAGATCGTCCAACACGATCTCGCCGAACTCGAGAAGCAAATCCGCGCACTCCAAAGCTGAACCTCTCAGTCGCGACAGCGCACAAGCCGTTAGGTATAACGCCGCATTTAAGCTCCATGCTCTCGGCAATGCAGCGCAAGTCGTCTATCACGGCCTCGGTGCGCGTTTACAACTCACGGATGTATCCGCGGCGAAGCTCAGACGGTTGATCGATCGAGTGCTCAACGATCCCTCTTGCGCAGCGCGCACAAAACTTCGCGTGCGAGAGGCTTGTCAAAGTCGAGCTTCAGTCTCCCGGAGTTGCAATTCGAAGAAATCCTTTCGTGTCCAGTGCGGCTTCGTGGGAACGCACATGAAACCGGACACGGATTACGCTATGCTGCTCGGCTCTCTAATCGACGGTGCAGCTCTCTTCCATGAGAACTTCTCAAAAACGGGTCGACAATTCTCCAACGTCGCTCTGGGACCTGGCGCGACTCTTTCTGAAGTTAGGCACGATCGCGTTCGGCGGACCAGCGGCGCACATCGCGATGATGGAAAACGAGATCGTACGTCGCCGCGATTGGATGACGCGTGACGAGTTTATCGACCTGCTGGGCGCAACCAATCTTATTCCTGGTCCAAACTCGACAGAGATGGCGATCCACATCGGCCATCGACAGAGAGGCTGGCCCGGGCTACTCGTAGCCGGAACCTGTTTCATCCTGCCGGCGGCGTTGATCGTTACAGCATTTGCATGGGCCTACGTGACGTATGGCTCGCTGCCTCAAGTTGCCGGTGTGCTCTATGGTGTCAAACCGGTAATCATCGCCGTCGTGCTGGACGCACTGTGGTCACTCGGACGCGCAGCAATCAAAACCGCGTTCTTAGGTGCGATCGTCGTAGCAGGAGTGATACTCACCTTCCTTGGAATCCATGAGCTTCTCGTGCTTTTGGGCGCCGGCCTCATAACCGGGTTCGGACGACTGATCCTACGACAGATCCGGAGCGGTCGAAGTGCCTTTGTTCTGTTTTCCAAATCACCCATCGCCCTCCTGTTACAGGTAAGCGGCGCGGCCACCACTCAATTTGGACTTTGGCCGTTGTTTCTATTCTTCCTTAAAGTCGGCGCCGTGCTATACGGCAGTGGCTACGTGTTGCTCGCGTTTATTCGCGCCGACCTTGTCGAACGCTGGCACTGGCTCACCGAAACTCAACTGCTGGATGCAATCGCAGTGGGCCAGGTTACGCCTGGACCAGTGTTCACGACCGCTACGTTCATCGGTTACGTTCTGGCTGGAACGAAGGGAGCGATCGTGTCAACGGTCGGCATATTTTTACCGGCGTTTGTTTTCGTGGCTCTCAGCGGTCCGCTCGTTCCGCGCATAAGGAAGTCAGCTACGGCCGGCGCTTTTCTCGATGGAGTCAATGCCGCCGCGTTGGCGCTGATGTTGGTGGTGACTTATCAACTTGCGCGCGCCGCGGTGGTCGACCTACCGACGATTGCGCTGGCTTTAGTCAGCGCACTGTTACTCATGGTGTTTCGGGTGAATTCCGCATGGCTGATCTTAGGCGGCGCGATTCTCGGCTGGTTTTTGTCTTGATCTTTCGGTCGAAACGATTCCACTTAAAAGATCATAGTGAATAAAGAGAGGAATTCTCTGCATTATGACCAGTAAACAACCGCAGGAAACCGACTTTACGCGAGATGTCCTCGGCCGCTACATCTGCAACGGAATGGATGAAGCTCTCGCCAGCACAAATCCTAACGGCCAGCGTCCGAATGGCACTCCGCAAAATGATGCTCGCCCTTTCGACATTATCGTGATTGGCGGCGGGAGCTTTGGTCCGATTTTCGCGCAACATCTTTTTTTCGCGGATAAAACACACAGCCACCGAATCCTGGTTTTGGACGCCGGGCCACTCGTCCTCACTGAGCACACACAAAACTTGCCCGTGCTCGGACTCAATCCCCCCCCACCGACTGAAGTTGATCCCGGCGTTGCTCGTGCCGAGATGTGGGGGCTTCCGTGGCGTTCCAAAGTCCGTGGCGGTTTTCCCGGCCTCGCCTACTGCATCGGCGGACGATCTGTATTTTTCGGCGGCTGGTCACCACGACTACTCGACACCGCTACCGAAACTGAAATGCCGCAGCCTACGTGGCCCAAAAGCGTTGTTGACGATCTGAACGATCGTTATTTCGATGAGGCGGCTGCGCAAATCGGCACCGACGAAAGCAACGACTTTATCGACGGCGACATGCATCGAGCGCTGCGCCAACAACTATTCGATGGCATCAACGGCGGCCTCGTTTCTGATGCGATTCAGCCGGCTGACTTACCTCTTCATCTCAAAGTGCGACCTGAAACGACCGCTGCGGAGAAAGAGCAGATGCCATTGGAAGCTCCGCTCGCCGTGCAAAGCCAGACGGTGTCAGGTCTGTTTCCGATCAATAAGTTCAGTGCAGTGCCGTTGACGATAAAGGCCGCGCGGACTGCGTCGTTCGATTCGCAGATCGGTATGCCTTTTCCTGACGACGTCAAAAAGCGATTGATGCTGGTCCCTCACTGTCGAGTGATTCGCCTGGTTACAGACGTTCAGGGTGGAACCGGCCGTGTCACCGAAGTGCAAACCACTTTGGGTAACATCCCGGTCGGCGATAACACGAAAGTCGTAATCGCACTGGGCACGATCGAGAGCACTCGTCTCGCCCTGCTCTCATTTCAGGGCATTACGAACTACAACCAGATTGGCCAGAATCTGATGGCCCACTTGCGGTCCAATCTCACGATTCGAATCCCGCGCACTTCGATCGCTTCTTTGGATCCTGCGGTCAAAGATCTGCAAGCGTCGGCCCTCTTCGTCAAGGGTAAGCACATACGGAATGGCGCCCCCTCTTACTTTCATTTGCAAATCACCGCGGCTGGTTTGGATCGCCCGAGCACTGATTCAGAGGCGGAACTGTTCAAGAAGATTCCCGACGTCGACAATTTCAACATCCTGCGAAAGGCAAATGACGACACAATCGTGATCACAATTCGCGGCATCGGCGAAACCCAATCGCGCAATCCGGGAAACAACATTTCCCTTGCCGTTAACGAACCGCTCGATGAAGTACAGACTACTCGCGCACTCGTCGCGTATGCGCTGAACGATACTGACTTCGAATTGTGGAACGCGATGGATAAGGCTTCAGATGACGTGGCGAAAGTGTTTGCCGGCGGCGCGCCGTTTGAAGTACTTGCCGCCGACGATCGGACGTGGGTTCCCGTTGCGGCAAACGGCGACCCGCAGGCTGCGATACCTTACAAGCCTAAAGCAGACGGCGGACGAAGAGACGGAATGGGCACGACGCATCACGAAGCAGGACCACTCTGCATGGGAAGCGATCCAAACACCTCGGTCACAGATGCCAATGGCCGCTTTCATTTCGTGACCAATGCGTATGCTGCTGGTCCATGTCTCTTTCCCACAGTCGGTTCACCAAACCCGATGCTGACGGGTGTGGCGTTGGCCCGACGATTAGCTGACAGCCTCGTCGTTCCTCCATTCACTCCGGATCCCGGATTTACGATGCTGTTCGATGGCAGTGACACGAGCAAATGGCGGATGTCGAAGATTACTAATCAACCGGGACGCGATAATCCGGGGACCTTTCTGGTCATCGATCGATCTCTTGAATCTTTACCGGGAACTGATCTCGGCATGTTCTGGAATATCGATCCGACGCCCACCGATTTCATTCTGAAGTTGGAGTTCCTGCGTTGGCGACACGATGACAACTCCGGCGTCTTCCTGCGTTTTCCCGATCCAAACAGTAAGGGCTACAACAACACCGCGTACGTGGCGATCGACTTTGGCTTCGAAGTGCAGATTGACGAGGTGGGCCAGGGCAATCCGCCGGGGTTACCTATTCACAAGACGGGGGCGCTATACGGTTTTGCCGCGCCGCAGAATCCAAACGTTAGACCTCCCGGCCAATGGAATGAGTATGAGATTCACGCGCAAGGACAGACCTACACAGTGTTTCTCAATGGCGCAAAAGTCACGGAATACGTAAACCCGGATCCGGTGCGTGGAAGTACGGCGCAGCCTTGCTTCATCGGGTTGCAGACGCATACCGGCCGCGTGGCTTTCCGTAAGATTCAGATCAGGGCGATCTGATAAGTGATGTCTTGAGGTCATTCACATCTACCTTCCACGTGTGTGGCTGATCTCATGATGGAGTAGACGCCGTTGGCGATCATCGAGTTTGTGAAGCAGTCGCGTGAACTGTGAACACGTGACAGCCTTCGCAGCACGTGGTATGCATAACGGCATGTCTCCGCTCTGGAATGTAGACGATCAAGCAGCGCGGCTTGCGGAGCTCACCAGTCAGGATCGCGATCTGAAGGAAGCGCCTTTGCGCCGCGACGTGCGTTCGCTTGGCCGTCTGCTTGGCGAAGTGCTCAAGGAGCAGGTTGGCGACAACCTGTTTTCAGCAGTTGAAGAGCTGCGCCTGTTGTTGATTGAGCATCGAGAGTTGCATGACCAACCAGGCCGCGACGTTGCACCCTTGATCGAACGCGCCGAGAGAATTGTCGGTCGTTTGAATGTTGCTGACGCGCACCAGATGGCGAAAGCGTTCGCCATCTATTTCGAACTAACAAACCTCGCCGAAACCAATCATCGCAAACGTCGTCGCCGTGCCGCGCAGACCTCGCCGGAGTTGTTGGCCCAACCAGGATCGTTTCTCGGAACTCTGCGCCGGCTGCGTGCTGCCGGCATCACTCAACAGCAGGTGCTCGAATGGCTCGCAAAGATTGAAGTCATACTTGTATTTACTGCTCATCCCACCGAAGTCGCACGACGCACCGTGTTGTTCAAGCGGCAGCGCATCGCTGCCGAACTCGAACAATTAGATCGCCTGCCGTTGACGCAAAGAGAGTCCGAAAAACACGAACAGGCGATCCTCGCGGAGATCACGGCACTGTGGGAAACGGATGAAGTACGGCGCCGTCGTCCAACAGTCAGCGATGAAATCAAAATGGGCCTCGACTACTATCCGAGTGTTTTGTTCGAGACCTTGCCGGCGTTTTATGAAGAGTTGGCCGACGATTTCCGCGAAGCCTATGGTGAAGAGTTACCGGCGAACGCGTTGCCTCGAATGCTGCGGTTTGGTTCGTGGATCGGCGGCGATCGTGACGGCAATCCTTCGGTCACACCCGAGTGCACGCGCGATGCGCTGCAAATCGCTCGCGACACGATCCTCAACTATTACGTCGAGCGAGTGAATGATTTGATCTGGCAGCTCAGTCCTTCGACATATCAGGTTCCAGTCTCGGAGCAACTCCAGGCAGCACTCGATTCTTATGCCGCGACGGTTTCGGCGCCTGAGCTCAATCCGGAAAGACATCCGCCATCGGAAGTCTACCGGCGTTTTCTCGATTATGTGTTGGCGCGCGTGGTCCAGGCGCGAGACGACCGCAACAACACGAATGCATACAAGAACGCGGCTGAGTTCCGCGACGACCTGTTGGTTGCGCGTCAAAGTCTCTCTGCGAATGGCGGCGAACGCATCGCGAGGTTTTTGTTCGATCCCCTCCTGCGTCAGGTCGATACTTTCGGCTTCCACTTACACACGCTCGATGTTCGAGAGCATGCGAGCGTTCACAAACGCGCGTTGCTCGAGTTTTCAAACGTAGCCGCAGCGAACGAGGGCGCTCTTCCACCTGAACCGTCGAAAGAAACTGCAAACTTGCTTGATTCGCTGAAGATGGTCCGTGACTTGAAGCGCGACTATCCCGCCGAAGCGATTCGTAGTTACGTCATTAGCGGAGCACAGTCGGCCTCTGACGTGACGGCGGTTGTGTCGCTGGCCGAGTTGAGCGGTGTACAGGTGGCTGCGATAAACGAATCTGATCCCGGCGTGATGCCTGTGCCGCTATTCGAGTCGATCGAAGATTTGCGTAACTGTCCGGCGGTCTGCCGGAAGTTGTGGACCAGCTCCGACTACGCGCGTTTGCTCGACTCGTGGAACCGGGGACAGGAGGTGATGCTTGGATACTCCGACTCGAACAAGGATGGCGGCATGCTCACCAGCACGTGGGAGATCTTCAAGGCGCATCGCGCGCTGCACCAGGTCGCTGCCGAGTGCAATGTAAAGCTCACGTTGTTTCATGGACGAGGTGGAACGGTCGGGCGTGGTGGTGGACCAACCCATCACGCGATAATTGCGCAACCGCAGGGTGCGTTCACGGGTCACATCAAGATCACGGAGCAGGGCGAAGTGATGAATTGGAAGTACTCGGATCGGATACTCGCCGAAAGAAACCTCGAGCTGATGATCGCAGCGTCGCTGGAAGTGCTGTCTCGTCCCGGCAATGTCGAAGAATTAGATCAGGAGAGCGAAGCAGCGCTGGAGGAAATGTCGCAGCAAGCGTTTGAGTTCTACCGCGAAAAGATTGCCGAGGACGAAGAAGTACTGACCTACTTCGAAGAGGCGACTCCGGTCAAGGAAATGGAACATGTGCGCATTGGTTCGCGGCCCACGCGACGAGGTGCGCAACGTGGTCTCGGTGATCTGCGCGCGATTCCGTGGGTGTTTGGTTGGATGCAGAGCCGTCAGGTTGTGCCGGCATGGTTTGGAGTTGGCTTTGCCCTCGAACGCTTTGCCGAAACGAATGTGCAGTTGCTTGAGAAGCTGATGAAGCAGTTTCCACTGTTCACCGAACTGATCGCGAACGTCGAGCTCGGGTTGGCGAAAGCTGACCTCTCGATTGCGCGTTTGTATGCGGGACTAGTTTCTGATGCGGCGCTGAGGGAGCGAGTGTCCGGCATGCTCTTCGAGGAGTTTGAGCGCACCAAAGCCGTGGTGTTGCGTTTGACTGGACAGACGACGTTGCTCGAGAAGAACCCGGTGTTGGCGCGATCGATTCGATTGCGCAATCCGTACGTGGATCCGTTGAGTTTGATTCAGGTTGAGCTGCTGCGCCGGAAGCGTCGCGGTGAGGACAACGATGAACTGAACTACGCGCTTGCGGCAACGATCAACGGGATTGCGGCCGGGCTGAGGAATACCGGGTGAGCACGACGATCGAGTATTGAAACGCAAGCGGCGCAATCGTAGGGGCGGCACTCCGTGGCCGCCCGCCGTCGGAAGAAGTGCTCATTCGGGGAACGGGCGGCCACGGAGGGCCGCCGCTACAATTGCGGCCCTTGTCGTATTTATGAAAGCTGTTGTCATTACTCGTTTTGGGGGTCCGGAGGTTTTGGAAATTCGAGACGTTCCGAGACCAGAGCCCGCGCCGGAGGAAGTACTCGTCCGCGTGCGGAGTACTGCACTCAATCGCGCAGACCTTTTGCAGCGGTTAGGTCGATATCCTGCGCCGCCGGGTGCTCCGCAGAATATTCCCGGGCTGGAATTCGCCGGCGAGGTCGCAGAGTTAGGCACGAACGCTCATCGCTGGCGTGAAAAGGATCGCGTGATGGGCATCATCGGAGGCGGAGCCCATGCCGAATTTGTGACTGCACATCAGGATGCAGTTGCCGCCGTGCCACTGAACCTCGACGTGTCTGTCGCGGGCGGCGTTCCGGAGGTCTTCATCACGGCACACGACGCGCTTCGGCAAGCAGGATTCAAAGCCGGAGAAAACGTCCTGATCCATGCAGTCGGAAGCGGAGTGGGGCTGGCCGCAACACAAATCGTCAGAGCTTTGGGTGGACATGCCTTCGGCACTTCGCGAACGCCTGACAAGATCGAGCGCGCGAAATCGTTTGGTCTCGAGTCGGGTTATGAAGTTCCGCAGCCGAGCGCGTTACCCGGGCTTTCTAACTTTGCCGCGAGCGTGACCGGCGGCGGCTTTGACGTCGTCCTCGATCTGAATGGAGGTCCTTACTTCGCTGCCAGCCTCGAAGCGATGGCGCTGAGGGGACGGCTCATTCTCATCGGTGGCGTTGCGGGCGGTAAGACTGATGTCGATCTCTATCAGATCCTCGGCAAACGTCTTCATGTCATCGGGACGGTGATGCGCGCCCGATCCCTGGAGGAAAAGATCGCAACTACCGCGGCATTCGAAACGGAAGTTGGACCACTGCTGGCAAGCGGAACTGTGCAGCCAGTGATCGATTCTCAGTTCCCGCTCGACCACATCCAGGATGCACATCGACGCCTCGAGTCGAACGCGACTTTCGGCAAGGTCGTACTCACGACGTCATGAGTTCTGAGCGCTGAATTTTCTTCCCTCGCCTGCGAATTGAGAGTAGTATTCGCCCACACCGCTGATCCCGACTTCCTTAGAGCCCCCTTTCCCCGGTCGGCGAAAACTCTCAAACGGAGGCACCCACGATGCTTCGGACGCAACGAGTTATTACCTTCTTCAGATTGCGTGCTCCCAGACTCTTCATGGTTGCGCTAATGCTTGGAGCTGTTTTTGGAGCAGCGCCCGCGACAAAGGCTGACCCGATTGTAGTTGGCGGAAACTGGTACGAATTCCAGTTTGGGGGATTTTGTTCAGGCCCGTCCTGCCCGGCGACCGCGTGTACTACCGGGCCGTTTAGCTGCATCCCGAGCCCGAGCGGAAACTCGGAGTTTGCTCCCATTCCGCCCTGGACCTTTACTCTTAATGGACCCGGCTTCATCACAGTGACAGACGTTGCTCTCAGCGGCGACGCTTTCGACGTGTTTGATTTCGGTTTGCTAATCGGATCTACACCCTCTGTCCCATTGTTCGGCACGATCTGCGGTCTCGATCCGGTTCCATGCTCAACGGATCCGAACGTCAGCCATGGCGTATTCTCTTTAACGGCCGGGCCACATTCCATCACCATCGTAGCGAGGACTGTTGTCTGCTGTGTCGGACACTTCCGAGTCGATGAGGCAGTTCCGGAGCCGACGACGCTGCTACTGCTGGCAACCGGGTTAGGCGGGGCAATCGGTTTTGTAAGGAGAAGACGAAAGGGTTGAGCGCAAATTCTCGCATGCAACAACTCATCAAGCTCCTGCTGGTATCGCTGCTCCTTTGTTTGGTTCCTTCCGGTTGCGTCGCTCAAAACGCGGAGCGCAGCACAAGCACGCCGGCACCGCCACCGGTGGTCTGCAAAATCGAATCTGTCCCGAAGGGCATGGTCGTCGTTGGTTACAAGCCGAACTCAGCTTGTAGCGACGGGACTGAGTTGCTAGTAAAGCAACCTGAAAACGGCGACATCATCTGCGCCGAGTCGCCTCTGCCACCACAGTTCTCCATCGGCAAAGAGGCCCACGGAAAGTTAGTCGGAACTTGCCCGAAGAAAGCGTTCGTCATCGCCAGTTCGCGTGCGGCGTCGCGCGTCGACAACAACGCGATCGCCCGCGCGTTCGCGAGTAGAACAAGCTACATACAAGTCGAAGGCGAGGGCGTGGTGGTTCGCCTTCTTCCAGACGATCTGGACGGCTCGCGACACCAGCGATTCATCGTTCAGCTTGCGTCAGGACAGACACTCCTGTTTGCACACAACATCGACGTCGCGCCGCGCATCGACGAACTCGAGGTCGGCGACCGCGTTCGCTTTTATGGTGAGTACGTCTGGAACGCGAAGGGCGGGGTCATCCATTGGACGCACCACGACCCGCAAGGCACCCACGTCTCAGGCTGGATCGTACACAACGGCAAGAAGTACAAGTAAGACAAACCCATTTACATCTGAAGAGCCAAATTGTATCGTTTAGCGGCCTGTTTTGATGAAAGTCAAAATTGCCGGCGCTCACTAACTCTTGAAAAGTTTTCTGCTATGTTCCCCCGCAAGCCCACAAATCTGATCGTTGCAGCGCTTTACTTCTGCATCGTACTCACTTCACATGGTCCGGTCGCGCTCGCGCAAAAGAAGACTGCGCCCGTCGAAGCGACTCCGCCGCCACTCAATGAAAAATTCAAGTTTGGCGACGTCGATCTGGAGGTGCTTGAACAATCGGATCTGCTCGACGTTCGACTCGAGCGCGATGGTCTCGTGCTCGCAGACGAAACGGCGAATGCTTACTTGCGTCGCGTCGGGCAATCGCTCGTTCCTCGAGATCTTGCGCTCGAAAGAGTGACATGGCGATTTCGCGCGCTTCGCGACCCGCAGCCGAACGCCTTCGCGCTCCCGAACGGCTCGATCTACGTCACCACCGGATTGCTGACTCTCATCGATAACGAATCACAGTTGGCGGCGATCATCGCACACGAGCTGACGCACGTGATGCGCCGGCATACGTATCTGAATAATCGCAGTAGCCGCAAAAAGTTTCTGACGATGAACGTCATGTCGGCGATCGGCGCGTACGCGCCCGGAGGCGTTGTTGGAGCGGTCATAACCGTCGTCACGACAGTAGCTCCATTCATCGTGATGGCGACGATCTATGGCTACAGCCGCGAACTGGAACGCGAGGCTGATCTCAAAGGCGTCGACATGATGATCAGCGCTGAGTACTCGCCTGAAGAAATGGTCAACGTGATGAAGCTGCTGGATAAAGACATCGAAGGCGAGAACATCCGGCTGTTTTATAACGACCATCCGTCACTCGAGGAGCGCATCAAGTATCTGAGTGGTTACCTCGGCGCGCGCGCTGACCGCGTGACGCAGCAGATGGAGCTTAATCGAGAGCGCGCGGCGTACTTTCGTAGCATGGAACCCGTAATGCGGCACGATCTCCAGCTAGCGATCAATGCCGGACGCGCGCGTTCAGCCGTTTACCTCGCGCAGCGGCTCGTGGACTTTCACGCCGACTCGGAAAATCTGTTTTGGTTGGCAGAAGCGTATCGCACGCTCGGGCCGCGCGCGCCGCAGCTAACCGAAAAAGAGTTGACGAACAGCGCGAAGAAGGACGCCTCGAAGAAACGCGAGAAGCGCACGGTGGAAGAAGAGGAGCGCGACATGCTTGCGACGCCGGCGGGTAAGGAAAATTGGCAAAGACATCAGCAACTGGCGGAAGAGTTCTACCGGCGTGCCTTGAACGCTGAGAATCCGGTGCCGGTTGCGCATCGCGGGCTCGGCATGCTTTACGAGAAACTCGAACGGGGAAGCGATGCCGCGATGGAATATGAGAAGTACCTCGAGCTGTCGCCCTCCGCGATTGATCGCGGACGAATTCAAAGACGCATTGAAGTGTTGAAGGAGAAGCTGAAATGAGTGCTCGATCTATCTCGCTGAAGATCTTTGCGCTAGTGGTACTGCTCACCGGGTCAGGCTCGCATGCAGTTCGTGGCCAATTTCTTCACCCGAAGATCAAGTCGAAAGAGACCACGATTCGCAATATCGTTGTCTTTCCGGCGAAAGTGAATGTCGTCCGCGACAGCATGAAAGGCCCGGAAGGCATGGCGGCTGAATCTGACGAGTTGAGCGGGCGCGTCGCAGCGATGGTCGCTGAAGTCCTGGCGAAAAAGAAACACGTCACGACACTGTCGACGACCGCGACATCAGCGGACGCCGACCCGCAGCAGAAGTACAACATCGCGGACTTTCAAACTAAGTTTGACAATCTGTTGCCTAACATTCTGAAGAAGCGCAGCGATGTTAAGAAAGGCCGCTTCTCGATGGGCGATGAGGTGCTGAACCTGAATTTAGAGAAGGGCACCGACGCCATCGTCTTCATTCGCGGCGAAGGAAAGAAACTCACCGGCGGCAAAACTGCGTTTCGATTGTTGGTTGGCGGAGTTCCGGCTTATCTGAAATTACAGATCGGGGTAGTGGATGCGCGCAACGGCGAAGTGCTGTTGTACACGGATCCGGTTTTGGTTGGCGATCCGACGACCGCGATTGATCGGCTGCGAAAGGCGTTGGAGAAGGGGTTCAAGAAGCTACCCGAAGTTAAGGCTCAATAGGCGTCACCCTGTAATCCTGTCAAGCTACTTTTTGACAGGATTTACAGGATGGGTCCCGTTTCAATCGAGCGGCTGGAGCAGATGAGTCGCCGTGTACTTGCCCACCTTGCTGCCGACTGCTGTGCCCACGGTCGTGCTGTTGCGCCAGTGCATCCCGCCCCACACACGCGCGTCGGCTTCCTCTTCATGAATCTGATTCACGCTCGTGTAGTCTCTGACCGCCCCGCCAGAACCCTTGAACCTTAGCGGGAACTGATCGGTGTCGAACCACACTGTGTAGAACCCCAACACACTCGCTCCGACCGTACTGTGAGCCGCGGGATATTCGGGGTGCGACGGCGTGACGATAAAAGGTGTCCACGTCGCCTCCGGTTCGGTGTCGGAGTTGCCATCGGTATCGCCCGCGCGGATCCCCGTAACCGGACGCCAGAACATGTACGTGTACTTCGCATCCCAACACGCGATCAACGCATTCGTCGCTGCTGCAATCCCAATCGCCTCGAACCGCGCCGCGGTCAACAGGTCCATAGAAGCGGCGAGTCCGCGGACGTTCGCGCTCCACAGCGCGCTTGCCGATGGAGACCAGAACTGCGCAGTCACAGCTTGCTCGGCGGTCCGGCTCGAAGGAGTTGCGCGTCCCAGATCCTTGATCTCGTTGTAGTCGGTTGCATAAGTCTTGCTGTCGAGCGACGGCGGAGCAGCAGGACGGAAACGCGAGGGTTCGTCATAGCCGAAAGGCGTAACGAACTGGAGAAATGGAGTCTGCGGATTCACGGTTCCACCAGGCGTTTGTATCCAGACTCCGGGACCGCTGCCGGGCGTGTAACCCTCGAGCTCCGGATCGTTTCGGTGATCCATAGCGCGCGCCTCAAGTACCGCCCCGCCTGCGAGCTCGCCGACAACGATTCCATCTGCGATCGCCTGAGGGGTTGCAGAAAGCTCGGCGAGCGAGTCGTTGTAGAGCTTATCAATCGGCAGTGACTGGCTTGGGAATTCGTTGATAGCGATGACGTAAGCGGCGCGGATAGCCGCAGCTTCCGGTGACGCGCCTGGACTCGACGGAGGCTTCGACTCGAAGGGCCGGTAAGGTCCGTCAAGCACTGCATTGATGGCGTCGAACATCGCCAACTGGACAATGGTGGTGCGGACTTGGGTCCGTAAAGCATTCTCGCCGACCGCGGGTCCGAGTGAGGTAAATAAGTTGCCCCACTTATCAAGCACTGCCGATGCTGCGAGGGAACTCGCGTGCGTGACGGGGGCGTGAGCGTTCAGGGGCGCGTTGCGACTGCTGAAAACGGTAAACAAAACCGCACTGATAGCGAGTGCTGTGAAGCTGCAAAATCTTAGTTTCATGACTGCTCCTTTCTAACCTCGAGAAAATCCTTGTTCGACAAGCCGCGCCGACCAAACGGCCGCAGGAGGATTAGGAAACTTCCGTCCGAGGAGTAGAATGTCGAGCGCTCCCGACTTCCCCCGACATTGCGTCTTGCCCAGGCGGCTGCTCGTGCGCAGGCAAACTAAGCCGGCTGCTGCACCGATGTCCTTACCTGGCGCGGAATTTATTCAGAACTTTTCTTGAACGCGCGATATGAGCTGGTTTTACGAGTTCGGCCCCTTCCGTCTGGACCCAAAGGAACACACCTTACTGCGCGACGGCCGGCCAATTCCTCTGCGGCCGAAGGTCTTCGACATCCTGTTGGTGCTGATCGAGAACCGCGGCCACCTCGTCGACAAGGAACAACTGATGACTTCTGTATGGACGGAGCAATTCGTCGAGGAAGGGAACATCAACAAGAACATCTCGATGCTTCGCCGCGCGCTCGGTGAAGGAGACGATGGGCAGCAGTTCATTGAGACGATACCCAAACGCGGGTATCGCTTCATCGCAGATGTACGGAAGGTGAACGCTGACGAAGCGCCCGCGCCGGCGAGTGCCGCACGCAGTCGCGGGTTCAACCGGTACTGGATTCCTGTTCTGGTTGTACCGGCACTGCTGATTGCAGCGGTTGCGTATTTTGTTTTCATTCGAGGGCGGCGAACTCCCGCCGTCACCTCGATCGTCGTTCTGCCGTTTCAAAATCTATCCGCCGATCCCGCGCAGGATTACTTTGTGGACGGTATGACCGACGCGCTGATCGGAGACCTCGCGCAGATCGGAGCGTTGCGAGTCATTTCGCGCACGTCTGCGATGCACTACAAAGGCACGCAAAGTTCGCTGCCGGAGATCGCGAGGGAGTTGAAGGTTGATGCAGTGGTTGAGGGAACTGTGCAACGCGTGGGTGAGCGGGTGCACGTCCGCGCGCAACTAATCCATGCTGCTTCGGACTCGCACTTGTGGGCGGCGGAATACGATCGAGATCTGCGCGACGTTTTGGATTTGCAGAGTGAAGTCGCTCGGGCGATAGCGGGCGAGATACGCATAAAAGTCACCCCCGCTGAGCAACGTCTGCTCGCGCCGAAGAGAGTCATTGCCCGCGAGGCGATCGACAACTACCTGCAAGGCCGTTACTTCTTGAACAGGCGCACAGAACAGAATCTCCGAACCGCCATCAAGTATTTCGAAAGCGCGATCAAAGCAGATCCCAGGTACGCCGAAGCCTATGCCGGATTGGCCGATTGTTATAACCAGCTCGGTACGGTGTTGATTAGTGCAATGCCGCCGTCAGATGCGCGTCGAACTGCCGAATCCGCGGCCAGAAAAGCGCTCGAGATTGACAGCGACGTCGCCGAAGCACACGCCACGCTCGGGTACGTCAATTATTTCAATTGGAACTGGGCCACAGCCGAGCAGGAGTTCAAACGATCGATTGAGCTCAATCCGAACTATGCAGGCGCTCACAGCCAGTATGCGTATTACCTTGTGGCTCGTGCTCGATTCGACGAGGCCCTCGCGGAAATCAATCGCGCTCAGGAGTTGGATCCCCTTTCGCTCTCGATCAGTGCGAGCAGGGGCTTTGTCCTGGAGACCGCGCGCCGTTACGACGAGGCCATCGAACAGCTTCACCGTGTCATTGCGATGGATCCGGACCACTACCAGGCGAATTGGACGCTGGGACTCACGTATCTGGCCAAGGGACAGATTGATCAAGCGATTGCTGCGACTGAAAAAGCAGTGGCAGTGTCGGGACGCGCCCCCGCGGCGCTCGGCGTACTCGGCCTGGTCTACGGCACTGCCGGGAAGGACCGCGAAGCGAATAAAGTGTTGAATGAGCTGTTTGAGATCCAGAAGCGACGGTATGTCACGCCGATGGCTTTCACGTATGTCTACATCGGGTTGAAGAACAAGGACCAGGCATTCGTGTGGCTGGAAAAGTCGTATGAGGAGCGGTCGAACCCGATCGCATTCCTGAAAGTAAATCCGACAGATGATCCACTTCGATCCGATCCGCGGTTTGCCGATCTGTTACGGCGAGTGGGGCTGGAGGGGTAAGAGTGCTACTGTCGAGGACCAGTTAATATGCACGTCAAACTCATTCCAGGGGATCATCGATGCTTCAGAAATTAACCAGCGCGCTCGTTATCGTTGTTTTCTCGTTCGTTTCAGCCGCGGCCAAACCCGCCGACAAGCCGCAAGTCATAAAACTCGAGCGGTTCCGCAAAGCTTTGTGGAAAGTGCACGTCACTGTTAAGGGCAAGCAAGGCGACTTTCTCCTCGACACCGGCGGCGGCCAAACTCTGCTGACGGAACAGTTCTCCAAATCGTTGGAGTGCAAGTTCTGGGGACGAACCACGGGCTACAACATGTTCGGTAAAAGAGATGACAGCCCGCATTGCGACAACGTACAGATTACAGCGGGCGACGTGGCACTCACGCCAGTCAACGTCGGCAAGATTGATTTCGGCGACCAGTTTCCAGGAGACAAACAACCGGACGGACTGCTCTCCCTCGACGCGTTCGACGGCAAGGCGTTCACACTCGATCAGGCGGCGGGAACGCTAACGATTGAGACTCATGCAAGTCTCGCCATCCGGACGAAGACGATGAAAGAGTTGCCGTTTCGTGTTTCGCGCGAGTGTTCGGCGAGGTGTCTGAGCACCTTCATTGGTGTGCCGACGCCGGAAGGGATGACGTGGTTGATCCTGGATTCTGGCGCTGGCGGCGTTTCGCTGATCTCGAAGGACCATGCCAAACTCTTCGGTCTCGATCCCGAACGCAAGGAACAGCGGCTTAAGTATGAGGTCACTCCGGGCGTTCCCATCGACAGCCCGGTGGTTGTGACCGATATGATTATGGATGGCAACCTGGGCCAACCGTTCATGAGCCAGTACGTTATGACCTTCGATCTGGCGAACGGCCGCTTGTGGGTTTCAAGTCCCAGGTAGTCAGGGCGCATTGATTAACAAGCGGACGCGCAATATCATCAGCATGGTGTGTTCACACCATGAGACCTGCCCGGCTGTTGCGTGAATGGATCAATTGTTACCCCCGACATTTATCAAAAAGCGAAGTAACAGCTTTCTTTGTTTGGCCCCGACCCTGATATCTCTGGCTGCCTGGGCTGCGTTATCCAATCGTTTTTCAAGCGAGGCCGCCGCTGTGTCCGCCAGCGGGTGTTCGGAGCCGAGCTTTCTCAGCGCAAAGCTGGTACATCGCTTCACTACCACAGGCGACATCACTTCCGGCGATTTTAACGGAGACCACCACCTTGACCTCGTCACGCTTACTGGAACGGACGTGGCGATCCTTCTGGGTAACGGTAGTGGCAGCTTTGGAACTCCGACCTCCTTTGTCGCGGGCCCGCTTGGCTTTTACTCTCTGGCAGTCGGCGACCTCAACGGTGATAGCAAGTTGGACGTTGTCAGGGCCGGCTATGAAAATGGTGTTTCCACCGACGGCGAGCTTTCCGTTTTGTTGGGCGATGGCACGGGCAGCTTGGGCGCACCCCAGTCGGTCCATACCGACGGGGCTTTCAACGACATCATCCTCGGCGATTTCAATGCTGATGGGAAATTAGATTTAGCAGCGTCTTCCGCCACCGGTGTGTGGGTGATGCAGGGAGATGGGACCGGCTCTTTCGGCCCCGGCGTTCGATACCAAACGGCGGGCTCTTTTTTGGTCGGGATCAAAATGGCCGACTTCAACGGCGATGGTAAAACCGACCTCGTTACAGCCCGGCCGAACGCCGATGAGGTGGCGGTGTTACTGAATGACGGTAACGGTCAATTCAGCACCGTGAAGCAGTTTGCTACCGCTCACAGACCTATTGAACTCCTCGCGGGTGATTTCAATGGTGACGGCAAAGCGGATGTCATAACGGCGACTTCGAACAGTGATCCGCCCAACAACATTTCGGTTCTGATCGGCGACGGAGCGGGAAACCTCGCGCCTCCAATCGACACCACCTCCACTGACGCAATCAATTTCCTTTCATCCGGAGACTTCAACGGAGACGGCAAGCCCGACTTGATAAAAGCCGGCCCGCTTGGACCGTTTGGCATTTTATTGGGAGACGGGACCGGGCATTTCGGTGCGCCGCGCGACTTCAACCTTGCTGGTTTTAACGATCAATTAGACGCAGTCGCGGGCGATTTCAATGAGGACGGCAAGCTGGATGTAGTTACGAATTACATCACGATTGCTTTCGGTGACGGCGCGGGCGGACTGCTGGCTGCGCGCAGCTTTCGCGCGGGGAATGATCCGGCTTCCATTGCAGCAGGCGACTTCAACGAGGATGGTAGACGCGACCTGCTTGTCGCAAACAAGTTTTCCAATAATAACAATGTCTCGCTCCTGGTCCAGGACGGAACGGGATCGTATGCACCTGCAATAAGCCTTGCCGTGGGACCTCAGCCGAGGTTTGTCGCCGCCGCAGACGTCAACGGCGATCATCATCTGGATTTTGTTACGGCTAACGGCGGCGCTACTGGATCAACGCCCGGTACAGTCTCAATCAGGTTAGGAGACGGAGCCGGTAACTTCGCGCCCGCAAGCAACTTCGCTTCCGGCTATGCCCCTTACTCTCTCATTGTAGGTGATTTCAATCGCGATGATAAGTTAGATCTCGTCGTCGCTAATATGGGCTTCGTTATAGTCTCGGAGAGCGGCGTTAAAAATTTTTCGAGAAGCGTTTCCATTCTTATAGGCGATGGTGCGGGAGGTTTTGCAGCGCCGGAGACCGTCATCACCGAGTCGCCCGATCTGTCGGAAACCACCACCATATCCATCGCAGCGGGCGACCTCAACAACGACAGTAACCTGGATTTGGTTGTAGCGAACGCCACCACACTTTCAGTCTTACTGGGTGACGGTACCGGACACTTCGGGGCTGCGATGGCTTACGCCGCAGCGACAAACATCGACTCAGTTGTTGTCGGAGATTTCGATCGAGACGGAAAGCCGGACGTCGCGACGGCTAGTGACAGGATCTCAATCAGGTCAGGCGATGGTGCGGGCAACCTGGGAGCCGCGCATGATTTTGCAGTGGCGACGAATCCGGTTCAGATCGCGGCCGGCGATTTCAATTTGGATAGCAACCTGGACCTGGTTGTGTCCAACGGCGGCGCTGTATCGGTGACACTTGGTGACGGCGCCGGGGGTTTCGGCGCTCCAACCGTGTTCAATCTTAGTGCCGCGTCCACCACCGTTGACGATCTCAACGGGGACGGCAAACTCGATATCGCGATAGTTCCGGCCGGCGTCGCTACTCATCACATAACGATCCTCCTCAACACCTGTGGCGCATCGGTAACTCCCACACCGACACCCACACCTACGCCGACGCCGACGCCGACGCCGGCACCGACACCGACCCCATCGCTTGCGCCAGTACTCCTCACGAGCGACGGCACAAACGAGGCCATTGCTCTCGACTCCGTGACTTTAATGCGCGGCCCGTTCGCCGTTCGGACACGGTTCAACTTCAGCGCGGACCAGCGGACGCGCATACTCCTGTTCGCCTCGAAGCTTGAACTGCTGCCGGACGAGGATGCCTCGCACGTGATAGTGCAGGCAGAGAATGCCCAGGGCAAAGTTTTCCCGCTTGTGGTTGAGAACGTCGCGAAGGTTCCGGGTTTCGACTGGCTTACGCAGGTGGTAGTGAAACTGCCGGACGAGGTGGACGGTGCAGGCGACGTGCAAGTGAGCATCAGCTTACGCGAGATGGTGAGTAATAAAGGCCTCATCACGATCAAGGTTAGCGATCCTCCGCTGTAGAGGACTTTGAGAAGCATTCCGGATTTCGATTTTCAACGTCTTCGAGTTCGGCGTGACGTTAGGCACGTGCAGAGTCTTCCAGATACTGCTGGTTTCGAATGATTGATCCCCTCCTTTGCACTCGCTGTAATGCCTCTCTTGTCGTAGTCGACGCTCCAACCGTCGTATGCCGCTACTGCGGTGCTGTGAACGAGGTGCCGGCGGCG
Source organism: Acidobacteriota bacterium (assembly GCA_046733535.1). GTDB lineage: Bacteria > Acidobacteriota > Blastocatellia > Pyrinomonadales > Pyrinomonadaceae > PSRF01. The sequence goes on from JBKPPH010000371.1 coordinate 30,638, forward strand.
TATCGTGAAGAGCTTCGGCTGTCACGCGATCTCGATCAAACGACACGCAGCGCGATCGCAGAGTGGGCGCGACTCGATCGAATCAAGGTTCCACGTTGGTGGTTTATAGGAACCGCTAGCATTCCGTTTCTACTTGTCGCGGGAGGTCTCACGGTTCTTCTCGGCCTTGCGATTCTAAAAACGGTGAGCGTCGCAAACCTCGCCTGGCTCGTCGGCGTTTTCGTTTGGCTTCCACTTGCACCGGCTGCGTTGTTGGCGTCGAGCATAGGCATGAGAAACCTGCTCGTGAGTGGCGCTGCGCGTATCGGCGTTGCATTTGCCGCGATACCGTCGGCGTCTCACGAAGGCGAGTTCAACTGTCGTCAATGCGGTGCGCCGTTGACGGTTGAAGCCGGCGATATTCTGGTTCGATGTCTGTACTGCGACGCGGAGAGTATCGTCCGTCTTGATGCAGCGCAGATGCGGTCGCTGGAAACGAACGTTGAAACAGCGAGAATGAGTTTAGCTCAGGCGATGGCGGCGTTAACAAAACACGCCGAGCTTGCTTCGTTAGAAACGCATGGACGTGTATACGTGATCGCCGGGTTTTTAGTCTTGCCGCTCGTCTGGTCCTTTGCGGTAGGGGTACAGTCAAGTTACTGGTCTTTCTTTGTTGCGCTGGATGTGTTTGTGCTCACCGTTTGTGTGTTTTGGATGATGCGCGAGGCGTTTCTTCCGCCTGCGACGGTAGAAGAACTTGATGCACTCAGAGCAAATTCAGAAACACATCGTCAACGTGGGACAGCGGAGCGGACTGCCGGCACGCGCGGATGGTACGAACATGCGTTCGAGCCTGTGAATTTTTTGGTTCCGCTGGTAGTAGCGCTGATGTTTGTGGCGATCGAGGCGATCGTCTTCACCGCGCGCTGAAAGGCAGACTGGGCGGCTATTCTTTAGATCACCCACGGCAACGCGGAACGGGGGGCACCAATCGCTTCAGCCGCCTGCTCGAGCTTTTCTTTTGCGAGCGACAAAGATCGTGACGGCTTAACCCGAACACGGCGCGACCAGACCGTCCACGGTTCAACCATGAGTTCGTGACGACCTGATTCAGTGTGTACTTGCCTCGCGTGAGCAAGCAGTCGAACCTCGAGTTCCTTGACGGCTGGGCCACTACTCTGGATTGGTCCATCGGATTTGTTAAGCGAGGCAAGCAATTCTCGTCCACGGGATGAAAGGCCACGCGTTTGCCACGGCTCGTTTGCCAAAGCTATCGACAGAAACGCCGGCCAGAGCTTGCGATGGACCAGGGTCACCTTGCCGTTCAGTAGTTTGGTGAAAAGAACATCCGGATGGTCGGAGAGCTCTGACAACACCGCAAAGATGAGCCGCCCTTTCGGGTGAGACCACCACGACTTGGTAACGGCCTCGCCCGTCAACAGCGTGACCACGTTCAGCAGACGCTTGTCCTGATTTAATAGAAGCCCAGCGTTCGAGAGGGCGTCCATGATGTTACTTGTGGCTTTTAACATAGGCGTCATCTGATAAGATGCGATCGTCGCTACTCAAAAAAGACGCAACCGATACACGAGAATGATTGCACTCCATGATAGGAAATGTAGTCCGGCGTGCATGGCGACGATAGCCGTATTGGCCCACTTGATTGTCGCTGTAGTTCACGGCCAGGCGCACACCAGATTGGGTATTGTGCTGAGCAACGCGCAGCAATTATACGTCTTTGGAATTATCCTAACCGCGCCTTTCGTCGCACTCGCCTTGTCATATACACGATATCTCAGAGCTGGTCTGTGGCTGTTACTCGCCTCGATGCTCGGCTCTCTCATCTTCGGCGTTGTTTATCATTACATCATTATCTCTCCGGATCACGTGGCCCACCTGCCCAGCGGAGAAGCGCGAGGGTTGTTTCGTGTCACGGCTGTGCTGCTGTCGATAACGGAAACGTTTGGCGTGGTGGTAGCGGCGATGGGGCTTCGATCGATGCAGCGAACGCGATGAAGATCGAGCGTTTGTCTATGTTCATCTGCGGCTCGTAAGATCGGTGGACAGGAGTAATTTGGTGGATTCTCAACTGCTCATCCCTCTGCTTACCTTCGGCGGCACCCTCCTGCTCGTGATCACAGGTCTGCTCAATTTTTCCGTATTCGTGAGGCAGTTACGCGCCTCGAGAGAGCAGCTTGAAACCGCCAGACGCCTGCTGGAGAGTTCGAGGCAACAGCCGCAGATTCAACTGGTGCAGCGGGCGATGACCGAAACTTCTGACCACCTCAGGATCTTGATCGAGCGGCCTTACTTGCGTCCTTACTTCTACGAGAACAAGGCGTGGACAGAGGGAGATGTGGCGAGCCGCGACGAAGTGAAGGCGATGGCGGAACTGCTTCTGAACAACTTTGCTTCGGCGATCATCCACTCGGCCGCGTTCCCGCAGTACCCTTTGCGCGGCGTCGAGCAGACGATCAGGTTTCATCTCCGAAACAGTCCCGCAATGCGCGATTTCCTGTTCGAAGGTTTTGATCGCTTCACGCTCGCCGGTTTGGCGCTCCTCTGTCTGAAAAACGAGACGAAAGCTGAAATCGAGAGCGACTTGCGCGCGCTAATCCGCGCTGCGGGTGGTGACTCGTATGAAAAGGCACGCCGCGAACGACTCCTGAGCTACTTACAAGCGACGAACGCAGCGCAGCCGCTGGATTTAGCGAAGTACAGTCTGGAGCGGGCGCGTGCTGTGTCGCCGGACGTCGATGTCCCAGCGCGCGTGTTGAAATGATCATGGATTTCCTGTCGGCGGAACTCCCGGCTATCCCTGAACGTTCAACTCACACATTCTGATCTTGAAGAAAAGAGATCTTTGCCAAGATTTCTGCCGTGGCGGTGTTAACCAAGCGAAACCGCTTTCATTGGGTGAGATCTGCCACTAAAACTTAAGAACCTTCCGGAGGCCCGTGATGCAAACGTTCCTGCAGGACCTGAAATACGCGCTGCGCATGCTGAAAAAGAACCCGGCCTTTACCGCCGTCGCCATTTTGACTCTCGCGGTCGGCATTGGCGCCAACTCGGCCATCTTCAGCGTTCTCAATTCGGTCCTGTTACGGCCGCTGCCCTACCGGCAACCGGGCCAACTCGTTCGCGTCTACAGCGAATTTCCCACGATGAAGCTCCAGAAGTTCTGGATCTCACCTCCCGAACTGCTCGACATTCAGCGCGAAGCAAAATCCTGGGAAGCAATCGGCGCCTGGGCGCCGGGTGGTCGAAACGTCGGTACCGAGAGTGAGCCACTTCGAGTCACCTCAGCCGCTATCACGCGCAGTTTGATTGATGTGCTGGGAGTGCAACCGGAACGCGGCCGCAACTTCACTGAAGAGGAAGATCGCAATGGTGGACCATCAGTCGCCATCATCTCGCATGGTCTCTGGCAAAAAGGCTTTGGTGGAGCAAGCGACATCATCGGCAAACAGATTCAGGTCAACGCGGCAACAACGACAATTGTCGGCGTGATGCCGCCAAACTTTGCATTCCCTCCCGGAAGTAACGATCAGGTCGAGATTCTCGTCCCGTTTCAATTCGATCCCGCGAATCCC
>JBKPPH010000372.1:0-5154 GCA_046733535.1 Acidobacteriota bacterium
GGCACGTACTCGGCGCCTCGCACTGGCGTACCGACAACCGTCACCATCAGCATCATCAACTACAACCACCAACCAGTATTTGATTTGGGCAAACTGACGAAGATCAGCGGGCTATCAACGAATGTGGCTGTTAAGCCGAGCATAACTATGCACTACATGCTTAACGCCGCGGCGAGCTGAGAGGTGAAAACCATGCTTCGTATCAAAACCTTCAAACGAGATGAAAAGGGCGCAACTCTCGCCGAGTATGCGATCGGTGCGAGTGTCTTCATCCTGGCGGTGTTCGGAGTGCTGGAGTTCGGCCGAGCTCTGTGGGCCCACAATGCATTATCAGATGCGGCCCGCCGCGGGGCTCGCTACGCTGCACTTCATGTGAAGAACGATCCGGGAGTCAAGAATGTAGTCGTTTACGACGATCCGGATGGTGGAACGCAACCGCTCCTGCCTGACATGACCACAGACAATGTGATCGTGACTTACTCAGACGACTTTTCAGTGAACTCGGGAACGGTAACCGTGAAAATCGACAGTTATAACTTCAAGTTTGTACTCCCGTTCTTGCCAACTCAGATCGCGATGCCGGCGTCTTCGACAACCTTAACCGGTGAATGCGCTGGAGCAATACCCTAAGCGTGATCCGAGCCCGTAAACAGCCGGCCCAAAAACCATGACGCAACCAATCACACTAGTTGTCCTAAGCACCGGACTCGATAACTTTAAAGAAATTCGGAGAGCAGTTTCAGCCGAAGGACGAGTTCAACTTCTCGCGGGCGGCAACGACCCGGACCAGTTATACGAGGAGATAGTTCGCCTCAAACCGGCAGCCGCGATCATCGCGCTTGGTCCAAATTCAGATACGGCAGTCAGGTTTATTGAACGGCTGCACGCTGAATGTCCGGGGACGGCAGTTATCTCGGCCGCCCAGGACGCATCGCCTGATCTGATTTTAAAGAGTTTGCGCGCCGGCGCACGCGAGTTCCTGCGCATTCCGATTAGCGCGGACGAACTGCGCACGGTGCTGGATCGAGTTTCGGAGTTTTGTACAAAACACGTCGAGACACCGACAAAAAAAGGCCGCATGGTTGCTGTGTTTTCCAGTAAGGGTGGATGCGGCACTTCTTTCATCGCCACAAACCTGGCAGCAGCTACGAACTCGAAAACGATTCTCGTCGATCTCAATCTTCAGGCCGGCGATCTGCCACTGTTTTTGGGACTCGAACCAAAGTATTCGATCGCCGACATGGTTGAGAAACGCAACCGGCTGGATGAGACGCTTATCAACAGTCTGGTAACTCCACACTCGACCAACTTGTCGCTGTTGGCTGCTCCGCGCGAGGCCGATTCGGCTGACGAGATCGAACCGCAACATGTGTTTGACGTGCTGCAAAAACTTCGCGAGCACTACGACTACATCGTGCTCGATCCGCAGCACACGTTCGACTCGATCACCCTCGCGGCGCTCGATCAGTCAGACGAAATCGTCTTGATACTCACGCTCGACATTCCCGCCATTCGCAGCACGCAAAGGGCGCTCGAGATTTTTGACAAGCTCGGCTACCCGCGCAAGAAAGTGCGGATCGTGGTCAATCGCTGGAGCAAGCAGATCGATCTCGACCTCAGGCAAGTTGAAAAATTCCTGGGTGAACCCGTCGTAGGCTTTGTGCCCAGCGACTACCAGACAGCGGTGGGCTCGATCAATCTCGGCACGCCGCTGGTCCAGGCTGAACCCACCTCGAAGATCGCCCTCGAGATTCGTCGCGTTGCGCAGCAGATCGCTTTGGGTCTCGCGCCAATCGATGAATCGAAGCAGCGCCGTCCTTTCTGGGCCGCATTAATCAAGAAGCAGTCGGCCCAGCCGAATTTGAAACTGCAAACCTCGATGGAAAAGGTCTAACAAGCGGCAAGCTGCCGCGCGTGAAAAAACATCATGGCCCTACGTGAAAGATTAATCGGCAACAATGCCCCGGGAAGCGCCGTCACGGACGGCACTGGCCAGCAATCCTTCCAGGAAATGAAAGCGCGTCTGCACCGGACGCTCATCAACCGGATGGATCTGACCAAACTTTCAACTCTTACTCCGGAACAGGTGCACGCGGAAGTCTCGCGTTTAGCGGAGAGCGTGCTCGCTCAAGAAGCCGTGCCTTTGTCGGTTTCCGAACGAGAACGGTTGGTCAACGACGTCCAGCATGAGTTGTTTGGACTCGGACCACTCGAGCCCTTGCTCGCCGATCCCACCATTTCCGACATTCTGGTCAACTCGCACCACACGATCTATATCGAGCGTCGCGGCAAGATCGAAGCAACGAACGTGCGATTCAAAGACGACGAGCACTTGATGCGCGTGATCGAGCGCATCGTTTCGTCAGTTGGACGCCGCATCGACGAATCGTCGCCGATGGTCGACGCGCGCCTGCAAGACGGTTCGCGCGTCAACGCCATCATTCCGCCGCTTTCGATCGACGGGCCGGTTCTTTCGATTCGCCGTTTTGGCTCGGACCCTTTGAGAATGTCGGCGTTGGTTGAGTTCAACGCACTCACCAAAGACATTGCCGACATGCTGCAAATGGTCGTCACGGCGCGCCTCAACATCCTGATCTCAGGAGGTACAGGCGCCGGTAAAACGACATTGCTCAATGCGCTCTCAGCTTTCATTCCGGAGACCGAACGCATCGTCACCATCGAAGACTCGGCGGAACTTCAGCTTCAACAGCCGCACGTCGTCAGACTCGAAACGAGGCCGCCGAATATCGAAGGTCGTGGCGAAGTGACGCAGAGAGATCTGGTGCGTAACGCTTTACGTATGCGCCCCGATCGCATCGTGATCGGCGAGGTCCGCGGTGGTGAAGCTATCGACATGCTTCAGGCCATGAACACCGGCCACGACGGAAGTTTGACAACCGTACACGCGAACACTCCACGCGATGCTCTGTCGCGACTGGAAACAATGATCCAGATGACCGGCATGCGCCTGTCGGATCGTGCGATGCGCCAACAGGTGGCGTCCGCACTGAATCTGGTGGTCCAGGTTGCGCGCATGTCTGACGGTTCACGACGCGTCACTTCAATTTCTGAGATCACCGGCATGGAAGGCGAAACGATCACCATGCAGGAGATCTTCCAATACGAGAGGACCGGGGTCGATGCGCAGGGCAAGGTGCTTGGACGCTTCCGTCCGACAGGAATTCGCCCGCGGTTCGCGGAACGGTTGAAACAGTCCGGCCTCCAGTTGCCGCGCGTCTTCTTCGAGGAGATGTAGAAATGATCATATCGTTTCTCGTATTCGTATTTGCTTTGTTCCTGGTGCTGGGCGCCTACCTGTACGCAACGCATAGCACAGATCAGAAGCGTGCTCGCCTGCAAAAACGACTCTCCGAGGCGTTGATGCATTCGGCACATACCGAAGACATCGATGTAGTGCTCGCTCGCAACGAGCTGATGAGCGAGATCCCCGTAATCAATCGCACGCTGATCAGCATTCAGGCTGCACTGCATTTGAAGCGGATGTTGGATCAGGCGGATCTACACATCACGCCTTCACGCCTGCTGATGTTTTCGTTCATGGCGGGAATGCTTGGGGCCTTGGCTGCTTCAGTGCTGACGATCTTCATTCCGTTAATAGCGCTCGCGGGAATCGCCTGTGCATCGTTGCCGCTGGTGCATGTGTGGTGGAAACGAAAGAAACGTTTCAACGCGTTTCTCGAAAACCTTCCGGACGCGCTTGATCTGATTAGCCGTGCACTCAGCGCGGGCCACGCTTTCTCCGAAGCTTTGCACATGGTTTCCATGGAGATGCCGGAGCCGATCGCGACTGAGTTTCGCAAGGCTTATGAAGAACAGAACCTCGGTCTTTCCGTGAAGCTCGCCCTCGACAACCTGACGCAGCGAATGCCGTTGCTGGATCTGAAGATGTGTGTGACCGCGATCCTGATTCAACGCGAGACGGGTGGCAACCTCGCCGAGATCCTCGAGAAAGTGGCCTACACGATTCGTGAACGCTTCCGCATCATGGGCGACTTGAAGACGTTGACGACGAGCTCGCGCATGTCTGCGTGGCTGCTCTGCGGGTTACCAATCTTTGTGGCGGTAGCAGTGACGGTGATGAATCCCGAATACATGAGCGTGCTCTGGAAGGATCAGCGCGGTCATTATCTGATCGCGGCTGCGATAACCATGCAGATCACGGGCATGTTGATTGTTAGAAAGATACTGAACATCAAGATCTAGTCCGCAGATTACACAGATTACAAGGGCCGGCACCCAATCATGATAATCATCATCGCTCTCTCTACTTTCGTTTGCATCTCGCTCGCAATGCTGGGTGTTTACTGGTTGCTGTACAAGCCGCAGAGTGCAGCCACCGAAAGATTGCGCAGGATGGGTAACCAGGACGGCGGTGCACAGCAAACCGTGCAATCAGCTCTCGTGCCTGATGAACGGCCGGTCACTGATATCGCGGAGCGCCTCGCGTCACCGCTGAATAAACTCGTTCCTCCGTCTGCAACCGAAGCGCGAAAGCTGCAAAAGCAACTGATGCACGCGGGTTTTCGTTCGCCGGAAGCACCGATCATCTATCGCGCGATTCATCTCTCCACGATGGCTGGATTTCCTCTGGCCGTCGCTGGTGTTTGCGCGTTGCTCGCACGTCCGCTTGGGAGCGCGCTTGTTTACATCATCCTTGCTTTCGTAAGTGGTTTTTTCCTGCCGCGTTATGTTCTGGGAAGAATCACTCGGAACCGCCAGAGAGATCTGCGCTGGGGACTCGCCGACGCGCTCGACCTGATGGTCATCTCTGTTGAAGCCGGTCTCGGCTTGAATGCTGCGATGATGAAAGTCTCCAGCGAGTTGAAAGAGGTCCACTCAGCCATCGCGATCGAGTTCGAACTGGCGAACCTTGAAATTCGCGTAGGACGCGAGCGCGATGAAGCGTTGCGCAACCTCGCTGAACGAACCGGTGTCGACGATCTTCGCAGTCTCGTCGCCATGCTGATTCAGACGGACAAATTCGGTACCTCGATCGCAAAAGGCCTGCGCGTGTTCTCAGATTCACTGCGAACGAAACGACGCCAACGGGCCGAACAGGAAGCGCAAAAAGCGGCGGTCAAACTTTTGATCCCGCTTGCGTTGTTCCTGTTCCCGACGCTTTTCATCGCCATA
>JBKPPH010000373.1:0-5288 GCA_046733535.1 Acidobacteriota bacterium
ACGACTCGACCACGACTCCGGAAGGCGAACAGAAGCCGACCGAGTCCGCGCCGCCGAAGCTCAAGAAAAACGAAGGCGACAAGCCGAAGACTCCAGACAAGCCGTAACGGTTTGTGCTAACTTACACTCAAGGCCCTTCGGTATCCCGAGGGGCCTTTTTATGTCAACCCTTTAGGGCCGTCGCGGGTTGACAATCTTTTTGGCGCTTCGGTATTCTAGCCGTTCGCGTTTTACTCGCTGAAAATAGAGATAGTTAACTATGTCGACATACTTCCCCAGCGGAAAGGAACTCGCTGGAAGACGAAAATGGTACGTGGTAGATGCGAGCGGTCAGACCGTCGGGCATCTGGCTTCTGAAGTTGCGTCAATACTGACAGGCAAGCGCAGTCCGCAGTGGACCCCGTTTCTCGATACCGGCGATCACGTCGTTGTGATCAATGCACGGAAAGCCGTGTTGAAGGGAAACAAGGTTGAGCAGAAACTTTATCGTCATCATACGCGGTATCCGGGAGGTCTAAGAGAGACCACCGCAAAGGAGATGATCGCCAAGCGCCCCGAGCGAGTTATCGAGCTCGCCGTCAAGGGCATGCTGCCGAAGACGAAACTCGGCAGGGCGATGGCGAAGAAGCTCAAAGTTTACGCCGATGCCGAGCACCCGCACTCAGCCCAGCGCCCGCAAGCCTTCGACCTGACTCACACAACCAATTCAAAACAAGCTTAGTGGAAGATAGAGGAAAGATTACTGTGGCTGAAATTCAGTATTACGGAACGGGGCGGCGCAAATCGGCAACGGCCCGAGTTTATCTGCGGCCCGGCGCGGGCGAAGTTAAGGTCAACCACAAACCGTTCGACCGCTACTTCCCCAACGAGACTTTGAGAATGATCATTCGTCAGCCACTGCAACTGACGGAAACAACGAACAAGTTTGACCTCGTCATCAACGTCACCGGCGGTGGTCCTGCGGGCCAGGCAGGAGCGATCAGACACGGCATCACGCGAGCGCTGCTCGAATTCAATGCCGACCTTCGTCCCGCGCTCAAGCATGCGGGTCTGGTGACGCGCGATCCTCGTATCAAGGAACGCAAGAAGTACGGACAAAAGGGCGCTCGAAAACGATTCCAGTTTTCGAAGAGATAACAACATTGCCAATTTCCAATTGCCGATTGCCGATTTGAAATGTTGGCTAATTGTTCAAATTGGAAATCGGCAATCGACAATACTTTCAATCCATTGCCGTAGCACGATTGGTTGCTTAACGCTAGAGAGTCGATAGGCTGCGGCGAGTACATTAAACCAATTAGCGAGAAGGAGACTTAGTTTGGTTTCGGTTACCATGAAAGAGCTGCTGGAGGCCGGCGTTCACTTCGGTCACCAGGTAAGGCGCTGGAACCCAAAGATGAAGGAGTACATCTTTGGCGAGCGCAATGGCATTTACATCATCGACCTGCAAAAGACGCAGCGGATGTTTCGTGAAGCAATCGCTTTCGTCACCAATCTCATTGCAGAAGACAAAGGCAAGACGGTCCTTTTTGTCGGCACCAAGCGACAAGCGCAGGATGCGATTCGCGAGGAGTCGGAGAAGTGCGGACAGTACTTCGTCAATCAAAGATGGCTCGGCGGTCTGCTCACCAACTTTCAAACGGTCCAGAAGTCGATCAAGCGACTGAAGGATCTCGAGAGCATGCAGACTGACGGTCGTTACGAGAAACTGACGAAGAAAGAGCGCATCAAACTCGATCGCGAACGCGAGAGCCTGAACAAAAACCTTTCCGGCATCAAGTCGATGACGCGTCTGCCGGATGCGATCTTCATCATCGACGTCAAGAAGGAAGAGATCGCAGTCGCGGAAGCTAATCGTCTCGGCATTCCGATCGTTGCAGTCGTCGATACAAATTGTTCTCCGGAAGGCATCGATTACGTCATACCGGGAAATGACGACGCCCTGCGCGCCGTGCGACTGTTCGCTTCCCGAATCGCAGATGCGATCGTCGAGGGTAATCAGATCGCCACTGAAGGCGGCGTCGTTCCGCCCGTACCGTCGGAAGATTCAGGTGAAGGCGGAGCTGCTGCAGATGAGGGCGCGGCAGGTGAACGCGCTGCGGCCGAGCTTGCATCTGAAGACGACGAGGATCGTGGCCGTCTCGGTGGCGGGGAGGCGCAATCCGAATCCATGACATCACCGGACGCAGGTGCCGCGGAAACTGCAAACGCGCCCGATGAAAGCACGGAATCTGTCGTGGCGGCGAGCTAAGCGATATTCTTACTCATCGGTGAGCGCAGCCTTCAAGCGGACCAGCCGCCGGGCTGCGTTTTTCATTGAAGACAAATCTAGTACTCGGAGAAATTTGTAATCATGCCTGAAATTACAGCAGCGGCGGTAAAGCAGCTCCGCGAAAAAACCGGGGCCGGAATGATGGAGTGCAAAAACGCGCTCGTCGAAGCACAGGGGAACGAAGACAAGGCCGTAGACATTCTGCGCGAGCGTGGTTTGGCGTCCGCGAAGAAACGCGAAGGTCGAATCGCGGCGGAAGGAATCGTTGGTTCCTACATTCACATGGGTGGAAAAGTCGGCGTGCTCGTCGAGTTGAACTGCGAAACAGATTTCGTCGCGCGCGGCGAGGAGTTTCAGCAACTGGTGAAAGATATCGCGATGCACATTGCGGCGGCTGAGCCGCGCTACGTTTCGCGTGAAGAAGTGCCGGCGAACGTGATTGACAAAGAGCGTGAGATCGCGCGAGCGCAGGCCAAGAACGAGCCCAAGAACGCAAACAAACCTGAACAGGTGATCGAGAAAATCGTCGATGGTCGAATCAATAAGTTTTATGAAGAGACTGTCCTCGTCGATCAACCGTTCGTGAAAGCGCCGGAGAAGACTGTCGGTGAGTTGGTGACTGAGAAGGTTTCCAAGACCGGCGAGCGAATCGCGGTACGAAGATTCACGCGCTACAAGATGGGCGAAGGACTCGAACGCCGTGCTGAAGATTTCGGCAGCGAAGTCGCTTCGATGCTCGAGTAAGAGCTCGCTCCTCGTTGCGTCTTTGCGTGATAAAGATTGATGGCAGCCCAGATCGATAAATCCAGTCTCGCTTATCGCCGCGTTCTCCTGAAGATTTCAGGCGAAGCGTTGATGGGTGAGCAGAATTACGGCATCGACGTCAACGTCGCTCGCAGTGTTGCCGAAGAACTGAAAGCGGTCCATCAGGCAGGTGTGCAGGTCGCTGTCGTCGTCGGTGGTGGCAACATCTTTCGCGGCGTATCCAAGAGCGCCGGCAACATGGACCGCTCGTCCGCCGACTACATCGGCATGCTGGCGACTGTAATGAACGCGGTCGTGTTGCAGGACGCGCTCGAAAACGTCGAGGTCCACACGCGGGTCATGTCGGCCATTGACATACCGCAGTTGGCTGAACCGTTCATTCGTCGTCGAGCGATCAGGCATCTGGAAAAGGGACGAGTGGTTATCTTTGCGGCAGGCACCGGCAATCCCTACTTCACCACCGACTCGGCAGCCGCGTTGCGCGCGCTGGAGATCAAAGCCGACATCATTCTGAAGGCGACGAAAGTCGACGGCATCTATTCCGCCGATCCGATGACCGACGAGACCGCGGAGCTCTTCAACGAGATCACGTACCGGCAGGTCCTCGAGAAGCAGCTCAGGGTGATGGATGCTTCTGCGATCTCTTTGTGCATGGACAACAACCTGCCTATCATTGTCTTCAACATGCGCGAGCAGGGAAACATCAAACGCGTGGTCACAGGTGAGCGCGGCGTCGGCACCAAGGTTGGTTGACGAATCACTTAAGCGGAGTTCAGCGAGATGAGTGAAAAGGACGTAATCAAGGAAACGAAACCCCGAATGGAAACCGTCATTGAAGACTTCAGGCGCAAGCTTGCGACCGTCCGCACTGGTCGCGCCGCCGTGAGTCTCCTCGACACTGTGATGGTCGACTACTACGGCACGATCACACCGTTGAGCCAGATGGCTTCGGTGCATGCGCCCGAGCCGCAAATGCTCACCGTGCAGCCGTGGGACCAGACGCAAATCGGGGCCGTGGAGAAAGCGATACGCGCTGCGGATCTCGGTCTTAATCCCTCGAACGACGGCAAGCTGGTACGCATTCCGATTCCACCTTTAACAGAAGAGCGTCGCAAACAACTCGCCAAGCAAGTGCACGACATTGCCGAAGATCATCGCACCGCCATTCGCAACGTCCGTCGCGACGGCAACGATCGGTTGAAGAAGATGCTCAAAGACAAACTCATCTCCGAAGACGCCGAACGCGACGCCCTCGACGAGATCCAAAAACTCACCAACAACTACATCACAAAGATCGACGACCTAACAAAGACCAAAGAACAAGAGATCATGAGCGTGTAGCTGCGTTCCGGTCGCAATTTGACGGCGGTACGGCCAATGGTTATACTTTGCTTCGACCAGGGGTATAACCACAATGGCACACATAAAGACCGCGATTTCGCTGCAAGAATCTCTTTTTGAGCAAGTTGATACTCTCGCCCACGAGATGAAAGTATCGCGTAGTCGCTTGTTTGTCCTGGCTTTGGAAGAGTACGTACGGCGACATCAGAATCGGCAGTTGCTCGAACGAATCAACCAGGCGTATCGAGAGCCAGGCGATGCCAGTGAACAAAAACGCCTTCACAAAACCCGGCGTTTACATCGCAAGGTTGTTGAAGGCGAATGGTAATCAATCAGGGCGATATTTTCTGGATTGATCTCGATGAGCCGATTGGCTCTGCTCCGGGATATCGTCACCCACACGTCATCATTCAGAACAATGTCTTCAATCAGAGTCGGATCAACACGGTGATTGTGTGCGCGTTGACTTCAAACTTAGGCCGAGCTGCGGCGCCGGGCAATGTGCTGCTGGAATCGGACGAGGGCGGTTTGCCGAAGCAAAGCGTCGTAGTGGTTTCCCAAATCTTCACGGTGGATAAGAGCCAGTTGAGTGAACATATCGGAAGAGTATCTCAAAAGCGCCTTCGCCAGATTCTGGACGGCGTCAAACTGCTCACGGAACCGCGTGAAGTCGATTAGTTTGTACAACTACCGCGGAATTGCGAACGCGTCCTCTGGTAGTTGCTGGTTGAGTTTTACTTCCTTCACGCTGAATTCCGCGAAGAAGGCGCCCATCGGCATCTCGAACTTCTGTGAGAAAGCAAAGGGAACAAGCACGCCTTCCACTTCCTTAAACTTGCTGTTCTCCGTTCCCAGGGTGACGCCGGCGTGGTAGATGAGGAAGCTCATGACGCGGCCCGTCTTCGGATCA
>JBKPPH010000374.1:0-13988 GCA_046733535.1 Acidobacteriota bacterium
CTGATCACACGTGGCGATCGTGGAATGATGCTGCTGGGCGCTGATGGTGAACCCGTTTACGTCGAGACGGCGGCGCGCGAAGTTTATGACGTCACGGGCGCAGGCGACACTGTGATCGCAGCTCTTGCCGGCGCACTGGCCTCGGGCGCAACGATGCTCGAGGCCGCTTCGCTCGCCAACCACGCTGCGGGCATGGTCGTCGGGAAAGTCGGGACAGCAACGGTGAGCGCAAACGAGTTGTTAGATAGTTTTGCCGCAGATGAACGCAGATGACGCAAATCAGAAAAAGTCAGATCTGTGTTCATCCGCGTTAATCCGCGGCTAATTTCCCATGTTAGGAAGAACGCTCCGCAATTATCGCATCACGGACAAGCTCGGCGTGGGCGGACAAGGCGCGGTCTACAAAGCGATCGACGTCAAGCTTGGCCGGCCCGTCGTCATCAAGGTCATACCGCCGGAGCTCAGCGCGAAGGAAGCAAACCTCAAACGATTCGAACGCGAAGCGCGTCTCGCCTCATCGTTGGACCATCCAAACATCTGCACCATCTACGATCTAGACGAAGTGGACGGAGTTCATTTCATCGCGATGCAGTTTGTCGAAGGTAAGAACGTTCGGCAGCTTGTCGCCGGCCGTCCACTGGAACTTAAGACTGCGGTGTTGATCGGTTTACAAGTCGCCGACGCACTCGCGGCAGCGCACAGTCGCGGCATCATTCATCGCGATATCAAGTCGGGCAACGTGATGGTCACCGCCTCGGGCCAGGTGAAGGTGCTCGACTTCGGCCTCGCCAAACTGCTGGACGACACGGAAGCCGTGACGACCGGCATTCATCGCACCGAGCTCACCGAGGTCGGCGTGCCTTACGGAACCGCAACCTACGCCGCGCCGGAACAGGCGCGCGGCGATCGCGTCGACAAACGCGCGGACATTTTTTCTCTCGGCGTGTTGCTTTATGAAATGCTGACAGGCACGTGGCCGTTTCGCGGTAAGACGACGATCGACGTGCGCCATGCAGTGCTGCACGATCCGGCGCGACCGATTTCCGAGTTGCGTTCCGGCGCCATCCCGCCGCGCTTGCAGCAGATCGTCGATCGCGCGCTCGCAAAAGAGCCGAAAGATCGTTTTCAAAACATGGACGACTTCCGCAACGAGCTGCGGCAAGTGCTTCAGGAAATCGACGCGAGCAGCGCGCCGTATCAGAGCGTCACTCCGGAACCGCCGCGGCATTTATCGGGAGCGAGCCCCGTTACGCGCGCGGTCCGCTGGCTGAAGTCGATCACGCGAACAGACTCACCCACGACTTCGCCAAACCTCAGCACCGCTTCCAAACAAGGCATCCACGAAACACCGTTCACGACCGTCGCCGACCAGGAGAAGAAGAGCCTCGCGATCCTCTGTTTCCGAAACCTGAGCAACGATCCCGCTTCGACTTTTTACGAGTTCTCACTCGCCGATGCCGTCATTACCGAACTCGCGCGCGTGCGATCGCTCGTCGTGCGACCCTCGTCCGTGATTGCGAGATACCAGGGCCAGCAAAGAGATCCGCGCGAGATTGGCGAGGAGTTGAAGGTCAGTGCGGTGTTGACCGCGGGCTTCATAACCGCGGGTGAACGCTTTCGCGTGACGGCGCAACTGATCGACGTTGCTTCGGGCGAGTTGTTGTGGAGCGATCGCATCGACACCGCCGCGTCAGACATCATTGCGCTGCAGGACACGATTGCACAACGAATCGTCGAAGGCTTGCGCCTCGAGCTGAGTCCCGCCGAGCAAGTCGGGATCGCCAAAGCGACGACGCAAAATCCCGCGGCGTACGAGCAGTACCTGCGAGGTCGCGACCTGTTTGCGCGTTTCATCTTCCGCACGCTGTCGCCGGATGATTGCGACGAAGCGATCGCGCACTTTGAACGTGCCATCCAACTCGATCCAAACTTCGCCCTCGCACATGACGGGCTGGGCGCGTGTTACGTGAATCGCGTCTTCAAAGGATTTGGTGGATCGGAAGATTACGAGCGCGCCGAGGTTGCTTTCACGAAAGCCCTCGCCCTGGATCCGAATCTTTTCGAAGCGCGCATGCTGATGGTGTTCGTGTACCTTTGGCGCGGCGAAAAGCAGAAGGCACGCGACGAGGTCAACCGCGCGCGGCACGAAGCGCCCGATGAGCCGGTGGTCCACTTCGTCAAGGCGTTGCTACATCGTTTGGACGGTGAGTATGGACGGGCGCTGCGCAGTTACGATCGTTTGGTGCGTCTCGATCCGGCGGCGCACGTCGTGGCGAGTTACAGCCGTGCACTCGTCCACATGTACATGGGCCACTTCGACGAGACATTCCGCCAGCTCGACAACGCCGGTGAGCCTGACAATCCGTTGGTGAGAACTTTTCGCGCGCTCGCTTTGTATTACACGGGCCGGACGGATGAAGCGGCTGAGTTGATGAGAGACGTGGTGGAGAAGCATCCGGAGATGCACGGCATCCGGCCGTTCATGGCGATGTTTCTGAGTGCGCAGGGCAAGCACGATGAGGCGATCGCGCAACTAACTCCTGATGTGAAGCGAAACGGTGAGGTCGATGCAGACATCAGCTATTCGATCGCGTCGGTTTACGCGCTCGAGGGATTGCAAGGCGATGCGTTTGAATGGCTCGAGCGTTCGATCTCGCTGGGTAATGCGAACCGGCCGTGTTTCGAGAGCGATCCGAATTGGGCGTCGTTGCGCGGGGATCCGCGGTTCATTGAATTGATGGAAAAAGTTAACCGCGGATGACGCGGATTCGAAATCGGGATTTAAATCCGGTTTTTTGATCCGCGTTATCCGTGGTTACGGTTTCGGTAGAGATTATGTACAAACGAAGAATTTCGCTGCTGGCCTATCTCCTGCTGTTCTCCATTTCGTCTGCGGTTGCGCAGCAACAAACGATTCCGCCGCGAACACTCCCGGAGTTGCGATCGAAGATTTCCGAAGTGCTCGCGAAACCGGAACTGTCATCGGCGATGATCGGGATCAAGGTGGTGTCACTTGATAACGGTCGAGTTTTGTTTGAAGAGAACGCCGCAAAACTCCTGCGACCCGCTTCAAACATGAAGCTCTACACCGTTGCGACCGCGCTCGATCGTTTGTCTCCGGACTACCGGTTTTTAACTTCCGTTTACGCAGCCCCGCCGGATGCTTACGGCGTCGTGCATGGCAACTTGACGATCTATGGCCGCGGCGATCCCTCTATCGCTGCTCGCTTCAACAACGGCGACTACTTCAAAGCCATCGACGATCTCGCTACGCGCATCGCAGCCGCGGGCGTGAAGCGTGTTGAAGGCGATCTCGTCGGCGATGAGACTTACTTCATCGGCCCAAAGTACGGGGCCGGTTGGAACTGGGAAGACCTGACCTGGTATTACGGCGCGGAAATCACACCGCTTACCGTCAACGATAACGCACTCGATCTTTTCATCAAACCCGGAGCGGCTGTGGGCCAACTCGCGCTCATAACCACCGGTCCGCCCGATCCACTGCTGACGGTGGTCAACAAAGTCGTAACGTCGGCGAAAGGTTTGCGGCGAGAAATCAACATTCACCGGGGCTTAGGTGAAAACACGATCACGATTACGGGCACCATCCCGCTTGAAGACAGAGGCTACACCGGCGGCATCGGCATTTCGCATCCGGCGATGCTCTTCGTCTACTTGCTGCGCACGTCGCTGGCGCAGAAGGGAGTCGTGATCACGGGTAAGTCGCGGACGACGGGTGAAGTCAGTCAACCGCCGATGATCACACGAGTCGCGATCGCCGGGACCAGCACTCCATTTCAGAACGAGATCGCGAGCCTGCAATCGCCGCCGTTCAGCGTCATCGCGGCGCAGACGTTGAAACCGAGTCAGAATCTATACACCGAACTGATCCTGCGAACGCTCGGGAAAGCGACGCCGCCGCCAGCAACCGCGACGACCTCCGTGCTTGCTCAAACTTCCGAAGAGCTTGGTCTGGAATCAGTGAAATCGTTTTTGAAGACAGTGGGCATCAGGCCCGAAGCGCTCGTGCTCGACGACGGCTCCGGTCTTTCGCGCAACGACATGATCACCGCTGAGGCGTCGGTGCAGTTGTTGACGTTTATGAGCAAGCATCGTTACGCCGCTGTTTTTCGTGAAGCGTTGCCGATTGGCGGCGTTGACGGCACGCTGCGGAATAGATTCAAGGGCACGCCCGCGGAGAACAACGTGCGGGCGAAGACGGGTTCGCTAAGTTCGGCGGCGAGTCTCGGCGGTTATCTCACGACTGCGGCCGGCGAGAAGCTCGCGTTCTCGATTATGGTCAACAACTATCCGCGCGACGTTGAGCCGCGAATAATGTGCATCGATCCGATCGCGGTGTTGCTCGCGTCGTTTACAGGTAAAGCCACGGATTAACACGATGGGATCACGATTCACCAAGTTTCATGGGTTGGGAAATGATTATCTTGTAATCGAGTCGGAGCAGCTCCGAGAGGTCCATGATGTCGGTGAGTTTGCGCGGCGCATTTGCAACCGGCATTACGGTGCGGGTGGCGACGGTATTGCGATCATTGCGAAGGCTGATGGTGAGGATGCGGATTTCAATTGTCGCATCTTCAATCCGGATGGTAGTGAAGCCGGACTTTCAGGCAATGGGACTCGATGTGCAGTTGCGTGTCTATACTACCGCGGTCTGTGGACGAAGGATGAGCTGCGACTGAGCACGCGAACCGGATTGAAGCGATACTTCCTCCGCGGCCGACCAGCGCCGGGCGAGTTCTTGTTCGAATCAGAGTTGGGCCAGCCGAAGTTCGATAGCGAATCGATACCGATGTCGATCCGGCCGTCACTCGATAAAGTGATCCGTTATCCGTTGCCGGTTGATGGTCAGCCTGTTCCGATCACCGCGATGCAGATGGGGAACCCGAACTGCTGCATCTTCGTCGACGACTTTGACGCGCTGAACTGGCGAAAGCTCGGGAAAGCGATTGAGGTGCATCCGCAGTTTCCGGATCGCACGAATGTCGTGTTCGTGCGTGTCGTTGAAAGGGACTTGATTGAGTTGCGGATCTGGGAACGTGGTGTTGGGGAGACGACAGCTTCGGGGACGTGCTCGTGCGCGGGTGCGGTTGCGGCGATGATTAACGAGAAGGCCGACCGCGATGTGCGCGTGGTGATGGAGGGCGGCGAAGTGAAGATCAACTGGCGCGACGATGATCAGGTTGTGATTACGGGAACGGCTGAAGTAGTCTATTCCGGCGAGTGGCTGCAGGGCCTCTGACAGGATTGACAAGATTTTACGACGATTTGCATGCTAAAAACCCTCCCCCTTATTTTAGTCCTCCTGTTCCTTTCCGCGTGTGGCGGGAAAGTGCTCACTGAGACCGCTGCGAAACCGCAACCACCACCAAAGCCTCCAAGCTCCGTTCCGATGTGGCTGGGAAATGCGTCCCGCAGTTTCTACGGCACCGGGCCGTGGTCGGATGGACCTCTCCAAGTTGCCTGGGAGTTTGAAACGAAGTGGACAACCGGACGCCTGCACAAAGACCCGTGGGGCGGCTCGAGCTGGCCCGGCCAACCATCGGTCGACGAGAATCACGTCTATTTCGGATCCGCTGACGGCATTCTCTACTGTCTCAACAAGCACGACGGCAGCCTGGTTTGGAGTTACAAGACCGCCGACAGTCTCAAAGCTACGCCGACGATCGCCGGTAACCGCCTGATTGCCAGCGGTCTCGATCACTACATCTACTGCATCGACGCACGCAACGGATCGCTCCTCTGGAAGTTCAAGACCGGTTTTGAAGTCGACTGCTCGGCAGCGGTGCTCGACGGCCGGGTTTATTTCGGCGGCGAGGATGGGTTCTTCTACAGTCTCAACCTCGAGGACGGCTCGCTGATTTACAAAACCGAACGCCTCGGATCGATGGAAGGCAGCTTCTCGGTTGACGATGGCCGCGCCTACATCGGCACCGAACAAGGCGATCTCTACTGTCTCAACCTCGCGGACGGCTCAACTGTTTGGAAGGCGCGCATCGGCGCCGACTCCGATTCAACGCCGGCAGTCAGCAACGGCTTCGTTTACACCGCAGCGGAGAACGGCTACGTCTACTGTTTCCGGCAGGGCAACGGCGAGCTTGTCTGGAAGTACCAGGCCCTGGGTGGAAAGGGCAAAGAGAAGAGTGGCTTTTGGGCCAGCCCGATCGTCGCGAACGGCAGAGTGCACATCGGTTCGAGTAACGGTTATCTCTACTGCCTCGCGGCTGACACGGGCGAAGTCGTTTGGCGATATCGCGCACGCGCCGCGATCTGGGGTACGTCGCCTTTGGTTGACGGGCGCCTCGTGTTCGGCGACAAAGCCGGCTGGCTTCATTCGATTTCGGCGGACGACGGACGAGGGATCAGCGAACTGAAGATTGGTGATAATATCAACGCGACGCCGGCGATTCTCGACGGTCGAATTTACATCGGGGCTTTCAACGGGAAGCTTTATAGTTTGAAGTAACCTTGCTCGTTTACCTGGTCGACAACACAATCGATGGACAAGGCACCAGCCCTCGCGAGCTACGCGCGGTGCTGGGCCGATTGATTCCCGGCCTGGAGATCCTCACCGAACCGTTTCACAGCGTCTCGCTCGAACGAGTCCGCAGCCTGCGTCCCTCGCACATCATTCTCAGCGGGCAGAGTCATCCGTGGGACAAGTACTCGCCTGAGTCGCTGGCTGGAGTTTTCGACGTCATCAAACACGCGAGCCAACCGATCCTCGGCGTGTGTGGCGGCCATCAGCAGATCGCACTCGCGTACGGCGCGGACGTCGGACTCATGCGACGACTCGAACCCGGCGAGGGCTACAACGGCGCGAAGCGCGAGCGCGGATTCTTACCAATCGAGAACACGGGCGACGGTCTCTTCAAAGGATTACCGTCACAGCTAACGGTCTGGCACAACCACTGTGACGAAGTGAAAGAACTGCCTGATGGTTTCCGCCAGACGGCGACAAACGAGACGTGCAAGATCCAGGCGATGCAGGAGAAGGGCAGGCGCGTTTACGGCGTCCAGTTCCATCCTGAGTTGTTTGACGACGAGCATCCCGAAGGTCGCCACATCGTCGAAAACTTCCTCAAACTCTGATTTTCGGCCCAAAAAACTTCTGTCGATGTGACTGTATCGATTTTTTCTAACTTTCAATATTTCACCAATTAACAGCGTCGTTGTTAGTTTCTTCACATAAATCACGCCCGTGTCACGGTTGAAAGATTTTGAAACCGTGTGCTAGGGTCAAAGCGAATCGCGACAATTTGCTGGAAGTAAGGGTCGCTTTTCGCTTTATCTAAATCAGACGCTTCAGCGCACCGCATCAAGGATGCAAGCCCCCAACCTCGGCTGACTTTAATCAGACTCCTAGAGCCAGGGGACGAGTCATAGGAAAGAACGGACTCGCGCAGGACGCTGAAGAGTAAGAAAAACATCGGACAGGAGACCCGAATTGAAAGTTAATTCTATCTTTAGCGGAAGTGCGCTAATCGGTGCCGCGCTTCTGACGAGTTCTTTGATCCTTCCTGCCACCCCCAGCTCGGCGGAAACTCTTTCTTTTCAAACCCAACAGCAAAAATCGATCGCCGAAGCTTCTAATCCAGTCACACTCGACATTACTTCAACAGGTAATCTGGGCGACAAGCTCGCCGCTGAAGAAGCCTACGTTGTACGTCCGGCGTCTTACGTCGCCACTGCTTACAGTTTGCGTGGACGCACGGCGAGTGGGCGAATGGTTTCCAAAGGTTTGATCGCCGCGGATCCAAGGCACTTACCGCTGGGATCGCGAGTTCGCATCGATGCGGGCGCGTACAGTGGCGAGTATCTCGTCGCTGACACTGGCAGCATGGTGCGCGGTCGTCGCATTGATATCTGGACGCCGACTGCTCGCGAAGCGATGCGCTTCGGAAGACGTACCGTGAAGTTGACAGTGTTGAGTTTCGGCGGCCGCCGCAAAAAGTAGCCCACATTTTTAGCCGCAGTTTACGCAGATGCACGCTGATCAGGCAAAATCAGATCAGCGTGCATCTGCGTAAATCTGCGGCTGCTTTTTGTGCTTCTTTGTGGCAAGATGCGGTCAAATGTCTTCATCCCAGATCCCAATCGCAGAGCCACTCGTTAAAGTTAAACGAGGAGCCATCACCGAATCCCGACATCGTGGCCACATCGTCGTGGTAGAACCTGACGGAAACATCGTCGCTTACGCTGGCGCGCCCGAGAACGTCACGTTTCCCAGGTCGTCGGCAAAGCCTTTTCAGGCGTTGCCGCTGCTTGTTTCCGGAGCCGCGGATCGATTCGGCTTCAGCGACCGTGAAGTCGCGCTTGCGTGCGCTTCACACAACGGCGAACCGATTCATACCGAACTCGCCGCGTCGATGTTGGAGAAGATCGGTCTTGGACCCGAGACACTGAAGTGCGGCGTGCACGAGCCGTACAGCCTCGAGGTGGCCGGCAAACTGCGTTTGCAAGGCTTGTCGCCGAACGTGCTGCAAAACAACTGTTCCGGCAAGCACATCGGAATGCTCGCAGTCGCAAAACATCTCGGCGCTCCGACGGAAAACTACGACAGTCCTGAAAACCCCGCACAAAAGCTGATCGCTGAAACGATCGCACAGTTCTCAGGCGTTGCTCTGACAGATATCGCTGTTGCGATCGACGGTTGCGGCGCTCCAATCTTCGGCATCACGATGAGGGCGATGGCGCTGGCGTTTGCGCGCTTGGTGTCTCCGCCGCCGAGTTTTGATAAGACGACGCGCGACGCTTGCGCACGAATTGTTCGTGTAATGAATGCGTATCCGGAAGTAATCGGCGGCACTTCGGACCGGCTCGACACGGAAATCATGCGAGCGACTCCCGGACGCGTGATCTCGAAGGTCGGCGCCGAGGGTGTTTACGGCGCCGGGATTAGTCCGTGTGAAGAGTGGCCGAAAGGTCTAGGCGTCGCGATTAAGATTGAGGACGGAGATGACAAGCGTGCGCGCCCGACGGTCGTCATTGAAGTGTTGCGCCAACTCGGAGTGCTGGTGGACTCATCGCTCGATGCTGTGTCGCGGTATGCATTCTTTCCGGTGCTGAACCGGCGTGGAGACGTGGTTGGGGAAGTTACCGCGTCATTCTCGTTGAGAAAGCCGGTTCTAGAAGATCTACATGATTGACCCGTGTGCAGAGATGCGTTGTGGAACATCGGAAGTGCGCTCTTTGTTTCCCATCACCGAGCGCGCGATCTACTTCAATCACGCCGCCATCTCACCGCCGCCGGTAACCGCGATCCGCGCTGTCGAGTCTCAGCTCAAAGACGTCAACGAAAACGGCTCCGCTAACTATCGCAGTTGGCTGGCGATGAAAGAACAAGCGCGCCAGCTACTCGCGAATCTGCTCGGCGCGCGTCCCAAACAAGTCGCATTCGTACGAAACACTTCCGATGCGCTTTCGACAGTCGCCAACGGTCTCACATGGAAATCCGGCGATAACATCGTCACCTTCAGTCGTGAGTTTCCTTCCAACATTTACCCGTGGCTTCGGCTGCGTGATGCATTCGGCGTCGAGGTGCGCATGTGCGAAGAACGCGGCGGCCGCATCGATCCGGCGGAGTTCGAGGGCCTTGTCGACAGCCGCACGCGCGTGATCGCAATCAGCCACGTGCAGTACGCCTCCGGATTTCGGTCCGATCTCGAACGACTCGGACGCCTCGCTCGGCAGCATGACGCGTTATTCGTCGTGGACGCAATTCAGGCGCTCGGCGTGATTCCGGTGGACGTCGACGCGGAGTTGATCGACGTCGCTGCCGGCGGCGGTCACAAATGGTTATTGAGCCCGGAGGGAGTCGGCTACCTTTATCTTTCCGATCGCGCGCGGGAGAGAGTTCAGCCGACGCTCGTGGGATGGGTCAGTGTTCCCGATCCGGATGACTACCTCAACTTCGAGCAGGGTTGGAAACGCGGCGCGCTCGCATGGGAAACGGGTACAGGCCCCGCATCTCTGTTTTATGGCTTTAAGACCAGCCTCGAGCTTCTCAGCCAGCTTGGAGTTCAGCACATCGCAAACTACCTGGAAGAACTGACGGACCATTTGTGCGACGGCCTGAAGGCGAGAAACTACGAAGTCGTTAGTTCTCGCGCACCCGGTGAGAAGTCTCAGATCGTTTGTCTGCTACCGCACCAAGGATCGTCCGCGATGGACCTCTACATCCATCTCAGAGAGCGAAACATCGTCACTGCTCCGCGCAACGATCGACTTCGGGTATCGCCTCATCTCTACAACACGGCGGCGGAAGTCGACGAGTTCATCAAAGCGCTGCCGTAAACACCGAGCGATAATCGTTCGTTTGTACTGTCCGGTTTGTATCGAACCTGTACGAGTTTGGCCAGTTCTGCCGCACTGATTCTCTTACTCAGAACACAAACTCCAGCAAAACTGAACGTGCGAGACTTCGACAATCCGAAAGCGCTGGTGGCACGGTCATTGCCAAAAGGGGAACAGAACAAGAAGGGTAGATAAGGGTAAATCGGGTCAGGCTCTTTAACAACTGCGGTGAGTGGAGGCTTTGGGGGAGGCATCCTCTCACATTTATTAAAGCAGGCGTTTGACTCTTTTGGGGGAACGGAGTGGCGCTTGTGACGCAGTCGAAGAGCAATAATAGCGGAGCTGCTGATTGTCGTCTTGACGGGGCTTGGGGGAGCCTCCCAAGAAAAATCAGCAGCCCGCAATTTTTTTGGCCCGATTTTTAGCCGCAGATTTCGCAGATGAACGCAGATCCGAATGACTTCGGCTTAATCCGCGTTTATCCGCGCAAATCTGCGGCTAGTTTCTTTCGCGCAGCAGGCGCGAAGGATTGGTTTCGGCAGTCAGCTCATCCAGATTCAGTCGTAACATTCCACCCGCATCAGAAAACGCTGTGACGCCTTTTTGCTGTGCCCGTCTGTAACTAAACAGCAGCCCGCCGATCAAAGCGCCCGTTCCTAAACATCCGATCAGGGCAAAGCCGGAAGCCTTCAGGACGGCGATCAGGACGCCGAGCGTCGTGTTGATGTAACGTTCTTCGGCCTCTTTGTAGATGTACGGATTTGTTCCCAGCCACTGGACCACTTGCTCATACTTGACCTGATCGATTAACTGCTTCGCGGTCTGTTCGTCGGGCGCGTCAAAGACGAAAACCGAATAGTTTCCGACTCGGCGGTAAGCGGTGGGCGCTGGTTGGCCCAGTCTCCACAGTTCGTGGATACGCTCGATGATGCGCTGATCGTTTTCCGTTGCGAGTTGCGGTGTATTGAACTCGACGAGGAGCAGTTTACTTCGACCATAACTCGCGAGCGCTGCATCAGCATTGCCGCCTGACTCGATCGCCGAAAGGACAGGCTGTTGTAGTCCGAGCGGGTTGAGGTTGGAAAAGCTGTTTAGATAGATTGCGTTCTTCTGCGCCTCTTCGGGATAGGGCAGGTGCTTGATCAGGACCGGAATATCGCCTTCACCTTTATCGAAGCCCTCGCCGAAATCATCCGCCAATACTTTCAGGTCCAGATTACGGTCCTTCAAGTTGCGTATGCGAATGAACCACGAGCCCTTGAAAAATGCGAGCTGATCGTTCGTCGCAAAACCAGCGGTCCCATAACCGGGCTGGATCGCTACGTTTGGATCGCTCTTTCGCGCCGCTGCCGCGACCTCGCTGAGCAGTTCATAAGCCTCTGCCTCCTGGTGGAACTGGACGAAGTCCACCATCACGCGCGTGCCGTTGCTGCCGAGGTACTCCGCTTCATTAGCGAATACTGGCGCGAGACCGCCGTTCGGATCCAGAAATCCCTCGTTTCTCAGTGCGACTACCGGGACGAGGCGGCTTGACTGTTTGAATTTCGGGATTTGAGCGGGCGGCGTTTGCTTCGCCTGCGACCGAGCACACTCCGCCCCGGCAATCATCAATGAAAACAGTAGAACAATGACCTTGGCTAAACGCAAAACGACTCCTCGTGCGGCCGGTTGCA
Organism: Acidobacteriota bacterium; assembly: GCA_046733535.1. Classification (GTDB taxonomy): domain Bacteria; phylum Acidobacteriota; class Blastocatellia; order Pyrinomonadales; family Pyrinomonadaceae; genus PSRF01. The sequence goes on from JBKPPH010000374.1 coordinate 11,988, forward strand.
AGTTGTACTTAGAAACCGCTGCGGCTTTGATGTTCCCTACCAGCGCTCGGCAGCACGTTCTCAGTTTAATGCCAGCGTCTTAATTCACGCAAAAGAAGGTCGGCGTAGTGCCGGGGGCTGTTGATGTTGTGCATCACGATCGAACCGCCGATCTCACTGGCGTTGTCGATGATGATGTCGCCAAAGCCCATCATACGTTGCGGAATGCTGGCGGAGACGGTCACGTCCTGAACTTTGCTGAGCGGAATGTTTTTGGTAGTGCGAGCGATGAGGCCGGTGTCGATCTGGAGTTTTGAATCAGTCACGGTGTAGCGGACCATGTTTCGGCGGACGTGGTAGTACGCCGGAACCAGCAGCAGCGCAAGCGCGAGCGGGATTGAGATCGCCGCGGAGACGCCGAGCGAAGCAAGGAGGAAGACCAGCGCAATACCGCCGATCACCGCTAATGCGTAACCCGCTTTGATGAAGAGCATCGTGGGCCTGACGGTGAAGATCGTATGCTCGAGATCCTGATCCGCGTTCACTTCGAGGGCACGTGATTGCAGGCGCGCGATTCTCGTCGCTTCCGGGTCGCCGGTGGGAGCACCGCAGTTCGAACAAAACCGGACGCTGGGGGTAACGTATGCTCCGCAACTGGAACACGTCATGGATCAATCCTCGCTCAATCGTGAAACAGCCGATCGCTTCACTGCAATCATGCTACAGAAAGACGCCTAAATACAAAACGAGGCGGAGACCTCGAAAGGTTCCCGCCTCGAAAAGCGTTTTTAGTCTGCTATTGGCTCACTAGCTGTAAGCGGCCATCAGGAAGCCTCGTCATAAACACGCTGCGCTCGTAAACGTTCAATGGAGTCGGATCTTTTTGTTGAGCTGCGGCCAGTTCGTCGCTCGTAAGCGTGACTGCCGACTGTGGATCGCGAATCAAGCTGTACCTCTTGCCGATTCGACGAACGTACTCCTGCGTTTCGCTGTAAGGCGGAACCTTAAACCCGTACTTCATGACCGCGCCTTCGCCCGCGTTGTATCCGGCCAGGGCCAGACGCACGTCTCCGGAAAACAGATCAAGGAGGAAGCGCATGTACCGTGCGCCGCCTTCGATGTTCTGCTTCGGGTCCCAGATATTCGTGACGCCAAAGCGGCTGGCTGTCGGAGGCATTAACTGCATGAGGCCGCGCGCCCCTTTGTTAGACATTGCGCGTGGTTTGAAGCTCGACTCCTGGTGCATGATGGAGTAGAGCAGCAGTGGGTCGACGGAGTTGCGCTTGCCGGATTCGACGACGAACTTGTCGACGTCGGAGTTTCCGGTAGTGAATCCGCCGAGCGAGGGATTAATCGGCTGACTAGTGAGACGAACCAGGCGTTTTGTCTTGGGGGGCTCGACTTGGGGGGATTGAATGCGGACGGCGTTGGCGAAGTCGAAGTTGTCGACTTGATAGGGGGAAGGTGTCTGGCCGGCGCTTGACCACGCCGAAGTGGCAATTATGACCAGAAAAAGAAGCGAGTTTCGCATTGTTCGTCTTTTTGGGGCGAATTCATGAGGCCAGAGGATGGTAACACATTGTTGAACTATTGCCAACGTGTTTGGCCGCGGTGGGGTTCGGGGCTATTGACAGGCGTAGTAAGATAAACGCGTTTTACGGAAGTAACCTCACGATTAACCATTAACCGCGCGCATCTGCGCGCCTCACAAAAGGACGAAAAAGAATGAAGACTTTTCTCACACTCACACTGCTACTCCTGTGTGTTTTCAGCACCGGAGTGTTGGCTCAGGACGCAACCAGTTCGAACACCAAAACCGGTACGAAGCAGGGCGCTAAACGAGGCCCGATCTTTCGTGCCAACAAGGAACAGATCAACCAGGCGCAGGCGATTTTGAAGGAGCGCGGCTTTTATGCCGGCGAACAGCTCGGGAAGCTTGACGATGCCACGCGGGAAGGACTGCGGAAGTATCAACAGGCGGAAGGGTTGAAGGTGACGGGGACGCTCAACAGGGTAACGTTG
>JBKPPH010000375.1:0-17142 GCA_046733535.1 Acidobacteriota bacterium
GGCGTGGTGGTGTTACTGATGAAGAATCGATTGGCGAAGCAGGAGCTGGTGCCCAAAAGAACAGTTGCAGAACTGAGAAAGGATAAACAATGGCTGAAGAACGAACTCTAGGACTGGCTCGCGCTCATGAGCACACCACCGAGGAGCCTTCCAAGGAGGAACTTCAGCGGCGCCTCGGCGAAGCACGAGATTCAATCTCGAATACGGTAACGGAGATCAAGGAAACAGTGGCGAATCAGGTGCAGGCAGTCAAAGACACGCTCGACTGGCGTGAGCAGTTCAAGAAACGGCCCGTGGTCTGGAGCGCCAGCGCAATGGGAGTGGGTTTCTGTGTGGGCTACTGCGTTGCATCGTTTGTGAAAGGCGACGAGCGCGACGATTACTCATCGGCGATCGATCGTTATGGCGAAGAGTCGAAATACTATTCTTCACAGGCGATGCTGGGGAGTTCAGCGGCTGCGATGGCTCCACAACCAAGCCCGCGGTTGAGACAGGACGACGCGCGCCTGAAACACGACAACGGGACGCATGACGAGGGGCCCGGCTTCTTCCAGAAGGTCGCCAGCACGCCGGCGTTCTACAAGGTTAAGGAGGAAGCGGGAAATATCGGCGACGCGGTCGTGAAGGAGTTGTCCAACACGGCGAAGACCGTGGTCTTGCCGGCACTGATTACCTCCTTGCGAAACTTTATTGGGGATTATCTTCCGAACGCTGATAAGCGAACGACCCAGGGCGCGTCTACGCAGCGTGACCAGTCGTCGTCGTCTTATCAACCCTCGCTCGAACGCAATCCGACTTAATTCATTAGCCGCGGATAGACGCAGGTCTGTATTTTAGTCTACGAAAATCCGCGGCTTAACTTTGCTCTTTCGTAGCCTGGCGGGATAGACTCTCCGCCGCCATGCCCTTCCAGCTTAAACTTTCAAAAGTCGGAATTCTCATCTGCCTGCTTCTTGCTGCGTTTGTAACCGCAACAGCGCAAGTCAAAAAAGAGGCGGACGATGCGATGCGGGAAGGCCAGGTCGCTTTTGCGGGCGGCGATTTTCCGAAGGCGATCGAGATGTACCAGCGCGCGCTCGTCCTCGATCCCACTCTTTACGAAGCAGCACTGTTCACCGCCAACGTTTACTTCAAGACTGCGGAACAAGTGAAAGCATGTGAATGGTTCGCGCGCGCGGTTGCCATCAATCCAGATCGCGAGACTGCTTACCGCTACTGGGGCGATTCACTGATGAAGCAGGGCAAGGTCACGGAAGCGGGCGACAAGTTTGTCGAAGCATTCATCGCAGAACCTTACAATCGCCTCGCACGCGCCGGCTTCTTGAATTGGGCCGAGAAAGTGCACGTCACGCTTTCTCATCCGAAAGTGGACGTTCCTACGAACGTCCAACGGAAAGACGACAACACAACCATCACGTTGGACGCCAGCCTTCTGGGCCGCAAAGACGATAAGAGTGGTGCGGCAGCGGCGTGGGTGATGTACGGAATGATCAGGGCGGGTTGGCAATCAGAGTTTGCGAAGGAGTATCCGGCTGAAAAGACTTACCGGCACAGTTTGAAAGAAGAAGCGGCTGCGTTGCGCGGCGCGCTCGAAGCGGTAAAGAGCAAGAAGGCCGGGGACAAAAACATCGACCCGTCGCTTCATGTCCTGAGACAGCTCGAGAAAGAAGGGCTGCTGGAAGCCTTCATTCTGCTGGCGCTTCCAGACGAAGGCATCGCACAAGACTTCGCCGCCTACCGCAAGACCAACGTCGAGAACCTGCGCCGCTACGTCAAGCAGTACATCCTCACTGGCGGCGGACAAAAATAAGCCGCAGATGAACGCTGATTCTTCTCATCAGCGTTCATCTGCGTTCATCTGCGGCTAATATTCTTAACGTGATCCGGGTGCGGGTTTGCGTGGCAGCTTCTCGTCGCGCATGGCGGTCTGGTAGACAAACGCCGCCATGATCGTCGCCGCTTGTTTCATGTCCTCGGCTTGAATGCGATCGAACACGTCCTGGTTCGAGTGGTGCGTGCGCGTGTCGTATTCGATCTCATCCTGAATAAACTGAAATCCCGGCAAACCAATCCCGTCAAACGACAGGTGGTCGGTGCCGCCCGTGTTGGAGATGGAGAGCGTCGCTGCGCCCATGTCTCTGAACGGTGCTAACCATTGTCGAAACAGTGAACGCACCCCTTCGTTACCCTGCAAATAGACGCCGCGAATTTTGCCGGTGCCGTTGTCGAGATTGAAGTACCCGCTGAGCTTGTCATACTCAGCCTTCGTCACGAGTGTTGGTCCAGCGCCTGCGGCACCGTTTCCGTTTCCATTTCCATTTCCCGCACCGCCGCCCATCGCGTTGCTGTTAGCGCCGCCGGTTGCAGGTGCTGCTGAGGTCGCCGGATTTTGCAAGCTGCCGAAGTGCTCGGCGACGTAGGCACGCGAACCGAGTAGTCCCTGTTCTTCGCCGGTCCACAACCCGATGCGAATCGTACGCCGTGGTTTCAGACCGAGCGCCTGGATGATTCGCACTGCTTCCATCGCGACTGACACGCCCGCGGCGTTATCGGTTGCGCCGGTGCCGGAATGCCACGAGTCCATGTGACCACCGAGCATCACGATCTCGTCCTTGAGATCGGTGCCGGGAATCTCGGCGATCGTGTTGTAGCCCATCGGATCGGCGTCCTGCCATGCAACTGACAAATCGACATTCATCTTTACAGGCTCGCCTGCCTGCAACATGCGCACGATGCGGTTGTAGTGCTCGATCGCGAGCACGAGTTGCGGCAGCGTCTTCGGCGCATTCTTGTCGTAGGCAGGAGTCGGACGAGCTGTCGTCGTCGCGTTCGGATCGCGCGGCGGCGCCGGCACTTGCGCTGACTGGACGAAGATCGTTCCGCCGTCGCCGCGGCTGGGATCGACTAACAACGCCGCACCTTCCGCTACAAAAAAACGAAGCCTCGCGCCGGCGAACTCCTGGAGCGCTCGGAACGCCGCATTGTTGAAGTTTGCACGGCCGGGCCCTTGTCGTGGCTCGGGCGCATCGGCCAGCTCAAGCAGCTCTTTCTCATTTAGACGCGTGCCCAGCGGGTCGAAGTGCGCGGCCACATCGCGCATCGGTGCGGTCAACACGATCTTGCCGTTTAGTTTGCCTTTGTACTTTTCGAAATCTGCGTCGGTTTTCGCGTCGAAGTAAACCACGTCGGCTGTTAGTGGACTGGCCAAACCGGGCGACCACGCTTTGGGATAGGCGATGAGGGGAATGTCGAGCGGCTCAGTCACCTGGGCCGAGAACTTCTTCAGTGTCCAGCCTCTGCCAAACGGACCCCACGCTTCGAGATGCGCGTTTTGCAGTCCCCACTTAGTCAACTGATCGCGCGTCCATTCGTTGGCTCGCTTCATGCCGGGCGAGGCTGTGAGCCGCGGTCCAATCACGTCGCTCAAGTAACTCAGGGTCTGCATTACTTGCGAGCGTTTCATGCCTTCGTCCTTGATGCGCTGAATGGGATCGTTTGGATCGGGCGCCGGCGTGGATGTCTGTGTTTGCGGCAGTAGGGTTGCGGGCGAAGCCAGGAAGATCAGAAGCAGCACTATGGCTGAATAGCGCCGAAGCATCATGGTGGTTCTCCTCGAGTTGTTGGTCTAAGACGAGATAGGAAAGGTAATACTGCACCGATCAACGAAAGGTTGCAAGTTGAGGGAAGTTTTGTAGGGGCGGCCCTCCGTGGCCGCCCCTTCGCGGAACTCTACCGAGGGGTGGCCAAGGGCCACCCCTACAAATTAGCTTGCAGGTGAACGAGAAGGACGTGTGGCGGGCGGCTTTACGATCGGTTCGGGTGTTTCATTTGATCGATACCCGCAGTCTTCGTTCGCGCAGTATCGAAACGTCCCCTGCTTCTTCGTCGTCTTCTCCAACAAGAACGGCGCGTTGCACTGCGGACACGTTTCGAGAACAGGCTTGTCCCAGTAGACGACGTTGCAGTTCGGATACTCCGAACACCCATAAAATGCTTTGCCGCGTTTTGATTTCTTGACGACAATCTCGCCCTTACAACCCGGCCGCGGACACGAAACGCCGACAGTCTCCTGCTTGATGTATTTGCACTTCGGATAGTTCGAGCACGAAATAAACTCACCAAAGCGGCCCACGCGCTTCACCAGTTGCGCACCATCGACCGGACACACTTCGTCAAGCGGCACTGGAGCCGGCGCAGCGACTCCGGTCTTCCCAATCTTCCTGATGTTGCGACACTCCGGATAACCAGTGCAGCCGAGGAATGGTCCAAAGCGTCCACGCTTTAACTGCATGGCCTTGCCACACAACTCGCAACTCTCCGGTTCCGCCTCTTCACCAGCCGCCTGCGGCTCGGCAGAGTTGCCGTCTGAACTTGCCGCCGCCGGCCCCGCATCACGCGTCGCTTCGCAGTTGAGACATTTTAGGTACGGACCAAAGCGCCCCCACTTCTGGACCATGCCGGGAGTGTTGCACTTCAGACAGACCTCTTCGGTCGGCACGCTCGTCTCTTTGATGTCTTTGATGTACGTCTGAAACTGTTTGAGGTCGCCTTCGAACTTGTCGTAGAACTCGCGCAGAGCCTTGGTCCAACGGATCTTCCCTTCCTCGATCTCGTCGAGCTCTTCTTCCATGCGCGCGGTGTAACTCTCGTTGAAAAGATCGTCGAAGCCGCCGTCGATCAGCAGATCGTTGACAGTCTTTCCGAGCGCGGTCGGATGAAAGCGTCCCTGGAGTTTTTCAACGTACTCGCGCTCCTGAATCGTCGACATGATCGCGGCGTAAGTCGACGGTCGACCAATGCCCTTTTCCTCGAGCGCCTTGACGAGCGTCGCTTCCGTGTAACGCGGCGGCGGCTCGGTGAAATGCTGTTCAGGCGTGATTGAGTTCAGCTTCAGCGTCTCGCCCTTTTCAACGAGCGGCAGACTGCGTTCGGCTTCGTCGTCTTCTTCAGTCTTCTCGTCGCGGCCTTCCTGGTAGATCTTCAGGAAGCCGTCAAACTTCTGCACCGAACCCGTCGCGCGGAAGATGAACCTTCCCGCCTGGATATCGATCGTCGTCTGATCGAAAACGGCCGGCATCATTTGTGAAGCGACAAAGCGCTGCCAGATCAGTCGATACAGTTTCAACTCTTCAGGCTTGAGATACTGCGATAGCGAATCGGGCGTGCGCGACACTTCCGTCGGCCGGATCGCTTCGTGCGCGTCCTGCGCGTCCTTCTTCGAGCGATAGTAAACGGCCTTCTCCGGCAGATAATTCGCACCGTACTGTCGATCGATGTAGTCGCGAACTTCGCCCAGCGCAGCATCCGAAACGCGCGTCGAGTCAGTACGCATGTAGGTGATGAGACCGACAGAACCTTCCGGCCCAAGCTCGACGCCTTCGTAGAGCTTCTGGGCCAGCATCATCGTCTTCTTTACTGCAAAGCCCAGTTTGCGCGACGCTTCCTGTTGCAGTTTTGAAGTGATGAACGGCGGAACGGGATTGCGCTTTCGTTCCTTGGTCGTGACATCGCCGACGACGAATGACTGTTGCTGAGCTTCGGCGACGATCTCATCCGCTTTCGCCTGCTCGTTGAGAAGGATTTCGTTCTTCTTGAGTTCCTGATCGAAGCCGCTGGTCTTGACTGTCTGCTCGTCGATCTTGAGTAGACGCGCATCGAACGCAGGCGGAAGTTTCGCACTCAGGTTCGCGCCAATCGTCCAATACTCGGTTTTGATGAACTGCTCGATCTCGCGTTCACGTTCGACAACCATCCGCAACGCTACCGACTGCACGCGTCCGGCACTCAACCTGCCGCCGATCGTGCGGCACAGTAACGGCGAGACTTTGTAACCAACTAAGCGATCGAGCACACGCCGCGCCTGTTGCGCGTCGACGAGGTTCTCGTCGATCTGTCGTGGATGTTCGAAAGCAGCATTGACTGCGCGCTTCGTGATCTCATTGAACATCACGCGAAACGCGGGCTTGGCTGGTCTCTTCGGAACGATCTCTTCCGCGAGGTGCTGGCAGATTGCTTCGCCTTCACGATCGGGGTCGGCGGCGAGATAAATCGCGTCGGCTTCTTTCGCGGCTTTCTTGAGTTCAGCAACGATCTTCTTGTTGTTTCGTTTTTTCGAGTCGGGGATCAGTTCGTAGGTCGGTTCGAAATTGTGTTCGACGTCGACGCCGAGACCTTTCGAAGGCAGATCTTTGATGTGGCCTATCGAGGCCTTGACCAGATAGTCCTTTCCTAAATACTTGTTTATGGTTTTCGCCTTCGCCGGCGATTCAACGATTACTAAATTTTTTGCCATCTAAAGTTTTCTCACAAAACATCTACCCGGCAACGCCCGCACCAACTCACGTACCTCCAACGACAGTAACGCAGCCGTCAACTCCGGAATGGGTAAGTTACTTTTTTCAAAAAGCCAATCGACGTGTGCCGGGCTATCGGGTGTCAACAACTTGAAGACCGAAGTCTCTGCCGTCGAGAGTCCTTCAGGAACGAATGACAAACGATCTGTGATCGTCTTCTTCTGTTCACTGAAGGGGGGCGGCAACAGCTTCGCAGCGATTTGCGGTGGCAATTCGGTGGCCACGTCCTGCCACTGCTGCACGAGTTTCGCTCCCGCGCCTTTGATCAGGTAATTCGTACCGAACGAGTTTCGCGAAGTGATGTTGCCAGGCACGGCAAACACCTCGCGATTCTGTTCCATCGCCAGGCGCGCGGTTATCAAAGAGCCCGAATTCTCAGCCGCTTCCACTATTACCACGCCCAGACTCAGTCCGCTAATGATGCGGTTGCGGTACGGAAAGTTTTCCGAGACCGGCGGAGTCCCCAGCGGGAACTGGCTGACCAATGCCCCGCCGCGATCCAGTATTTCCGCCGCTAACTTCTTGTGATCGCGCGGATAAACCTCGTCGATGCCGGTGCCGAGAACGGCCACTGTTCGCCCGCCGGCGTCGAGGGCACCGCGATGCGCGGCCGCATCAATTCCACGCGCAAAGCCCGAAATAACGGTCACTCCGCGTTGCGCCAGGTCGCGGGCCAGCATGATTGCCGCGTTCTGGCCGTAGGTCGAGCACCTACGTGACCCTACCACACCAATGCATGGTTGATCCAAACACTCTGACCAGGCGCCTTTGACGTAAAGGACAATGGGCGGGTCGTAAATCTCGCGTAAGGATGGTGGATAAACCCCGTCGTCCAGCAAAAGAATGTCGCCGCCGAGTTGTTTGACGGCCGTGATTTCGGCTTCAGCGCGGGGCCGCAAGTCGCGAGCAATGATTGCATCAACGGCCTCCGGCGCTACTCGCAAGTGTTCGAGCTCGGCTCGAGTTGCGTTATAAACGGCCTCGGCAGAACCGAAGCGCTCCAGAAGTTTGGCAGCGGCGCGAGGTCCGATGCCGGGTGTCATATTGAGTTCAACCCAATCTCTGATCATGTGAGGATTCCTTGTAAAAGAGCTGTAAATGCCGTCGATGGACTGGCGGAGGCGTGTAGGAATCGAACCTACCTGAGCCCGTTCTCACGGTCTCACTAACGGTTTTGAAGACCGCGCCGTTCACCAGAACAGATTCGCCTCCACGCTGGAGACCCGATATTCGCCCGCTGTTCGGAAGTCACAAACCCTACGCGCCGCTGGGCGGGCCTGTCAAGTAAACAGTCGGCAAAGGCGGATTCGCAGCTTGCGCCACATACGCCAATGGCGTACAGTGAGGCATGTTCACGTTCATTGAATCCTCACCGTTTCAACGCATCCTCGGTTCGTACCTGGATGATGATGAATATTCGGAGTTGCAGCAGTTTCTTATAGGGAATCCGGAGACTGGAGAAGTGATTCCTGGTTCAGGCGGTGTTCGCAAAATGCGCTGGGCACGGGCAGGAATGGGAAAGCGAAGCGGATTGCGTGTCGTCTACTTCGTACGGTACGAGCCGAATGAGTTCTGGATGCTAACGGTTTATGCTAAAGCAAAACACGATAACGTTCCCGCACACATTCTGAAGCAACTCTTGGAGGTATTTAGAAATGGCTAAGAAACTGACGGGTAAGGCGCTGGCAGATTTTGAAGCCAAGCGCGACGTATGGCAAGAGGTTTTGGACGGTGTGCGGGAGATCAAAGCTGGCGGGGGCAAGCGTACGAAAGTTGAAGTGGGAGCAGAGTCGCCGGTAGTTCGGGTGCGGCTTAAAAGCGGGCTATCTCAGACCCAATTCGCCGCGGCACTGGGCGTTTCGAAGCGCACCTTGGAACAGTGGGAGCAAGGGCGCCGCAAACCCTCCGGGGCGGCGAAGCAGCTTTTGAAAGTCGCGGAGCGTCATCCCGAAGTGCTAATTGAAATCGCGGCCTAACTGCCCTTCCCTCCTGCATTTGACCTCGTCGCTCATCTCCCCTAAAATCCGAACGAACGTTCGAACCGAGAATCCTGTGAATCATGTCAAATTCTGAAATCATTTTTCAAACGGCGCCTGAGCAGTACAAGCATTGGAGGATGGAGGTCGCCGGACCCGTCGCGACGCTTTCGATGGACGTCCAGGAGGACGAGACGCTCGCCGACGGCTACAAACTCAAGCTCAACTCGTACGATCTTGGCGTCGATATCGAGCTGGCCGACGCTGTGCAGCGTCTCCGATTCGAGCATCCCGAAGTTCGCGTCGTTGTGATCACGAGTCTGAAGCCGCGGATCTTCTGCGCCGGTGCAAACATCTACATGCTCGGCACCTCGTCGCACGCGTTCAAAGTCAACTTCTGCAAGTTCACAAACGAGACTCGCTGCGCGATCGAGGACGATTCAAAACACTCCGGCCGCCGGTACATCGCCGCACTGAACGGGACCGCTTCTGGTGGCGGCTACGAACTCGCAATCGCCTGCGACGAGATCTATCTCGTCGACGACGGTAACTCTGCTGTTTCGCTCCCGGAAGTTCCGTTGCTCGGTGTGCTGCCCGGAACCGGCGGTCTGACTCGCCTCGTCGACAAGAGAAAGGTGCGACGCGACCGCGCGGACGTTTTCTCGACGTTAGCTGAGGGCCTGAAAGGAAAACGTGCGAAGGAGTGGGGACTGATCGACGGCTACTTCCCCACCAGCAAGTTTCAGGAATCTATTGACACACGAGTGAAGCAACTTGCAGACGCGGAGCCGGCTCCCGTATCGGGCATAAAACTCACGCCGGTACAGTGTGAATCGACCGACAATACGCGAAACTACAAATACGTCAAGCTCACACTCAATCGCGAACAGCGTTACGCAGACTTAAGCGTGCACGGACCTGACGGCCCACAGCCCACCACGACGGATGAGATTCACGAGCTCGGCGATGCCTACTGGCCGCTGCAAGCGTATCGGGAATTAGACGATGCCCTCCTGCACCTGCGCGTGAATGAACCGTTGATCGGCCTCGTTTGCCTGCGCACGAAAGGCGAAATCGAAAACGTGCTTGCGGTGGACCAGACATTAATCGCGAACCGCGACCATTGGCTTGTACGCGAGATATTACTACTCATCGCCCGCGTGCTGCGGCGCCTCGATCTCACCGCGAAGAGTTTCTTTGCCATCGTCGAGCCGGGAAGTTGTTTTGCCGGAAACCTGCTCGAACTGCTGCTCGCATCCGATCGCAGTTACATGCTCCGGGACTCAGACGCGTCGCTCGCCGTTTCGGATTTGAACGCCGGCGCGTTCCCGATGAGCAATGGTCTGACACGGTTGCAATCGCGTTTCCTCGCCGAACCCGAGAAGCTCGACGAAGTTTTAGGCGACAAGAAGAGTTTCGACACGGAGGAAGCAGAAGATTTCGGACTCATCACTTTTGCGCCCGACGATCTCGATTGGGAAGACGAGATTCGTGTCGCGATCGAAGAACGCACTTCGCTGTCGCCGGACGCGTTGACCGGCATGGAAGCGTCGCTACGCTTCGCCGGTCCGGAAACGATGGATACAAAAATTTATGGCCGCTTGACCGCGTGGCAGAATTGGATCTTCCAACGCCCAAACGCGGTCGGCGAGAAAGGCGCGTTGACGAACTACGGCAAGCCAACGCAGGCGGAGTTTGACTACAAAAGAACGTAAACCGCGGATGACGCGGAAGAAAACACGATTTACGCAGATACAGACATGAACTTATACGATCGCATTCCTAACAACGTAAATCTCTCCGAAGACAAGAAGCTCCAGCGCGCGCTCGAGAAGTGGCTGCCAAACTATCTCGACTGGTGGCGCGAGATGGGGCCTGAAGGCTTCCAGGAAAAGGATGTGTGGCTGCGCACCGCCATCGACGTCGGCTCGGAAGGATGGGCGCACTTCGATTACGTGAAGATGCCCGAATATCGTTGGGGCATCTTTCTCGAACCGCCCCAGCCCGATGCGAAAGTCGGCTTCGGCGACAACTACGGACGCCCTGCTTACCAGGAAGTGCCCGGCGAGTTTCGCAACGCGTTGCGCCGGATCATCGTGACGCAAGGCGACACGGAACCCGCGTCAGTCGAACAGCAACGACAACTCGGCAAGACCTGTCCTTCGCTCTACGATCTGCGCAACCTGTTCCAGGTGAACGTCGAAGAAGGCCGTCACTTGTGGGCCATGGTCTACCTGCTGCACGGCTACTTCGGTCGCGACGGCCGCGACGAAGCGGACGAACTTCTCGAACGACGCAGTGGCAATCCCGACAAGCCACGCATCCTCGAAGCGTTCAATCAGCCTTGCGACGACTGGCTCAACTTCTTCGCGTTCACGATGTTCACCGATCGCGACGGCAAGTATCAGCTCTCGGCGCTCGCGGAGTCAGGCTTCGAACCGCTCGCGCGCACGTGTCAATTCATGCTCACCGAAGAAGCGCATCACATGTTTGTCGGCGACACCGGCCTCGGTCGCGTCGCGAGACGCACGGCACAGCTAATGAAGCAGGGCGACGTGCGCGAGCTTGGCGGTATTCCCCTCGACATCGTTCAGAAGTACATCAACTTCTGGTTCAGTTACTCGCTCGATCTTTTCGGTGGCGAGATCAGTTCCAACTCCGCTGACTTCTTCGCCGCGGGTTTGAAAGGCCGTTACAAAGAACGCGAGCAGTACACCGAACACACGGCAGCGAATCAGACGTTCACAATGTCGGTCGTCGAAGATGGTCAACTCAAAACGCGAGAAGTGCCGCTGCGAAATGCTTTGAACGAGGTGCTGCGTGGCGAGTACGTGAAAGACTGTGAGAAGGGCCTTGCGCGCTGGAACAAAGTGCTTGCGGACGAAGGCGCGAGTGAACGTCTCTATCTGCCGAACCCGCGTTTCCACCGGCACGTCGGCGAATTCGCCGGTCACACTTTCGATCTACAAGGGAATCTGATCTCGCGCGCAGAGTTTGAGCGGCGCAAGGCGGAGTGGCTGCCGACGATGGGGGATCGTGAGTACGTGCGCAGTCTCATGCACCCGGTCTTCGAGCCGGGCAAGATTGCAAACTGGATCGCGCCACCGGCTGCCGGGATCAAAGGCAAGCCGTTCGAATTCGAATACGTAAGGCTATAAAGAATAGCGGCTGATTCGCGCGGATAAACGCAGATCCGCATTCATCTGCGTAAATCCGCGGCTAAAACCATTGTAGATGTCTCGTTACGATCAAAAACTTGAATTCATCCTGCGCACGGCGGCGCGCATCTTTGCCGAGAAGAGTTATCACTCGACGTCAATGCGCGACATCTCGCGCGCGACGAACGTCAGCCTCGCGGGCCTGTATCACTACTGCAAGTCGAAAGAAGAGCTGTTGTTTTTGATCCAGGACAATTGCTTCGGGCGTGTCCTCGAACGTTTGGAGCAGCGGCTTCTTGAAGTTGACGATCCGGTGGCGAAACTCGGCATCTTTATCGAAAACCATCTCTCATTTTTCGCCGCGAACATGTCGGAGATGAAAGTGCTCTCGCACGAAGCGGAATCTCTGCGTGGTGAGTTGTACACTCACGTCTCGACGCGCAAGGACAAGTACACAAAACTCGCGCGCCAGATCCTGCGTGAGGTCCAGCAGACGCAGGAGAGCAAAGAACCCATCGACCTCACGGTTGCGACATACGCGCTGTTCGGGATGATGAATTGGATCTATAACTGGTACGATCCGCAAGGCAAACTGAACGTTTCGGATCTGGCGGGCAATGTTATGAAATTGTTCTTGAACGGGTTCGTGCCGAATGGTATGTGTCACGGATTGCCGTTACGGTCTGAAAGCCCGAGCGTCTGGAACCACGGATAAGACGGATGGAAAAACTCGATTACGAAGTGAAAGACCGGATCGCGACGATCACGCTCAACGATCCGCCGGCGAACACCTACAGCTACGAGATGATGCAGCAGCTCGATCGCGCGATCCTCGATGCGCGCATGGACGACGCTGTTCAAGTCATCTTGATCACGGGTAAGGGTGAGAAGTTCTTCTGCGCGGGCGCGGACATTCAGATGCTCGCGAACGTCACGCCTACGTTTAAATACTATTTCTGCCTGCACGCGAATGAAACGTTGTCGCGCCTCGAACAGACGCCGAAGCTCGTGATCGCGGCAATCAACGGTCACTGCGTCGGCGGCGGGTTGGAAGTCGCGATGGCCGCCGACATTCGCATCGCGCGAAAAGGTGCGGGTAAACTCGGACTGCCTGAAGTCTCGCTCGGCGTGCTACCCGGAACTGGCGGCACGCAACGTCTCGTACGCATTGTCGGCAAGTCGAAAGCGATCGAGTTGATGGCGACCGGACAGTTATTTGACTTTCAACGCGGACTCGAGCTCGGCATTCTGAATCAGATCCTCGAAGCTGAAACTGGCGAACGCTTCGCGGAGATGGTGCGCGAGTATGCGGTGCAGTTCACTACGCCAAACAAAGCGGCGCACGCTGTCGGCAGGATCAAACGCGCGGTCCAAACCGGATCGGAGATCTCGTTCGAACCGGCACTCGCTCTCGAACGCGAGCTGCAGCAGCAACTCTTCCAATCGGAGGACGCGAAAGAAGGCCTCGACGCTTACGTGAACAAGCGCAAGCCGGAGTTTAAGGGACGATAGATGTACGAACACATTCTAGTCTCGCAAGCTGACTGCATCCTGACGATCACGCTGAATCGCCCGGACAAGCTGAACGCTTTCATCGGCCACATGCGGCGCGATCTCGCCGAAGCGCTCGAACAGGCCGGCAGCGATCGTTCCGTGCGCGTCGTCGTGATCACGGGCGCGGGCCGCGCGTTTTGTGCGGGCGGCGATGTCGCGTTTATGGCTGAGTTGATGCAGCGCCGCGACGCGGAAGAGTTTGCGCGTATCCTCGGTGCCGGTCGTCGTGTCATCACTGCTATTCGCCAGATGACGAAACCCGTGATCGCGTCGATCAATGGACCAGCCTCCGGCGCGGGTTGTAATCTTGCTTTCGCGTGTGACCTGCGGATCGCAAGCAGCACCGCGACCTTCAGCCAGTCGTTCGCGAAAGTGGGGCTGCATCCGGATTGGGGTGGAACGTATTTTCTGCCGCGCCTCGTCACGCCGAATAAAGCGTGCGAGATGTTCTTTCTTGGTGAGTCGATCGATGCCGCGGAAGCAGCACGATTGGGAATCGTGAATCAAGTCGTCGCGCCGGAAGAGTTGGAAGCCGCAACGCTGCAACTCGCCGAGCGTTTGCGGGCGGCGCCGCCGATCGCACTCGCGGCGGCGAAGCACGCGGTCTACGTGAGTCAGGGAGCGGACCTCGACGAGATGCTTCGCTACGAAACCGAAGCTCAGTTGCGTTGTTTCGAATCCGAGGACGGGCACGAAGGGGTGCAGGCATTTCTCGAGAAACGCGAACCGAAATTCACCGGACACTAATCTATCCGTGTCATCCGTGGCTAAAACAGCATTGATAACTGGCGGCGGCCGTGGCATCGGTCGCGCCATCGCTCTCGCCTTCGCACGCGCGGGAGTGCGCCTCGCCGTCGCCGCGCGGACTGCCGAACAGGTCGAACAAGTCGCTGATGAGATCGGCAACGGAGCAATCGGCCTGGTCTGCGATGTCTCCGATCCGGGAAGCGTCACGCGCATGTTTGCCGATTTGCGCCAACGACTCGGCGAGGCCGACATTCTCGTGAACAACGCCGGCATCGCAGAGAGCGCAACGCTTGTCACGACCACCGACGAGCTCTGGCATCGACATCTCGCGATCAATCTCTCCGGCACGTTTTACTGCACGCGAGCGGCGCTACCCGCGATGTTGAAAAAAGGTTGGGGACGAGTAATCAACATCGCCTCGGTCGCCGGCAAAACTGGCGCGCCGTACATCGCCGCTTATTCTGCATCGAAGCACGGCGTACTTGGTCTGACGCGCTCGGTCGCGCTCGAAGTCGCGGCCAGCGGAATCACCGTCAACGCGATCTGCCCGGGTTATGTCGATACTGACATGGTTTCGCGCGGTATCGAGCGAATCACGTCAAAAACAGGGCGTACGGCTGAAGAAGCGTTGGACTCGCTCAAAAAGATGAGCCCGCAAAATCGAATCGTGACTCCTGAGGAAGTAGCGGCCGTTGCCTTGTTGTTAGCTTCTGACGAAGGGCGTGGAATCAACGGTCAGGGAATCAACATCGACGGCGGCTCAGTGTTGTTCTGATCCGCGTTTATCCGTGAAATCCGCGGCCAATTCATAAACCAACCTAATCGGCAAGCCCATGATATTGAAGTAGTCGCCCTCGATCTCCTCGATGAAGAGCGCGGCCTTTCCTTGAATCCCGTAAGCCCCCGCTTTGCCGAACGGTTCGCGTGTCGCGATGTACCAGTCGATCTCCTCGTCGCTCATCTCCGCAAACCGCACGCGCGTCCTCTCGTATGCGACGCGAGTCTCACCACCGGCGGGCACCACCGCGACACCAGTCAGAACCTCGTGCCACTTCGCATTCAATAGACGCAGCATCCTTCGTGCTTCCGCGTCGTCAACCGGCTGTCCGAGAATCTCGTTTGCAACAACGACCGTCGTGTCTGCACCCAACACCAACCCCTTTTTCAATCGGCTGGCGACAGCCTCTGCCTTGGACCGCGCGAGCCGTTGCACGTACGCGGCCGGTTCCTCGTTCGGCAACACCGTTTCATCGATACCCGCGACAACGATTTCGTGCGGCCATCCGGCGCGCTCGAGTATTTCGGCACGCCGCGGACTGCCTGACGCGAGCACGAGTTTTTCGCGCAGATGATTCATCGACTTGATGCGGCAGAGTTTGCGTGTTTCAATCGGCGAGCGCAAGAGCAAAGATGAATCAACTGATTAAATCGTTACCGAACGTCCTGCGTGCCGCGGGCGACTCCGCAGAGGTCGCGGAGGCTGCTGCGATTGCGGCGTGGAAACATGCTGCGGGCGAGGGTTTGAAAGATCGCGCGGTGCCGGTAAAACTCGAAGAGCGAACGCTGACAGTTTCAGTTGCCGATGCGATCTGGCAGAAGCAGTTGCACTCGATGCGTGGGCAACTTCTTTTCCGAGTCAATTCCATCCTGGGCCAACCGATCGTCGGCGCGATCGAATTTGTAATCGACCCAAAGCTCTTTGCGCCACCCGTACAACAGGAGAAAGAAGAGCCGCTCGACAATGAAGTGCCGCTTGAACTTTGGTCAGCGGCGAATGCGATACAGGACAAGGAACTGCGGCGGAGTTTTCTGAAAGCTGCCACAATCTCGCTCAAACGTAAGCGTTAATCGAAATGCCTATCAATCAATCGGACATCGAGAAGGTCGCGGAGCTCGCGCATCTGGAACTGGCCCAAGAAGAGTTGAAAACCTTTGGACCACAGATAACTGAGATCGTTAAGTACATCGAACAACTCAACGAGCTCGACACCACCAACGTCGAGCCGGCCCTGGGCGGCCTGACCCCCGAAGTTGAAAAGACCGAATCATCCCGCGCCGACGAGATCGCCGGCTCCCTGGGCCAAAAGATCGCCCTCTCCGAAGCCCCCGATCCCGCCTCGGGCCACTTCCGCGTCCCGAAGGTGCTTTAGATACAAATACTCACATCAGAAATTAAAAACTTGAAAAGGCGTCCTCACAATGAAAAATCCGCCACTTCAGTCACTTCACGACACAACTTTGCTAAATCGGACCAAGCTAAACCAGTATGCTAGACTAACTACTGCCGAATTAATGAGATCGCTTGCGCCGGGTGAGCCAGGCTCACTCAAAGCTCGTGAAGCCGACACTATTCTCGACGGCCATCACCGAGTTGCGATACTTCGTGAGCGCGGCATCGACGTAGACCAGATCCCTCGCGAGGTTCTACCGAAGACGGAGTGATATGAAGCCGAATGTTTATTGGATAAGCGGACCCTGGCCCGGCAAGTTAGCGATTCTTGCGCGACCGAGGGGTGCAGACTGGTTGGAAGACGAAGTCACAGGGTGGAAGAACGCTGGGCTGGACGTTGTAGTGTCACTCCTGACACCAACCGAGTACGCCGAACTCGGTTTGAATCACGAGGACGAGATCGTAAAGCGGAACGGACTTACGTTTGTCAGCTTTCCGATCGCTGATTACAGTGTGCCAACATCCAAAAAAGTTACTCGACAACTGGTGGACAAACTGGAGGGTTGGCTTTCCCGTGGGAGTAGAGTAGGCATTCACTGTCGCCAGGGTATTGGACGCTCATCTCTGGTTGCGGCGTGTGTTCTGGTCACTTCAGGTGAGTCTTCGAAATCAGCGTTTCAGCACATCGAGTCTGCTCGCGGTTTGTCTGTTCCAGATACTGCCGAACAGAAGCAATGGGTGGCATCTTTCGCTCACGAGTCGTAATAGCCGGGGTTCACAGGATTCATGTCGCGTCAGAGTGTAGAGTTTGCGGTAGCTGCGGCCGAGAGGCTCAATGAGAGGCTCAATGCGTTTCTCGAGATCGATCGGGAGGGTGCGCTGCGGCGCGCGGCGGAGATTGAGGAGAGTGGGAATGCTGGGCCGCTGGCTGGCGTTCCGATTGCCGTCAAGGACAACATCTGCGTGCGCGGACTGCAGGCGTCGTGCGGGTCGAAGATTCTCGGCGACTATCACCCACCATACAACGCCACAGTCATCGAACGCCTGACCAAAGCCGGCGCCATCGTCATTGGAAAGACTAACTGCGATGAGTTTGCGATGGGTTCATCTAATGAAAACTCCGCCTTTGGTCCAGTGCGAAATCCCTGGGACACGACGCGAGTTTCGGGTGGTTCGTCGGGAGG
>JBKPPH010000376.1:0-28964 GCA_046733535.1 Acidobacteriota bacterium
TGCTCAAGGAAGTTTTGCTGCAAGCACATCTACTTTTTCGATAACAGGTGGTTGCGCCAAAAGATCGGACGCCTTCGCCATTAATGCCGCGGCGACTCTTCCCGAGAGGTGTGCTTGTCGTCCTGAGTCGTCCGGGAAAGCATCGAAGATGCCGAATGTGGATGGTCCCATGCGCAGAGCGAACCATGTGGTCGTGTCCGGCTCTTCCTGGACCAATGCAAGTCCACTGTTCAGGAATTCCTCGACCTCAGTTTCTTTTCCCGGCTTTGCTTCGAGTCGAACAAGCAACGCTACAGTAACCATGATGTTTTCTCCTTGTTGGTAGACTAACGACGAGCTGGCTTGCACCTTTATACCGTAAAGCGGCGGAAACGCGTTATAGCTATATCTCGTCACGCAACGAGACTACGATCGCCGATCGCGTGTGTTTTGATTCGCGGTAGCTGACGCTTCAAACAGCGCGAGGTAAGGGAAGTACGAGTAACGCCGATTGCGTTGTCCGCCAGTAGTCTCTTCAAGTAGATTCAGCATTACAAACTGCTCTACAAGTTTATTCGCCGTCACGAAACTCGACCGCAAATGCTTTTCCACAATCCTAATGTTGACAATCGGCTGTTCGTAAAGGTAATCGAGCAATCTAAGGCCGCTCGCTACCCCTGTGGGGAGTGAGCTATTTACCAGCGCTCGATGTTGTTCGCGGAGCGCAAAGATCTGACGCGAGGTGTTGATTGCTTCCTCACTGCCTTGTTCAACTCCTCTTAAGAAGAACTTCAGCCAGCCTTCCCAATTACCATCATTACGGATTGCCATCAATCGATCGTAATACTCCACGCGATGAATCTTTAAATAATGACTTAGGTAAAGCAGAGGACGATGTAAAACGTTTCTTTGACAAAGCAGAAAAGTAATCAACAAACGACCAACCCTGCCGTTGCCATCAAGAAAAGGGTGGATCGTTTCAAACTGAGCATGTGCCAAGCCGGTGTGAATCAGAACAGGAAGCGATTCGTCATGAAGGAACTTCTCAAACTTATCTAAAGCCTCCTTCATTTCCGGGACGGGCGGGGGAACGAAAGTAGCCGAGTCCAGATCCGCGCCGGCTGGTCCAATCCAGTTTTGCGTCCTTCTAAACTCTCCGGGCGTGCGGTTTTGACCTCTCACGCCTTGCATGAGTTTGGCGTGTATCTCCCGAATCAACCTGAGGCTGAGTGGCAGTGTGTCCAGACGCCGAAGTCCATAATTCATCGCACCGACGTAATTCACCACTTCCTCGACGTCTCTTGGTAGATCGTTAGATTTGTCGTCCACCTCAAATTGAAGGACATCTTCTAAAGTGCTTTGCGTCCCCTCTATTTGCGAACTCAGCACCGCCTCCTGGCGAACGTACATGGCCACAAATAGATCAGGATTCGGGAGAACCGCGCCAACTCCATCTAATCTGCCGATGGCGTGGTCTGCTCGTGACAGGAGTTTCGTTAGCTCCGCATCCATCACCAGGGCCGGATCGGGTGGGAGCGGTGCCGGCACGAACGCGCTGTAACCGCTTGGTTGTTTTATGTAAGTACCACTTCGCAAAATAAAAGACCTCTGGGGCTGGCTTATTAAAGCTGAGTTAAATAAGGACCATTCCGAGGCGGGCTTATTTTAGAATTGTGGGGATTACTAAAACAAGGACAATCTACCGAATCGATGCCTGTGACCCTCGAATCCACAGAATCGTGGACCGGCTGAGGGTGACTTGGAGCCGTCAGCCGTAAGAGCGGGGACAGTCATTTGTTATACTTCCGCGGCAAAATACCACAAAACAGTTCGCGTCTCGCGGGGTAGGACCGCGCAATGCGGGCGCGACCAGAGGAAGAACGGAATTGGATTCGCTTCAAGCCGCACCAGACACATCAAACCAAGAGCTTTGGGAGCGCGGTGAATACACCATCAGCACCGATCGTTCCCGCCTCGACCTCGACCTCATCCACGACTTCATCTGCAATCATTCATACTGGGGAACCGGGCGGGCGCGCGAGGTAGTGCAACGCTCGATCGAAAACTCGATGCCGTTTGGCGTGTACCACGGCGAGCAGCAGGTGGGGTTCGCGCGAATCGTAACAGACTACGCCACCTTCGCCTGGGTGGCTGATGTTTTCATCATGCCGGCACATCGCGGGCGCGGCTTGTCGAAGTGGCTGATGGAAGTCATCATCGCCCATCCGAAGCTACAGGGATTCCGCCGCTGGGTTTTGTCGACCAAAGACGCACACGGCTTATACGAGCAATTTGGTTTCATCAAATTGCACCGTCCTGAACGTTGGATGGAGCGTCCCGATCCGAACATGAAAGAAAGTCCGGATTACTGGCAACGGTAGATCTCACTCCTTCCAGTGCACGGTGGTCCAGAACTGCGGATCGAACAGTTTCGGATCCAGCTTAACGTCGGCGCGAATGTCAGAGTACTTTTCAGTCGTGACAATCTTGCCGTCGATCATGAAGATCACTTCAGGCGCCATCCAGCCGCCGCCGAGTTTCTGATACTTGTTGAATTGGGTCTCCTGCGTTTGCGTTCCGTCCTTGCCTGCGGGACGAAGCATTCTGACAAAGTAAAGATTCTCCTGATCGATCCAGAATTGCGGCGAATGCAGGTCGCCGGCCTGTGCGCCAACGACGTAGACGGGCCGCTCCTGCCAAGTGTCTTCCCTGAATTGCGACAGGTCAAACTTCAGCGACTGCAATTTCGCGGTCACGTCGCTGGCAGGCGAGCGATAGATGTCGAATCCGAGAATCAACAGCGGATGCTCGAACGGCCGCGTATTATCAACCTTGCCGTTTTTGAAAACATAAATCTTCCCACCGGTAAACAGAATGCCGTTACCTTCAGAAGTTGGTGTAAAGTCGATGCGCAAACTACCGGGCACGGACATAGCCTCGTACCACGTTTCCGTCTTAGCGGTTCCATTGGGTTGAAAATTCGTTGTTTCCTGAACGAAGGTGGCACTCTTGTACCACGACTTTCCATACTTCTTTTGCATCGCCGAGATCAGTTCATTAGTATTCGAAATCTTCGCGTACGACCTGACCGGCAACGACAGCAAAGAAATGGCGACTATCAAAGTTAAATACTTCATCGTGTCCTCTTAGTGGAATCTTCTGTACATGATTATCAAACTAACGGAATTGTGCAAAGCCAGCCAAAACCACCGTGTATCGATTGTGCTGAGCGTGTTGCTGTTCGCGTGTGCAAACGCAATCGCGCAGACAACGCCTCCCTGGAGCGATGATGACGGGCAGCGTAGTCAAACTTGCTTGCCGGTTGGCGTCTGCCTCGATCCAGCAGGGCAGTCGTTCGACGTCGGCAACATGCCACTCGCGATCGTGCCTTCGCCTGAAGGTGATCGCCTCGTGCTTTCGCTGAACGGCTGGCGCCAGCAGGGAATTCAGGTGATCGAGGCGCAAACGGGAAAAATCGTGCAAACGATCCTTCAGCCGGGAGCATTTCTCGGACTTGCTTTCGCGCATGATGGCCGAACGCTCTACGCTTCCGGTGGAAATGAAGACGCTGTCTATCGTTATGCCTGGCGTGACAAACAAGCAACGCTGGTCGACACGATCGTTCTCGCCAAAAAGGAACCGAAGAAAGACGGCACACGTTTTCCAGCCGGGCTCGCCGTCTCGCATGACGACAAGTATTTATTTGTCGCAGAGAACCTCGGCGATTCGCTTGCGGTGGTTGATCTCGACACTAGGCAAGTGGTCCAACGTTTCGGAACGGAGCCGTATCCTTATGCGGTGGTTGTCTCACCGGCGAACGACGTGTATGTGTCCGCGTGGGGTGGCACAACTGTCTCCGTCTTCGCGCCGGGCGAACGCGACGTGCTCAAAGAGCGCGGCAGGATAAACGTGGGGCGGCATCCTTCCGCACTCTTGCTGAACCGGAGTGGTTCCAGATTATTCGTCGCATCAGCAACAACGAACAGTATCGCCGTCGTCGATACGAAGACCTTGCGCGCTGTCACAACGCTGTGGGACTCGCCACCGGCAGGTCCGAATCAAGGCAGCACGCCAAACGCGCTCGCGCTCTCGCATGATGAACACCGGCTCTATGTCGCGGAAGCCGATAACAACGCAGTCGCAGTATTTGAACTCGCAAAAGAGGCGAATCGAGTGGTCGGAAGAATTCCTGTCGAATGGTATCCAGCCGCGCTCTCACTCACCGAGAATTCTTTGTTCGTTGTGAATGGCAAGGGCAAGGGCACGCGACCGAACCCGCAATTTCCAACGCCGGACATTGGGCGCACTGAGGGCAGCGTCTCGTACGTGCTCGGTCAGTTGAACGGCACGATTACAAAACTACCCGCCGAGCTAAACGCCGCCGAGCTTTCGGCGCTCACTCGCCGTGTTGCGCGCGCGAACAATTGGAATGCGGTGCAACCAGGCGGCCGGTATCCTCCGTTTAAACACGTCATTTACATCATCAAGGAAAACCGCACTTACGATCAGGTGTTCGGCGACTTCCCGCAAGGCGACGGTGACGAATCGCTGGTCTTTTTTCCGCGCGCCATCTCGCCCAATCACCATGCGCTGGGGGAACGATTCGGACTCTTCGATCGCTTCTTCTGCAATGCTGAAGTGAGTTCACAGGGACACGTCTGGACCACTGCCGCATACGTCACCGACTACGGCGAGAAAACGGTTCCGTCGCTCTACTCGTATCGTCGCAATCCGAATGATCGCGGCGACGTGGATGAGCCTGCATTCGGCTATCTCTGGAACGCCGCCATCAAAAAAGGTCTGACACTGCGCAACTACGGCGAGTTTGGAGAACCGATACCAAACAAAAATAAAAAAGATCCGGTTCGATATCGCGCGACTAAACCCGAGCTCGATCGTTACACGAGCCGCGAGTATCCGGCGTTCGATATGTCGATTTCGGATCAAAAACGCCTTGAAGTCTGGTTGAGAGAGTTTCAGGAATTCGTGCGACGCGGTAATTTGCCGGCGTTGCAGATCATGCATCTACCCGCAGATCACACTGCGGGTGGACGGCCTCGCCGCCGCACACCGAAGGCGTACATGGCTGATAACGATCTCGCGCTGGGCCGGATAGTGGAGGCAGTTTCGAATTCGCGTTTTTGGAAAGACACGGTGTTTTTTGTGCTGGAAGACGATGCACAGGACGGTCCCGATCATGTTGATTCACACCGCTCTGTGTTGCTGGTTATCTCAGCCTACAATCGCAGCGGAGTGATTCATCGGTTTGTGAACACTACCGATGTTCTTGCCACCGTGGAAGAGATCCTGGGCCTTGGCAAGCTGTCAAAGTTTGACTATTACGGGCATTCGCTGCGCGAGCTCTTCACTGACAAACCCGATGTCACACCATACGTCGCGGTGAAGCCGGAACAGTCACTCGATGAGTTGAACCCCGCGAAGAGTGCTACTGCGCGGGCGTCGCTGGAACTGGATCTGGATCGAGTCGATGCAGCTGAGGAAGATTCGTTCAATCGCATTCTGTGGAGTTTGCTGAAAGGGAAGCAGCCTTATCCGGGGACGAAGCGAATGTCGTCGCTGGAAGTGGCGCGAGCACATTGATGAAAGCGACAGCCCAAACACCCGTCGAGATCCGAGTAGCTCGTGAGACTGACGCGTCGATGCTGGCGCGCCTGCGCTACGAGTTGCGCTCGTCGTTGCGCATCGTGGTGGAGAACGATGCGATGTTTCTCGAGCGATGTGCAGCGTGGATGCACGATCGGCTTCGTGACGAGAGTAACTGGAAATGCTGGATCGCGGAGTGGCAGGGAAGAGCAGTGGGCAACGTTTGGGCGCAACTGATCGAGAAGATTCCGAATCCGATTGCCGAACCGGAACACTTTGTTTATCTCACGAATTTTTATGTAGCTGAGGAGCATCGCAGTCAAGGCATTGGCTCGCTGTTGCTGTCGGCAGTGTTGGACTGGAGCACGAGCATGAATGCGCAAGTCGTGATTCTTTGGCCGACAGAGCGAAGCAAACCATTTTACGCGCGACATGGATTTTTCGTCGCTGGCGACTTGATGACACTGACGATCAAAGGTCGAGAGAAAGGCGACAGCTAATGAGAACGAATGCAATCCTACTGACGCTGGCGTTGGCAGGTGTCGCCATCATTTCCACTGCGACACACACGAGTGCAGGTGCGCAAAAGTCGAACCAGCTCAGTGGCACGTCGTGGCAGTTAGTCAAGTTCCAGGGACCTGACGAGAGGACCTTCACGCCTGATGATAAATCGAAGTATACGATCAAGTTTGGAACTAACGGCCGCGTCGTCGCGCGAGTCGATTGCAATCGCGCCAGCAGCACCTGGAAAGTGAATGCCAAGGGTGAACTACAGTTTGGCTCATGGTCGAGGACGACGGCGAAGTGTGGCCCGGGCTCGCTTCACGATCAGATCGTGTCAGAAGGTGCGGACGTGCGAAACTTCTCCATCAAAGATGGACACCTGTTCTTATCAGGCGGCGGCGGCTATTACGAACTGGAGCCGCTGGCGGGCGGCAAACGCTAATCTTCAGACGAAGCCATGGATACACGGATTAGTTAAAAGATTAGCGCTGATCCTTCATTGAGCTCTCACCGAGACACCTTCCGCAGCTTTCGCATTCGCGCGGCGGCGGATCGAAGGGACAAGCATCGGCACCGTTCGCCGGTACGCCTCGTATGACTCGCCGTGCTCGCGTGCCAGATCGCGCTCCTCGAATTGAATGGCGACGAGAATGTACGCGGTCGTCATGATCGAGAAGAGCAGGTGTGCGAACGTCATCGTCGGCGTGCTCCAGAACGCGAACAACCACCCTACGTACAGCGGATGCCGGACGAGACGGTACGGCCCCGGCGTCCCGAACCGCAGCGACGTATAGGCTCGGCCGCGCAGGTACAGCCACACTTGCCGCAAGCCGAATAGATCGAAGTGATTGATCAGGAATGTGGAGATGAGCACCATGGCCCAGCCGAACGCGAACATCACGCGCAGCCCAACCCGCGCGACCGGGTCTTCGATGGACCACACCACGCCGCCCAACGGACGCCACTGCCAGAACAAGAGGATCAGAGCGAGACTCGAAAGGAGCACGTACGTGGAGCGTTCCAGCGGAGGCGGCACAATGCGAGTCCACCATTCTTTAAACCACTTTCGCGCCATGACGCTGTGCTGGATCGCGAACACTGCGAGCAGCGCGACGTCAATGGCGAAGGCGACACCAAATGGTTCGCTTCGCTCGCCGTCTAGAGTCGTCGGCACGCCAAAGTTGCCGATG
This sequence comes from Acidobacteriota bacterium, assembly GCA_046733535.1. GTDB lineage: Bacteria > Acidobacteriota > Blastocatellia > Pyrinomonadales > Pyrinomonadaceae > PSRF01. The sequence goes on from JBKPPH010000376.1 coordinate 7,278, forward strand.
AAACCGATCGCGTAAAGAAAGGTGCCTAAAAAGATCAGGTAGCTGAGACTTCCGTAAACGAAGAATGCGATTCGTTTGAACATAACTCCCCTCCAAGTCACTATCGTCCCTCAAGCATGCCGCATGATACTCGCGCACGCAGAGTTGGCTATGGGAGTTTCGTCCCGGTTTGCGTATACTCCGCCGCACATGGCTGGGACATTAGTCCCGTTCCCCAGAATTGACGCCAGCCGATGAAGAAACCTACCCAGCAAATCCGCTACGTGCGTACAACCGACGGAGTTCAACTCGCGTGGGCCGACGCAGGCGCCGGCCCCGTGATGGTCAAGGCCGCGAACTGGCTTACGCATCTCGAGTACGAATGGGAGAGTCCGGTCTGGCGTCACTGGATACGCTTCTTCAGTGATCACTTCCGCTTTGTGCGTTATGACGAACGCGGCTGCGGCATGACCGATCCGAACTCCGGCGATCTGTCGCTCGAGCGCTGGGTCGGCGATGTGGAGGACGTCGTCGCGGCGGCCGATCTGCGCGAGCCATTCTCCATGCTCGGTATTTCTCAAGGAGCCGCGATCTGCGTGGCGTACGCAGTGAAGCATCCCGAGCGCGTCTCGAAACTCGTGCTCTACGGCGGCTACGCGCGAGGGCCGTTTCGTCGCGGCGATCCCAATCGGGCGAACTTCTATCAAGCGATGATCGATCTCGTTCGTCTGGAATGGGGCAGCGATAACCCGACGTTCCGCCAGATCTTCACGTCGCGTTTTATTCCCGGAGGAACGAACGAACAGCTCGATTGGTACAACGACCTTTGCCGGAGGACGGTGTCGCCTGAAATCGCCGCGCGACTCCTCGAGTCACGCGCGATGATTGACGTCACAGCGCTGCTTGCAGAGGTGAGGACGCCGACGTTGGTGCTGCACGCGGGCGGAGACGTCGTCGTGCCGATTGGAGAAGGTCACATCCTCGCGGCCGGGATTCCGGGTGCGCGGTTCGTCGAACTCGACTCAAAGAACCACATCGTGCTCGAGCATGAGCCTGCGTGGGAACGTTTCTGCGATGAAGTGCTGGAGTTCGTTGAGTTGAAGGGCGCGGTGCGTGGGCAGGACGATGCGTTTGCTTCGCTCTCCCCGCGCGAGCGCGACGTGCTGCGGTTGATCACGCAGGGTCTGGGTAACGCTCAGATCGCGGAGCAGTTGTCGATCAGCGAGAAGACGGTCCGCAATCACGTTTCGAATGTGTTCGACAAGCTCGGCGTGTGGACGCGCGCGCAAGCAATCGTGTTTGCGATTGAGCGTGGGTTCAGAGGTTGACGGCGACAAAGAGGCACAAAGATTTGGTTAGACCGGGTGGTGCTTCTAGTTGCCGCGAGGCTTTGCTCAAAACTCCAAGATCATTCTTGGAGACAGTCAGTACAGGGAGCGGTAGCGACCTGGTCAACGATTGGAGTCAAAAATCCTTAGGAAATATCGCATGCTGATCACTGACCAGGGCGCTACCGCTCCCTGTACCTGACTGTCTCCAAGCGGGACGTCCGACTTTTGAGGCAAGGCTTTGCCGCGATAAGCGAGGCGGGAAGTCATTGAGCTTTCTTTCTGACCGTTGCGTCTCCCGCTCGCTCACCATGGACCACTTCCCATCCGTTCGCCAGTTCCAAAGACCAACCCTCGCCTTTCAATGGACGAGCCGCCACGTCGATCGGCGCCGTCACGCGAGCGCGGGCCATGTGTCCGGCTGAATCGCGCTCAAGCCAGGCCCCATCGCTTACCGTTAGAACGCCCCATGCATCCACCAATCGCAAGGTTGGGTAGACGGTATTGCTCGTGTCAATGCCGACCACATTATTGGGGTCGTAGCTGTAATTCACATCATCAGTTAGAGGCAGTATCAGTACCGGTCCGTTCAGAAACTTCTTTCTTGCCGCTGCAATCTGTTGCTTGCGTCGCTGGTCCTGCTGGGTCTCGATTGTAACGATCTCCTCGCCTTCGTAACGCGACGCAGCGGCACGTGCGGCTGCTTCCGACGCGCGAACTGTGACTGCGTATCGTTGCTGGAGAAGTGCGCCCAGATCGGTAGAGGGCTTCACACTGACGCGCCACGGTCTGCCACTGAGATCGAGTAAAGCACCGTATGCGGGACCTGAGACGTATGCAAACGAACGCGCAAACGTGGAATTGTTGCGTAACTGGCGAAGGATGAGGTCTGCGCGGACCACCGTCTCAGCCAAATCTGCCGAACTCAATTTCACGCCTGTATACTCAGCCAGTCCCTCGTTCAGTTCCAGCGCGTTTTCGTTGTTCGCGGCATCCGGAAACAATGACCGGCGATAGGCGCGGAAGAGCAGGGCGTCAGCGATCGCTGTTTTTCGTGCCGGCCCGCTCTCGCGTAACGCACGCTCGAGTGCTCGCCACTCCATTTGTATCCAGATGCGACCGTTAAGTTCGTCAAGATGGGAATTCACGGCATCGCGCGCAGGTAATCCGAGTTGCTTCTGCAGGCGGTGGAAACACTCGTGTAGCAACAAGCGCTCTCGAGGCTGACGGAATTCCGGCACCGGCCACATCAACATGGTCCAATGCACACCGGCCCAGTCGGTTGCGGTGTTCGCCGGACTCATGTTGTTCGGAAGTTTGCCAACGAAGACACCATCTTGCGGCGTTAGCTTATTTTCGAGATCTGCTTGATTGGCGACGATGTTGCCGCTGCGCGAGTCGACAAACATGATCGGGCCATACAGGCTGACGCCCCAGGTCTTGCCGCCGTCGCGGTCGGAAGTCTCTTTCAGCTGCCGAAAATATTGTGTGGCCAGTTTGGTGTCGATTCCGGAGGACTGCGCCGCCGAGCACGTGACGATTACGAGCAAGGTAGCGATCACCAGGACAATCTGAGTTATAGGCGTGGTTGCAAGGGTGCGACAGTTACCCATACGGTGTGGCGTCTCTCAGCGGTTAAGAATCATTCGTTACGAAGAGCGATCAGCGGATCGACCTTCGTCGCGCGTCTCGCGGGAATATAGCAGGCGAGCAATGCAACGGCGAGTGCGCCGCTCGAGACGGTCACAAACGTGAGTGCATCTGCCGCCGCTACTCCAAACAGCAGCGACTCCGTTAACTTCGCCAGCACGATCGCGCCTGCGAGTCCGATTGCTGCACCAATCGCCGCGAGTTTCATTCCGTCGCGAACTATCAGCAGGAGAACGTTACGACGTTGCGCGCCGAGCGCCATCCGAATCCCGATCTCGCTCGTCCGCTCAATCACGTGATACGACAGCATGCCGTAAATACCCGTGGCCGCAATCATCAGCGCGAGCAGACTAACTGTTCCGGAAAACCACGCGCCCGTTCGTGCCGGTTCCAACATGCGCCTCACGCTTTCAGCCAGCGGCTCTACCGAGAGGAAAACATCTTTGTCGAGTGAGCGCGCCGCTTCTCTGACGGCGCTCACGCTCGCCGGCAAGTTCTCGTTTGTTCGTAAGACGAAACTCAGACCAGTTAACTTGCCGGGCGAACTCGGAGTGTAGAATAACGGCCCGTCGAGTTTACCAATCTGCCTGCTGCTTATGTCGGCGACGACGCCGATGATCACGTGCGATGCGCCGTTGTCTCTGAAGCGCTTGCCTATCGGATCCACGCCGGGCCAGAAGCGATTCGCCATCGTCTGAGTTATGACAGCGGGTGATTCTCCACTACGAGCGTCCTCGTCGTTAAAGGTGCGACCGCGCCGCAGTGGAATGCCGAGCGTTTGAAAGTATTCGGGTGAAACCATGTTGGCGCCCACGGGCAGTGATGATCCGCCGCCGTCGATGTCGATAGTCGTCTCGCGCGTGCCCGAAAATGGCGCGACTTCCGCCAGACTCACCGATTTGATTACCGGCAAAGCTTTCAATCGTTCCGAGAGTTGCGTGTAAAACGTCGCGGCACGCCCTTCATCGTAACCCTGTGTCGTCAGATCCATTGACAAGACGACGAGGTTCTTTTGATCAAACCCGAGTTCGGTCGATTGGGCCACTTGTAAGCCGCGCACGAGCAAACCCGCTCCAATCAGCAGCACGAGCGAAACCGCGATCTGGCCGATCACCAGCAGATTGCGCAAGTGCGGCCACGAGATCCGAGATCTGCTCCTCGTCGATTTAAGAGCGTCGGTCAGGTTCGGCTTCGTAGACTCGATGGCGGGCGCGAGGCCGAATATGACTCCCGTAATCAGAGAAATCAAAAACATGTAAGCGAAGACGGTGGCGTTGGGCTTGAAGTCGACGTCGAGACCCGCCTCAGGAATCACGGACAACAAGATCGGCGGTAAAGACATCGCGAGCAATAACCCCGCGATGCCACCGACGACGGCAAGCAGTAAACTTTCCGTCAGGAGAAGCCTGATCAATCGCGAACGGCTTGCTCCGAGCGCTAGTCGCACGGCGATTTCTTTTCGCCGCGAGGCTCCGCGCGCGAGCATAAGATTCGACACGTTCGCGCATGCGATGAGTAGGACCAAACCGACTGCCGCCATCACGAGGATCGCGATCGGCGCTCCTTCACTGCGAACTTCAGGAAAATTGAGATATGAGCCGGGCATGACGTTGACCGTCGTCTTGCGCCCGGGATATTCCTGGTCCGTTCGCGCAGCGACGAGTTGCATCTCGGCTTGCACCTGCGGTAACGAGACACCATCTTTCAACCGTCCAACCACATTCAGCCAGCTACAGTTTGGGAGTTCTAAAAATTTGCTGTCGGGCATCACTGCGGGCTGCATCGTCACCGGAATCCAGACGTCCGGGACGGTCATCTCCGCGCCATGAAAGTCTTGCGCCGCGACTCCGAGTACGGTGAAGCGCTGGCGATTCAAAGTTAACGAAGTGCCGATAACGCTCGGATCGGATCCAAACCTTCGCTGCCAGAAGCTGTAACTAAGGACGGCGACCGGACACTGAAGAGGCTGCTGACATTCTTTGTCGAAAAAAGTGCGGCCGAGCGCGCTGCCACCTCCGAGGAGTGAAAAGTAATTGTCGGTGACGAGGAGGCCGTTGATTTTCTCAACGTTCTTGCCGCCCAGGAACAGTTTTACATTTGCGGAAGCGGCGAGACCGGAAAGGTCTGCGACTTTATCTCGATAGTTCAGGTATTCGGGATAAGAAAGCAGTGCCACGTTGCCCTGCACCTGACGCGAGAACTCACCTTCTAAAATTTGATAAATGTTTACGACGCGATCCGGCTCCTTCACCGGCAACGGACGGAAGGCAATTGAATACAGCAGCGTGAAGATGCTCGTGTTAATGCCGATGCCGAGAGCAAGGATGACGAGAGCGGCGACGGTGAAATTGTGATGCTTAAGCAGGGATCGGATTGAATAACGCAGGTCATGAAAGGTACTGGTTAGCATAGATACTCCGGCTAAGTGTATCGGTCGTCGGGTGACTGTCGGTCAGTACGGCGAAGCGCTGCTGTGAGTTCCATTAAACTGAAAACGCCCAGCATCCACGAAAAGGCACAAAACATGTTCTGCTTCATTATGACTCTTTGTGGCCAAAACTGTTCCCTTGACAGTCTAGGGAAGCTTCGTTAATCTCTGCCCCAGATAATCTAGGGGAGTAGCTCATGGCCAATGAGAGAACGGACTTGATGCAAGGCACGCTGGAGTTGTTGATCTTGAACACGCTCGCGCGAGAGTCCATGCACGGCTACGGCATAGTGCAGCGAATACACGAAGCTGCCGAAGATCTGCTCAAAGTCGAGGATGGTTCGCTTTATCCCGCGCTTTACCGCATGGAAGAACGCGGGTTGATAAAGTCGGAATGGGGACTGTCCGAGAACAATCGACGAGCCAAATTCTATAAACTCACGCGAACCGGAAAAAGCAAGCTCGAAGCCGAACGCGCCAACTGGAACCGGATCTCTAAAGCAGTCACGAGGATCTTGCAGGCAAGCTAATGATGAGGACGCCGATCGCCGACTTACTCCTAAGCTCAAAAACTTCGTTCGACGTCGACGAGGAGATGCAATTTCACATCGACATGCTCGAGCGCAAATACACTCAACAAGGGCTGTCGATCGCGGACGCGAAGGCCGCTGCACTGAGACGTTTTGGAAACCTCGAAGCAGTGAAGAAGCAGTGCGTCGATATTGCGCGAAGGAACAGTCTGCTTCGACGCGTGCTCAAGACAGCCTCAATCGTCATTGCCCTCACCGGTCTCTCGATTCGCCTTCTAAGCCCGGATGTTAAGATCGCGCACCTCGGCGACACATTGATAATCATCGCCGCCGCGGGTCGCTTGTTACTCTACGTGCGCGGATTGAATCCATGGACCTTCCTGCCGGCAACCAAACAAACGTCCCTATCCGTTGTCAATGATACTCCTGACGATCGCGCTCGAAGCTGAAAAAACTCAATGCTCGTAATCAGAGGTTTGACGAAGACTTACTCGAGCGGTGTTCATGCGTTGCGAGACGTCACCCTCGACGTTCCTGCCGGAATGTTTGGATTGCTTGGTCCAAACGGCGCCGGCAAAACGACTCTCATGAAGATCCTCGCGACTCTGCTGGAGCCAAACTCCGGCTCCGCACACATGCGTGATGTCGACCTGATTTCCGACAAGGGTCGCGCGCGGAGATTGCTGGGTTATCTGCCGCAGGACTTCGGCTTCTATCCCACACTCAGGGCTGACCAAATGCTCGACTTCTTTGCGCAGCTCAAAGGAGTGCTGAATGTCAAAGAGAGGCGGCGCCTCGTCGATGTGTTGCTGGAGCGAGTGAACTTGTCAGACGCGCGACGGCAGAAGCTCAGCGAGTTCTCAGGAGGCATGCGACAGCGTTTGGGCATCGCGCAAGCGCTGATCGGAAATCCGCTGCTCATCATCGTCGATGAGCCCACGTCCGGACTCGATCCCGACGAGCGTGTGCGATTTCATAACCTGCTCGCGGAAAGCGCAGGAGAAGACACGGTCGTCATGCTGTCGACTCACATCGTTTCGGATGTTTCCAGTCTGTGTAGCCACATGGCCATCATCACGGAAGGTGAGATCCTCGTCTCCACTACACCCGTGGCGGCGATCGATGAGCTGGCTGGATCAATTTGGGAAGCGACTGTGCCGCACGAAAAGATCGCCGACTTGAAGACGCGATGTCGAGTGCTCACTTCTCAAATGGTGGGCGGGCTGGTGCGGTTGCGCGTCATGTCGAGAAACGGCCGGCCGAGCGAAGAATTCAAGCCCGCAGGCGCGACGCTCGAGGATTACTACTTCAATCTCGTCAACGCGCAGCAGCGGGCCAGTTGATGAGAATCCTACTGGCGCCATTCGTCGCAATCTTCAAGAATGAATTGCGGCTCAACGCGAAGCGCGTCGCGCCGTACTTCATGGCTTTGCTGTGCGCCGCCAATGGCGTGTTGTGGTGGGGGTGGGGACCGGCGACGAGGTACGGCTGGGCCGTTAACAGCGATTTTTTCATTTCCGGTGTGTTGCCCGTTTACTCGTTCTTCACGCTGCCGCTGTTTACCGCGCTGTTCATGGCAGATCCGGTAATCAAAGACTTTCGTGCCGGGATTGATCCGCTCATTTTTTCGAAGCCGATCAGTCGCGCCCAATATCTCCTCGGAAAGTTTGCCGGAAACTTCTTTGTACTCGCGTGCTGCCAGTCAGCCTTTGTGCTGAGTTGGTTCCTACTCCAGATGGTCCATAAAGAAGGTGTCGTCGTCGTTCCCAGTGTGACAGTGGTTCCTTACATAAAACACTTTCTCGTCTTCGTAGTCATCTCACACCTGGTGTTGGCGGCGTTCTACTTTGTTGTCGGCGCGCTTACGCGCAGTGCGAAGATCGTTTATGGACTGGGCGTTTCGTTCTACCCGATCTACATCACGTATCAAAGCGTCGTCATCAAGGGCCTGTCGCCACGTTGGCGAAGCATTCTCGATCCGCTCGTGATGAATTGGAACAACGTGCATGCCGAGCGGCGCGTCCCTGAATTCGTGAACCACATGACGATGGTTTATGGCTACGATCTCATCGCCAATCGCGCCGCCATGCTGGTGATTGCCGCGCTCTTGCTCACGTTTCTTTATTACCGGTTCAAAACTTCGGAAAGCTCACAGCAGGCGGAGAATTTCTCGTTGCTCAACCTTGCAACCAACACCGTACATTTTTACGAGCTGCCGGGTGTCGTGGCGGAGAACGTTCACAAAGCTGTTGACGTTGTTCCACTCCCGGCGGTGAACACTGCTGACGAGCGCTTTGCAAACAACTTGCGAAAGCTAATCGCAGCGTTGGCAATCGAGTTTCGATTACTCCTTTCTGAGCGAAGCCTCTTCGTAGTCATGTCCCTCGCGGTGTTTCTATCAGTCCTGGAAGTAACGTTCTGGCCGGTGAGTGCGGATCCAACATTTTCGGCTGCGTATGCCGGCGATACCGCAAGCTCGATGTTGCTTTTTCTGGTCGGAATTCCGATCTTCTACATCGGCGAGGCGATCCACCGCGACGGCGACGTTCGCGTTGAAGGATTGCTTTGGAGTCATCCGATCCCGAACTATGTGCTCCTGTCGGCGAAATTTCTTTCGACGTTGCTGCTGGTGTTCGGTTTGATCTTTTCGGTGGGCGTCGTAGCTATCGTCGTTCAGATCCTCAAGGGCGACACACCGCTCGAGCTCTCGGCATATCTGAAAGTTTACTCGCTCATCCTCGTCCCGAATGCAATCTTCCTCGCCGCGATGAGCTTGGTCCTACACGTCATGCTTCCCGGTCGATATCTTGCGTACGCCGTAGGCATCGGTATTTGTATTGGCCTGTTTTACTTTTACTCGCAGGGCCATCTCGGCGCGCTCTACAATCCGCTGCTTTTCAAGGTTTGGACTTACTCGGATCTTGCTGGTCCGAATCGACCGCGAATTCTGATGCTTCGCGGCTACACTCTGACACTGGCGACGGCGCTCATCACGCTTGCGCATCTCGCGAATGCGCGGCGCACACTCCGGCTGCGATCGTAAATTTCTATGCTACAATCACGCCGGCCTATGATTGTCCGCTAAAAAAGTTGCTGCGGTTCTGTGAAACTGAAACGCGTATCAGGGTAATCCTGTTCTGATACCGCGCGTAATTGCGTCTTCGTCCGTTCACAGCCCAAACGCAGTAACTCATCCATCCCAAACCTCAATTCAATAACAACGTCGATAAATCGCCGGTTGCAAGCAGTAGCGATCTCGCAGCCGCATCTTTCGTTGGAGAACATTCATGAACGTTACGGATCTGACAACCTTTGGTTGGGGTGAGTTCTTTGAGGCCAATTTCAGAACATATCGCGCGGGCGGCTACACGTGCGGCCGAGTCGCGCTCGAACACAAAAATCTCTTCCGCGTTTATACGCAACACGGAGAGGTGCTCGCGGAACTTTCAGGCAAGCTCAGGCACGAAGCCGTGGATCGAAGCGACTTGCCCGCCGTCGGAGATTGGGTGGTCATTCGTTCTCGTCCCGAAGGCGGCAGGGCCATGATTCATGCAGTCCTGCCGCGGAAGACCAGCTTCGTGCGGAAGATTGCCGGTTCACGCACTGAGGAACAGATCGTCGGCACAAACATTGACACGGTCTTTCTACTCACATCCTTGAATCAGGATTTCAGCCTGCGCCGCATCGAAAGGTATCTCATCGTGGCGTGGGAGAGCGGGGCAATGCCGGTGGTTCTTCTAAGCAAGTCGGATCTCTACGATCGAGTTGCCGACCGAATCAATGACGTGCAAGCGGTGGCGCGTGGTGTGCCGGTACACGCCATCAGCGTCGTCACGGGCGATGGTCTTAATGATGTCTCGCAGTATTTCAAGTGTGGCCAGACGGTAGCGCTTCTTGGTTCATCGGGCGTCGGAAAATCAACTCTGATAAATCATCTGGCGGGCGACGATCACTTGAAAGTGCAAACAGTGCGCGAGCACGACGACCGTGGACGACATACGACAACTCATCGCGAGTTGATTCTATTACCCGGTGGAGGTCTCGTACTCGACACTCCCGGCATGCGTGAGTTGCAACTGTGGGATGGCGACGAGAGTTTGCAGTTGGTGTTTGATGACATCGAAGCGCTTGCCGGTAAGTGCTTCTTCAGTGACTGCCGCCATCAGGACGAGCCACGATGTGCAGTGCGTGAAGCTTTAGGAGCAGGAACGATCGACACCGGACGGTATGAGAGCTATGAGAAGTTACAGAAGGAATTGAAGTACCTCGCTCGGAAAAGAGACAAACTGTCGGAGATTGTCGAGAAGAAGAAGTGGAAGAAGCTGTCGCGTCAGGCAAGTGAGCGTGCCCGCCTGAAGCGCCGCTAGCTGCCTTCCATCGACTGGTTTGTCGGGCTACCGCGTGCGGCGCCACGGCAGACTCCATAGTCCCTCAACCGAGAGGACGACGGAGAAGAGCCCGGTCACGCCGAGCGCGAGGAGCGTCCAGACGAAGAAGAAGCCTCCGCTCGAATTGAAGATGCTGCTCCCGACGCCGACACCTTTTCCCTTCATGTGGATGATGGGGACGGCCGACGAAAGGAGCGAGAAAAGGAGGATGATAATGTACCCGGATCGGCGTCCGGCGAGCACAAGGGTTCCGTACAGCCAAACGACGCACATGGGCACGATAGCGAGATTCGAGACGCCTCCCTTTTCGAATCCGCGGACGATGTCGTCGGACAGGTGAAGCGTACCCAAGAGAATCGAGAGCAGAGACGTGATGGTTAAGATAACGTTGCGTTTCAATTGATTCTCCTTCTGAAGTCTTCAAGAGAGCGTAGCGTCTTTGAACTTCCAAGTCTCCACACACTGTAACCAGATTGTAAAAAGTTGTACCTAATCAATTAGCCACGGATTACCCGGATGAGCACAGATGATTTTCCCAATTTAATCCGTGCTTATCCGTGTAATCCGTGGCTTAAAATAATTATTCGATGAAGCGATATCCGATGCGGTGAACGGTAACGATGTGCTGCGGCTCGGACGGGTCAGGCTCGATTTTCTGCCGCAGCCTCGCGATGTGGTTGTCGACCGTGCGCGTGACCGGAGTGCTGTCATATCCCCAAACCTCGTCGAGCAGTTGATCGCGGGTGACGATTTCACCTCGACGCCGGATCAGGTAGCGCAAGATCTCGAACTCGCGAGCTGAAAGATCAAGGGTTTGCCCGCCTTTGCGCGCCGCGTATTTTTTAAAGTTCAACTCGACGTCGCCGAAAGTAAAACTTTCGATTTCGACGACCTGTTTTGCAGCCCTTCGCAGATGCGCCCTGATGCGCGCGAGCAGTTCCTTGATGCTAAATGGTTTCGTCACGTAATCATCTGCACCGACTTCCAGCCCGACCACTTTGTCCGTTTCCTGACTGCGAGCCGTGAGCATCAGAATCGGAGTTTCGATCCCGCGCGTGCGCAACGTGCGACAAACATCTATTCCGCTCATCAAAGGCAACATCACATCGAGCAGAATGATGTCAGGTTTTTCAGTCGAGGCCTTCTCCAAACCTTCTTTCCCATCGCGAGCTACAGCGACCTCGTAGCCTTCATACTCACAGCTATCTTTCAACCCGAGGACCATGTTGGGTTCGTCTTCAATTATCAGGACTTTGGTCACCGTTATGTTTCTCCTGACTCTGGTTGGGCGCGAGCGGAAGGACGATCGTAAAACGACTTCCTTTACCGACGTCGCTTTCGACGGAGATAGTTCCATGATGAGCTTCGACAATGTGTTTCACGAGAGATAAGCCGAGGCCGCTGCCCTTTACGTCATGGACCAGCCCGTTGCCCACCCGGTAGAACTTCTCGAAAATCTTTGGTTGTTCAGCGCGTGGGATTCCAATGCCGCGATCTGCTATCTCAATGGACAGGTTTGTTCCGAGCGTTTTCGCTGTAATCGAAAGCTGCTTCACCTTACCTGAATATTTAATCGCGTTATCGAGCAGGTTTGAGATGGCCTGCGCCATCGCATCGCGGTCCATCAAGATGGGCGGCAGATTCGGCTGTATGTCTGTTTCAATGTCAAAGCCGGAATTGATGATCTGATAGCGGTGAGTGGAAAGCACGTTGTCAATCACTTCCGCCACATCACTGGCGACGAGTTGATACGTTTTCCGTCCGGCCTCGATCTTCGAGAAGTCGAGTATGTTGTCGATCGTCTTGTTCAAACGCCGGCTTTCATGCCTGATGATGCGGTAGTACTCCGTCTTCTTCTCTTCGTTGTTGACGCGACCTAGTTCGAGGATTTCGGAAAACAGGCTGATTAGCGATAGCGGTGTCTTTAGTTCATGCGAGACATTTGAGACGAAATTTGATTTCGCTTGTGCCAGTCGCGCTTCGCGATCAGTGGCGCGGATGGTAAGGGCCAGACCACCGAGTAAGAACAGTAGTACGAGCAAAGTCGCTCCGGCACTATGCAAAAAACTTTGGCGGGCGAGTTCATCGAGATTTGTATACTTCAGGCCGATCTGCGCCCTCCAGTTGGAGAACGGAGGATCAAGGTTGCTTTGGAGAAGGTAGCCTTTTGGGGCCGCACCGGTTGAATAGAGTACCTGTTTGTTCTCGTCGCTAATCGTGATCGCCACGGCTGACGAGACGGGAGCGTTCCCGTGATATGTGTTTACGGTCTTATTTATGCTGCCGCCGATCAAGTCATCGGTGACAAAGCCTTCGGTCAATAGGACACCCGCAACACGGTCTCCTTTTGAATCCTTCAACGGATGAAACAGATATGCTCCTCGACGCAGGCTCGGCGGGCAGGTGGAACAGGAATCGTGTATGAACAGATACTTGCGATTAGGGTCAACAACCGTTTGGGCCAGCCGCGAGTTCTCAAACAGCGAGAGAATGTGCGACTGCGCAGGAGTTAGTTCTGCCTGAGCGGTTTTCACAAATTTGTCTGAATAGGCGTACGTGTCTGGCTTCTGCCGATCGCCGGAGAAAACAAAGATTTGTTCGATCTCAGGATGAGAACGCTTTACGTCCCCGAAGTATTTTTCGAACTCTGCAGCCGCTTGCGGCGATGAAAGATGGATGCTGTCGATCGGCGTCAGTGTTTGGGCTGCAACGTCCTGGAGGCGTTGTTTCATTTGCTGCTCTACGACTGTTAATCCCTGTCGCATGTTGTCCTTGAATGCGCCTTTGGTTTTGTTCTGGAGCTCTGCGAGGGATTGATATTGCATATAAGTCAACACGAGGAGGGGCAGTAACACGCCGACTGAAGCGAGTATCATCAGCTTCTTTCGCAGCGATAGTTTGCTGATTGCATCCCGGAACGCGCTAAGCGAGAGCATAGACCGAGATTCTACAGAAGGTTCGTACTCGTTTCGTACCGGAATTGTAAAAAGTTGTCATGTTCGAGGGCTGAGCTCAATGAGAACCACGCTCTGATAAGGGGGGTTGTCTGTAAATGTTAGACTGAACCCTATCAACGAAGTGAGATGAAGCATTCGGGTTAAGTGGTTTTCAGAAAGATATTGTCGGAGGAGAGGCTGCGATGAGGAAAGTCATTCATGGGTAAAACCCGAATGGAGACATTTTTTGATGGCGTGGTCGCCATCATCATCACCATCATGGTCCTTGAAATGAAGGTGCCGCATGGTGAGAGTCTCGAAACGCTGTCTCCCCTGATTCCGGTGTTGTTGAGTTACGTTCTCAGCTTTGTGTACCTCGGCATCTATTGGAACAATCATCACCACATGATGCACGCCACCCACAGAGTCACTGGGTCGATGCTATGGGCCAATCTGCACCTTCTGTTCTGGCTGTCGCTCATTCCGTTCACAACCGGTTGGATGGGAGAGAACCATTTTGCGAAGTTACCGGCGGCGGCTTACGGGTTAGTGCTGCTGATGTCAGGAGTCGCCTACTTGATATTGCAGCAACGAATCATCGCGTCTCAGGGGAAAGACTCGCTCCTGAAAAAGGCGGTGGGCAGCGACTGGAAAGGGAAGCTCTCTCCGGTGCTCTACATCGTTGCAATTCTGCTCGCGTTTGTATCGTCGTGGTTGTCGATGGCGGTTTATGTCTTCGTGGCGATCATGTGGGTGGTTCCGGACAGACGCATCGAGCGCATACTTGCGGGCAGGGAAACATAACGAGTCAGTAAATCGGATTCATTCCAAATTCGTCGCCACAAGAATCAGACAAAATCAAGGAATCCTCTTTAAATCGAAGTCCCTCCTCATTTCCGCCGTCTGAAATAAATTTTCGCTAATTGCCATTACGAACAGAATGGCGGCTGGTGCAAAGAAGAGCCGCCGCACTGGGGCAAAACTTATCTTGATCAGTCTCTGTCCGGCGCGACACGTGTAATTAATTTTAGCCATGGACGTCGTAATCGAAGCAATTAAATTCAATCACGATCCGAACTCAGCGACGGTCGACGCGCTTACGATTCGCAAGAACGCAACTGAGGACATCAGCGGGCCTGAGTGGCAACGGCAGGATGGGCAACAACCACCGAAGACCGCGGCTGTCGCTTATGCCAGCACGCAAGGCAACGCCGTAACGATTGCAGTCCAATTACGAAGATTCAATCTCAACGTTCAGCGCGTACACATCACTGCCGAGAGTACAAGCGTGCTCGGAAACGTAATCCGAAACACGATCGAGTTTTCCGGAAAGAACGAGTTGTCAGATTTCAAAGCGCTCAATCTCGGCGGGGCGCGCATTAGCTCAGCGGCAGTGGGCAAGTCGAACGTCGTTTTGCTGTGGAGATTGGAGGTAGACTCAGGTCAACCTCCCAACCGAGTTTTTGAACAACAGACAGAACACACTGTTTACACGCTGCTTGAATCTCCGAAAGAACCTTGGGGACCGGGATACGAACCCCCATGGACCGAGGCATTGGATCTGGCCTGCGATTGGGCTGCCGGCGCGACGGACCGCACGCAAGCGGCCGCAATGATCACCCGCAGACTCCACGGGCTAGGTCTTCTCGGTCTGCTGAGGTTTGCACAAAAGGTAAGCTTCTCCCGACTCTCGTACAACGGCACACATGAGGTTAAGCTTACCCGTTTCCTCAAACACCTGGAGGGCTCGGCAGGACCTCTAACCGTTAGCTGTACCGACTGCGCGGTTCTTGTTTCTACCTTTGCCAACATCCTCGGTTGCGATCTTTACCAGTCCGAGATGGGTCTTCGGTTCGGGACGAATCGGATTCGTGTGATCGGCTTTCAGAATGAGGGATCTACAATTTTTGAGTTCCACGAAGTTGCGTGGGAGTTTCCGTGTGACAGCCAGGCCAGGCTCTTCGATTGTTGTCTCCAGGTAGACGGAGGTTCGGATCCGTCAGATGAATCCTTCGATCCGCTGCTGCCGATCAATATTCCTCTGGGCGATGCTAATGGGACCGACTATCACTTTCGTCTCGCAAGGAAAGGTACCGGCGCACACATGCATGCCTTCCCCGACAGCAGGGAGAGGCGACATATCGCACACGATACGTTTAGCGTGCGGCAGATTAATCCGGATCTCGAAGAGATCTTGAAGGAACAGTTTCAGTTTTCAAGTTGGACAGAACTACCCGCCCCGGATCGCCTTCTGCATGGACCAGTCGAGAGCATTACGAAAGCTTTTACACCTGATAACTGGAAACTGGACGTAACCACAGTTCTGCAGGCAGAAGACGGCCGCATGAGTTTGAGCGAGACAATTTGGCACTCCTACCCGGGTGACGCAGAAGTGTTGCGTTTGCTGGTCTACAAATGCGCCTCCGTAATAGCCGCGCGCGAATTCCTGTTAAATCTTTTGGGCGGCTTTCAGACGCCTGTTATAGAGCGACGGGTTGAGTTCCCGGATGTCCCTATCGGCGATCTGGCGTTCGCCGACCCCGAAGATCTGACGTTTTTATTTGCTCGATCCAATCTCGTAGTTTTCGTCCAAAACGCTGACGACTCTCTCAATTCCGTGTTGAGCTTTGCTCAGAACGTCGACTTGAGGATCTTAAAAGTATTGAGGGACGAGCCGGGAGATAAAGCGAGCCGAAACCCAACTGATCTTAGATTAAGTAAGGAGGAAAAATTCATGTCTTTACATCTAGAAGGAACTCGTTGGACCTCCACCATGCCTTTGGGGGAACCCGCTGGTACACCGAACAATGCAGACCCGGACGGGATATTCCAATTCGAGAGGTACGACCCGATAACTGGAACTGTGGAAGGAACCTTTTACGATCTGGCCACGGGAGAAAGGCCACCGTTTTCAGGTTCTGTCACCTTCAATGGCGGGACTTCGTATATCTTCGTGTTACATCACGTAATTCCGGGTTTTCCGGGTTTGACACGACTTTACGAAGGAGAACTGCTGGTTACTGTCCCCGAGAGAATAGCGCTCATTGCCGGCTCCTTTAGAGTTCCTGGAACCGAGCGCCTTACTGGAAGCGATAAAGCAGCGTTGGCTACTCAGGATGAGGGTGTCTGGATAGCGACGAAGCCATAGTCGCGATGCTCATTCTCAGGTAAGATTCTGCGGCACAGAATCGTTCCCAAATCCCGGTTCGACCTCGGAGAAAACAGTATGTGGCCCAAGAAGCGATCTGCGCCATGGCTTACTGGGTTGATCTTAGCCCTCGGCGTAATCCCGGTGAGCGTCTACTCACGCTCGAACCCGCTGCAAGGTGCAATCACCTTGCAAGCGGGGGAGACGCTTACTGAGAACCTCAAAGGCGGTAACAAGCTGTCGTTCGAGGTTTCTTTGACCGCCGGACAACTCGCCCGTTTCGCGGTCGAGCAACACGGAATCCTTCTTCGCGTCACACTGCTCGATCCCGCGAACGCGCCACTCGTCGCCATGGATAGTCCGAGTGGCGCTCATGGTCCCATTTACCTGTCAACTATCGCCAATGCATCAGGCAAGTTTCGTCTCGAGGTGCAATCGCCGGAGAGTTGGTCCAACCCGGGAACGTTCGAGGTCAGCCTCACCACTGCCGACCAGCCCAAACCCGAAGACAGCATTCGCATTCAAGCGGAAACGAGCTTTGCAAAAGGAATGGACCTGGTCGAATCCAGAAGCTACGAGCAAGGCATGGCGGAACTCGATCGAGCACTTACGCGCTGGCAAAGTCTCAACGACAAACATTGGGAAGCTGTCACTCAATTTGCGCGCGGCTCAGCTTATCGGCGATGGGGTAAGCGAAAGGAAGCCGGCGACTGCCTGGCCGAGGCACTCAAGGTTCCAAACCCGCAATTTGAAACGAACGATTGGCGTCTCAAGGCGTCGATACTGAACGATCTTGGCTCCAACTATTCCTACCTTAATCAATCCGAAAGAGCATTGAGCACTCTTAAACTGGCGTTTGAAATCTACGAGGCGCACGGCGATCGTCGAGGGCAGGCGAGCTCGCTCAGCAATATGGGCCTGACTTACTTGTCTTTGGGTGAACCTTACTCGGCTCTACCGCTGTTTGAGACGGCGTTGAAGTTGCGCCATGAAGAAAACGATCGGCGCGGCGCAGCAAATATGATTAACAGTATCGGAGGCGTGTACGACACTGTCGGTGACCCATACAAAGCGCTGGAATATTACCTGAGTGCTTTGAAAGAAATGCAGGCTGTATATGAGCAGAAGATTTTGACCGACCCTGCCTATTATGCGATCGCGCTGAACAACGTCGGCATCGCCTACGACAAGTTAGGCGATTCAGGAATGGCCCGCGATTATTATGAGCAGTCTTTGCTCAAGGCCAGTGCCACTGACATAAACCGGGCCGCTACTTTAGACAGCATGGGAGAGTTGTACGCTGGTCTCGGCGACGGCGAACGCGCGAAGTACTACTACGATCTCGCGATTGAGTTTTGGAATTCAGTTAAGCAGCCGAATCCTAATTTAAAAGCGAATCTGTTGATCCACATCGGCCAGTATTATCTAACCGAGGATGATTTAACCGAGGCATTGCACTTCTTTCAAAGCGCCCTCGACCTCAAACCAAATGCAGGCCGGCAAGCTGAAGCACTCACTTTCATCGGCGTCGTCCAAACCCTTCAGAATAACCCGCAACCGGCGCTCGCCGCTTTCAAGCGCGCACTGGACATTCAAGTTGATAACAAGAACCGTCGCGGCGAAGCGATCACTCGTCAAAAGCAGGGCGAGACTTACGCCCTCTCCGGTCAGCGGGCTGAGGCAGGCGAAGAACTCGAGCGCGCGCTCAATCTCTGGCGCCTGGTCCAGGATCGTCGCGGAGAAGCAGCAACTCTTAACAGCATCGCGCGCCTGGAGTTGGACCAGGACAGGCTGAACGAAGCGCTGCAACATAGCGAACAGGCGATCAAGATCATCGAATCACTAAGAACCAAGATCACCAGTCATCAACTGCGGACCTCTTACTTTGCTACCCGGGAGAACTACTACGCCCTCAACGTGGATCTCAACATGCGGCTTTATGAGCGAACGCGTGATAAGCAGTATCTGGCCGCAGCCCTTCAGGCCAGCGAAAGATCTCGGGCGCGCAGTTTAATGGACGTTCTCAACGAATCCAGCATACAACCGGCCGAAGGCCTCAGTCCCGACTTATTGAAACTGGCCCGCGATCTTCAACTCCGGGTTCTCGCTAAGTCGCAGGCGCAAACCAAACTATTAAGCCAGAAATTCAGTGATAAGGATGTCGCCACCATCAACAAAGAGTTGGTGCAACTCGTCCGAGAACGTGAAGACGTGATGGAACGGATCAAACGTTCCAGCCCGCGCTATGCTCAGTTGACTGAACCCGAGCCGATCGGGCTCTCCGGCATTCAGCAACTAT
This sequence comes from Acidobacteriota bacterium, assembly GCA_046733535.1. Classification (GTDB taxonomy): domain Bacteria; phylum Acidobacteriota; class Blastocatellia; order Pyrinomonadales; family Pyrinomonadaceae; genus PSRF01. The sequence continues at coordinate 25,964 of JBKPPH010000376.1, forward strand.
TAGATAACGATACCCTGTTGCTCGAATTCGCCACGGGCGACACTCATAGCCACGTTTGGGTGGTAGGAAAGAATTCGATCGCTTCCGCCGGCTTGCCGGCGCGCCAGGATATCGAAGCTATAGCTCAACGGATCCCCAAAGCGTTGGCGGAACGGAATCACAGTGAACCGGGTGAGACTGCGTTCCAACGAGCCGCGCGATTGAAGCAAGCGGATGCTGAATACTCCCGTGCGACGGCGTTGCTGAGTCAAATGCTTTTTGATCCGATCGCGCAGTTGCTCGGACAGAAGCGTCTGCTGATTGTTTCAGATGGCACGTTGCAGCTCGTGCCGTTCGCCGCGCTCACGGCGCCGAAGGATGTGGCTGCCGCGACCACTGGTGCTTTCACCGAAAGAAAACTCTTGATCGAGGACCATGAGATCATAGCGCTGGAATCAGCGTCCGTGCTCGCGCTGCAACGCAAGACACTTGCGAACCGAAAGCCCGCATCGCAAGCCGTTGCTGTGTTGGCAAACGCAGTTTTTCAGGATTCCGATCCACGAGTGAAGCGTCTCGATTCGCGTAAACAACTCAAAGCGCCGAACCACAACCAACAGCCCGAAACAAAAGCGGACGTCTCCCGGAACCGAGTCGATTCATCAGCGAACCTGACGCGTGCCTTGAGAGACGTGGGTCTCAACGAGATCTCCTGGCTGCGCTACTCGCTCGACGAAGCGCGCGCGATCACAAAGGTCGCTCCCCCGCAGGCCACTCTCCTCGCGACTGATTTCAAAGCCAGCCGCACGACGGCTATGAGTCCGCAGTTGGCTAACTACCGTATCGTACATTTTGCTACGCACGGCATTGTCGATCTCGAGCGCCCTCAGTTTTCCGGCATCATTCTTTCCATGGTTGATGAGAACGGAAATCCGCAGGATGGTTACATTCGTCTCTATGAAATCTACAACATGAACCTTCCCGCGGAACTGGTGGTGCTCAGCGCTTGTGAGACGGGAGTGGGCAAGCAGATCAAGGGCGAGGGAGTGATGGCGTTGACGCGGGGCTTCATGTATGCCGGGGCGGCGCGCGTGGTCTCGAGTCTCTGGAAAGTCGACGACCTCGCGACGGCACAGTTGATGGCCGAGTTTTACAAAGAGATGTTTAGCAATCACCAGCCGCCGTCAGCCGCGCTGCGGAACGCGCAGTTGACGATGTCGAAGGACAAGCGATGGCAGTCGCCCTATTACTGGGCGGGATTCGTCTTGCAAGGTGATTGGCGTTGATTGCTCGACACGAACTACCCGCGGTGGATTATAATCCGCGCTGCCGTACCAGCTCCCGCAGCGCGTGTTTCCGCCGATGCCTTCATTCGAACCCGACCCTCAGACCGAACCATCCTCCCAGTCTGGACAGACGATTGATGACTCAACATCTGATGCGAAATGGGTACCCACACCCGAAGCCCTGGATGAACTCTTAGCCTCGTTCTCACCAGATCGAGAAGAGGCAGGGAAGCGTTATGTACTCGCAAGGGAAAAACTTATTCACTACTTCGAGCGGCGCTCTGTGGTCGACGCGGACCGTTATGCCGATGAAGCTTTAGACCGTACGATGAGACGAATTAACGAGGGCACAAAGATCGACAACCTGATGCCCTATCTGCTCACGGTCGCCTCGTATGTGACGTTGGAGATAAAGAAGGAAGAGGGAAAATCCCGGCAGAGTATGAGAACGATGAAGACATCAATATCGCCACCGGTCATCGACCCGCCGGAGGAGAGTCCGTGGTGGACCTGCTTCGATGAGTGTCTCGATCGCCTGCCTGAAAATAAAAGGACCATGATTGTCGAATACTACGAGGAAGAAGCGCACGCGAAGATAGAACTGCATAAGAAGATGGCTGAAAGGTTGGGTATACCCTTGAATGCCCTGCGAATCCGCGTGCATCGCATCAGAGCAGAAGTCGAGGTTTGTGTAAGAAATTGTCTGGCGAAGGTCAGCGTATCGAATGAAACTGGTCCAGCACGTTGATAATTAGGAGCCATTAGTTTGCATCAATTTACAGACAACGAGGCGCTTGCTAAACGCTACTTGCTCGGCCTGCTTTCCCAGGAGGAAGGCGCGCGCTTCGAGCAGCGTTACTTTGCGGACGACTCGTTGTTTGAAGAGATGGAGACTGTGGAGGACCGATTGGTTGATGCCTACGTTCGTGGCGAACTCAATGCGAGCGAGCGCGACCAATTTGAGAGTGCACTTTCGAATTCGAAACGATTGGCGGAGCGAGTTCAGTTCAGCCGGGTTCTTGCCCAACGTATCTCGATTAAGGATCTCCCTCGACCGGTTCCGGTTCCGAAACCATCTCGCTGGCAAGCATTCCTGGCCTCGTTCTTTACGGATTTTCGTGGGTTTGCCACGGCCACGATGGTCGTGCTTCTGCTGCTTGGCGGCGTGTTGATGACGAGGGCGTGGTTTCGCTCGCGCGAAGAGTTAAGACGCTTGAACACAGAACGCACGCAATTGGAGCAACAACAGCGAGATCTGGCGCAGAGAGTGGAGCAGCTTCAGGCAAACGCGAATCGACTCAATGGTGAAGTTCAAACGGCCAACACAGAACGAGACAGACTGAATCAGGAATTGCAAAAGACGCAAGAAGAGCTCGCCAACGTGCGCCGCCAGTTGGGAACGTCTCCCGTTGTTGCTGTCACTCTGTTTCCCGGCCCATCTCGTGGTGCAGGTGGTGGATCTGATTTAACAGTTCCAAAGAAGCCGGCGACAGTGCGACTGAATCTGGCGTTGGATAACGATCAATATCCACGCTACAGCGTCTCAATCGAATCTCCGGATGGCCGGGTAGTGGTTGCGCAAAGAGATCTGAGCGCGAAGGGACCAGCTTCGCAACGTACGATTGCGCTGCAATTCCCGTCGAGCAAGCTGAGTGCGGGTGAGTATGCAGTGACTGTCAGTGGCCTCACGCCCTCGGGTACGTACGTTCCCGTATTCAGTTACGGTCTGCGCGTTTCCA